>JANMMJ010000292.1:0-1872 GCA_031373255.1 Hyphomicrobiales bacterium
GCGGACAGATCGCGTTTCAGCTGTTCGACGCGCGCCAGCGGTTCAGCCACCACAACAGCCGAAGTCGTGCTTCTGTCACGGTTGTTCCCCGCATTCACATCTTTGCCGACAGTCCGCTCATCCCGTTGTTCCAGCCCCGGCGGCCGGCCGAGAATCCCATCCAGGAGCCGGATGACACCATCGACGCTACTCGCCTCGGCCGCCGTCTCGCCGCGGTGAAGATGGCGCTGGAGAACCTGCCGCGGCAGGCCAGGCGTCTGGCGCGCTGGAAAGCCCGGCGCAACAGGATGCAAAAACCGACCTTCCTGTCGCCGTTCCGCCCCGGTCCCCCACCCGGCCATCGCAAGGAGGCGATAGAGGAAATCGACTTTGTGCTGCGTGAGTGCCATGGGCTGGCCCGCGACGCACTCTATGAAGACACGTCCTGAGCCCATGTAGCCATCGAACAGGCGGCGGGTTCGCGGTTGATGCCGCGGAGCTGCATTGCGCTATAGGGTAGGGACTAAACCAATATCTGGCTGGCCCATTCCGTCAAAACCCACAGCGTCGTTCCATCACAAGACTGTGTTCCTGAAACTTTACCCCTGAGCGCACCGTAGACACTCATGCCGTTCGGTAAATCCGCAACGGTCACGACGGACGCATAAACAAACCATAGGTAGGGAACCATGCTGAAATACTCACCGGCTGGATTGGCGCTAGGCGCCGTTCTGGCCTATCAACTCACGATGACTGTGCCGGTCCTCGCTTCAAGCCATATGGACGCACCGCTCATTTCGCTCGACGATGCCGCAAACACCACCGATGTTTACGCTTTCAGGAGCAAGCAGGCTGGCGTTGACTATCTGACGGCCGCACTTGCCGTCAATCCCTTCGAGGAGCCGGGAATCGGTCCCAACAACTACCGCTTTGATCCCAATGTCGATTACGAAATCCATGTGGCGCTCGGTAATCATGTCAAGACGGGCCGCGCCGATATTACCTATCGCTTTGAATTCAAGACCGCATTCGTCAATCAGAACACGATTCTCCAAAGTTATCTGGGTGTCGTGAACCCCGGCGCCAATTTCTCGCCAAATCAAAATCTTCGCCAGACCTACAAGATCACCAAGATCGATCATCGCAACGGCAATACAAAGACCGTTCTTGGCGACAACATCAAGGTGCCCCCAAACAACCAGGGTAATGTCACGCCCGCCTATAACCAGGGCAATGACGGATCCAAGCCAGCCAAACCGGGAGTCGACACCCAGGCGGAACTCGATGGTTTCACCAAGATGGGCATCGCTTCATTGAGCAACGGCTACAGGGTGTTTGCCGGTCAGCGCGATGACGGCTTCTACAGCGACATCCAGTCGATCTTCGATCTGGATTTCAGCTTCAACAAGCCCGAGCCATTCGATAGCCAGGGTGGCTACAACGTGCACACGATCGTGCTCAACATCCCGCTGTCGGAGCTTGGCACGTCAAAGAATGCCGGTGTATTCGCGACAACGTCGCGCGTTCAGGCATCTGGCAAAGTCCAGGTCGCAAGGCAGGGAAATCCGCTGTTCAATGAGGCGCTCGTCGCCCTCAAGGACAAGAATCTCTACAATTCGTCGCGCCCAATCAACGATAGTGCCAATTTCCGCCCCTATGCGGCAAATCCGGAACTCTCGACCGTGCTTGGCGTGACGCCAATTGCTGCCGGACTGATTGAATCGATCTTCATTCCCGATGTGATCAAGGTCAATCTCACCACCGGTCCTGCCAGGCTTGCCGGCCAGACAGGATTTCGCCGCCTGAGCGTGTTTGGTGGCGATGTTCTCGCCAGCCCCCAGACCGGCGGCAATGTCGCCGGCGGCTGGCCAAATGGACGCAGATTTGGTGACG
>JANMMJ010000297.1:0-48868 GCA_031373255.1 Hyphomicrobiales bacterium
GCGCCAAAAGTCGGGCGGATCGCATACCGTGAAATCGGGAGAAACCCTCTATTCACTGGGCCGTTCCTATGGCGTCAGCCCCTACGCAATCGCCGATGCGAATAATCTTTCGCATGATACCGTGCTGGGTGTCGGGCAGTCGCTGAGCATTCCGGGCGGCGGTTCCGCTTCAGTTGCATCGGCACCTGCGCCGAAGAAGATCATGGCCGGGCCGGTCGAAAGCACGGTTGCCAAATCGGAAGACGCCGCGACACCAGAACCGGTGCAGCAGACGGCCGAATTGCTGAAACCCAAAGATCAATCGCAGCTGGCGCCAACCGCCGATCCGCAAATCAGCAATGCCGCCGTCGATCCGTCACTGCCAGGCTTCCGCTGGCCGGTGAAGGGGCAGATCATCTCGGCCTACGGTTCGAAGCCGAATGGCCTCCGCAATGAAGGCATCAATATTTCCGTGCCGGAGGGGACGAGCGTGCGTGCAGCCGAAAGCGGCGTTGTCGCCTATGCCGGCAACGAGTTGAAGGGTTACGGCAATCTGGTGCTGGTGCGCCACGAAGGCGGCTGGGTCACGGCATATGCCCACAACAAGGAACTGTTCGTGAAGCGCGGCGATACGGTGAAGCGCGGCGATGTGGTGGCGAAGGCCGGACGCACCGGTACGGTCTCCAGCCCGCAGGTGCACTTCGAAATCCGCAAGGGTGCGACCGCGATGGATCCGATGAAGTTCCTCGGCAACACCACGGCCGCGAACTAGAAATTGATACATTATCTGGCGGTGAGCCGGTCATCCTGACTGGCTCTTGCCCGCTGCTTTGAACCCGGTGCATTGTACGGCGATGATCACAGTTTATGGCCGCCGCAGTTCCAGCAATGTTCAAAAAGTTCTCTGGGCGCTTGCCGAACTTGACCAGCCATTCAAGCGCGTCACCGTGGGTGGAGGATTTGGCGGCAACAAGGATCCGGCCTATCTGGCTATGAATCCGATGGGGCTGGTACCCGTCCTCAAGGACGGCGACGTCACCATGTTCGAGTCGAACGCCATCATCCGCTATCTCTGCAGCCGATATGGCCAGGGGACTCTGCGCCCTTCCGATCCCGCCGTGTTAGCGGCAGCCGAGCAATGGATGGAATGGCAGTCGCTCTATGTGGTGCCATCGATCAGCACGATGTTCATGAACCTGGTGCGAACTGCGCCCGAGAAACGCGATGATGCGGCGGTGAGAACTGCGGCGATCAAGTTGCAGGCTCCTATGGCTATTGCCGATGCCCATCTCGGAAAGCAGCCGTGGTTTGCGGGCGAGGCCTTCACCATGGCTGATATCGCCATGGGCACCCTGTTCTGGCGATATGCAAATATCGAATACGAGAAGATAGCAGCTCCCAATGTCATGCGCTGGTTTGAAAGGCTCAAGCAGCGTGAAGGCTATCGCGCGTGGATCATGGTTCCGTTCGGAAAAAATCCCGAGGAATGGTCCATGCACGAAAAAGAACTGAGGTAGCTATCAGACTTCGAGGTGCTGACCCAACCTTCCGGCGAGATCCTGTATGAATTGCCAGGCTACGCGCCCGGAGCGAGCGCCGCGTGTGGCCTGCCATTCGATGGCTTCGGCATGGAGCTGTTCAGGGCTCACGCGAAGTTTGAAGTGGTTGGCGTAAGCCTTTATCATTTCTAGATATTCGTCCTGGCTGCAATTGTGAAATCCAAGCCAAAGTCCGAAGCGATCGGACAACGAGACCTTCTCCTGGACCGCCTCCGATGGGTTGATCGCGGTCGATCTCTCGTTTTCAATCATGTCGCGCGGCAAGAGATGACGGCGGTTCGAGGTAGCGTAGAACAGCATGTTTTCGGGACGGCCTTCGATGCCGCCATCGAGCGCGGCCTTCAGCGACTTGTAGGACGTGTCCTGCGCATCGAAGGAGAGATCGTCGCAAAACACAATGAAGCGCAATTTCGGATTGGCACGCACGATTGTCATCAGCGCGGGCAGGCTTTCAATATCTTCGCGGTGAATTTCCACGAGCTTCAGTTTGCCGCCGGTTTCGGTGTTGACGGCATGGTGGGCGGCCTTGACCAGCGAACTCTTGCCCATGCCGCGGGCACCCCAGAGCAGGGCATTGTTGGCGGGGAGACCCGAAGCAAAACGCCTGGTGTTCTCCATCAGGATATCGCGGGTCTGATCGATACCTATCAGAAGCGCGATCTCGACCCGGTTGACCTTTGTTACAGGTGCCAGCGCCGGGGGAAGCGCATGCCAGACGTAGGCCGTGGCGGAGGCAGGATCAACAACAGGTGACGGCCTCGGCGCCAGGCGGTCCATGGCCTCGGCGATGCGATCAATCTGGTCTTGCAGGTGTCTGTCGGTCATGGAGAAAGGCTGATAGCCACTTGGGCGGTTTGCCGCAAGCGAGGTTGCATTGCGCCAGCGCACCGCTATATATCCCCCACGTCTTGTTCACCCTGGGGAGTCTCCATGTTCGTTTCGCCAGCTTTTGCGCAGGTTGCGGGTGTGCCCGGGACCGGTGATTTCATCGGCATGCTGCTGCCGCTGGTCATGATCATGGTGGTTTTCTACTTTCTGCTCATCCGCCCGCAGCAGCGCAAGATGAAGGATCACCAGGCCATGCTCGGCAAGGTGGCGCGCGGCGATACGGTGGTGACAAGCGGCGGCCTGATCGGCAAGGTGACCAAGATCGTCGATGATCATGAAATTCAGGTCGAGATCGCCGAAGGCGTCAAGGTCCGGCTGGCGCGCTCCGGCATTGCGGACGTGCGCGCAAAGGGCGAGCCGATCAAGCCTGACGCCGGCAAATAAGCTTCATGCTGTATTTCGCCCGCTGGAAGATTATCCTGATCATTGCCGCTGCGGTTGTCGCCATTCTCCTGGCGCTGCCGAATATCCTGCCGAAGCCCTATCAGGACTGGCTCGCGGCCAATACAATTGCCAAGCCGATGGTGCTGGGCCTCGACCTGCAGGGCGGATCGAACGTGCTTATGGAAGTCGATCGCAAACTGCTGATCGAGAGTCTTTCCAAACAGCAGGCGGCAGATGTCCGGGTCGCACTGCGCGAAGTCAAGACCGGGTTCAGGGTCAACCTCACGCCACGCGGCGTGATGGTGAATATCTCCAAACCGGAAGACGTCGACAAGGCCTACGAAGCGCTTTCAAAACTCAGGCAGCAAGTGGATGGCGGCATATTCAGCTCGGGCGTGCAAACGCCCCTGTTTGACATCGAGCGAAATGGGCAGCAGATCAATTTCGTCTTCTCCGAAAAAGGTCTCGACAACAAGATCAGTGGCTCGGTCGACCAGGTTCTCAAGATCATCACCAACCGCATCGCGGGCACAGGCGTGGTCGAAGCTTCAATTCAGAAGCAGGGCAAAGACCGCATCGTCATCCAGCTTCCTGGCGTCGGAAACCCCGATGAAATCCTGAAAGGTGTCGTCGATCCGGGCGTGCTTTCGTTCCAGCTACTTTGCGACGTTCAGCCGATGAACACGGCCAACGAGAAACCGCCACCCGATTGCGAGGCATTCCCGCTCAAGGAAGACGCCAAGCAATCGATGTGGGTGAAGACTGCCAGCAACGCAAAGGTTGACGGCCAGGACCTGGTCGATGCCCAACCGGCGTTCGACCAATCGAACCAGGCGGTTGTTTCCTTCAGATTCAACCAGAGAGGAGCGCTGAAATTCGGCAAGCTCACAGCCGACAATGTCGGCAAGCCGTTTGCCATCGTGCTCGATGGCGTCGTGCAAAGCTTTCCGCGCATCAACGAGCCCATTCTCGGCGGCTCCGGGCAAATCTCGGGCAATTTCTCGGTCGAGGAGACCAACAGCCTATCCGTGGTGCTGCGGTCGGGTGCCCTGCCGGCAAAGCTGGTGCCGGTCGAGCAGCGGACCGTGGGGCCATCGCTTGGTTCCGATTCCATCCGCTCCGGTGTGGTTGCCTCGATCATCGGACTGGCGCTGGTTCTGGTTTTCATGGTGCTGGTCTATGGCATCTTCGGCATCTTCGCCAATATCGCGCTGATCGTGAATCTAGTCATGGTCATCGCCATCATGTCGGTTGTGGGCTTTACGCTGACACTGCCGGGCATCGCCGGTATCGTTCTGACCATGGGCATGGCTGTCGATTCGAATGTGCTGATCTATGAGCGCATCAGGGAAGAATGGCGCAACGGCCGGACGGCGCTCAATTCCATTGAGACCGGATTCAAGGCCGCGCTGGCAACCATTCTCGATGCGAACATTACCGCTCTCATTGCCGCGGTGGTGCTGTTCGGTGTCGGCTCCGGCCCGGTTCGCGGATTTGCGGTGACGCATGCCATCGGCATCTTCACCACGATGTTCACCGCTTTCACGTTTACGCGCCTGATTGTTTCCTGGTGGGTCCGGAGCACCAAGCCGAAGACCATTCCGCTTTAGGGCCATCGCATCATGTTCAAGCCGATCCGTCTCATTCCCGACGATACCAAGATCCCGTTCATGCGGCTGAGCCGCTTCGGGTTCTTTCTTTCCGGCATTCTCTGTTCGGCATCGATCCTGCTGTTCATATTTGTCGGCCTGAGCTACGGCGTGGATTTCAAGGGCGGCACGGTCATCACCATCCGCACCGAGCAGACGGCCAATCTGGACGAGCTTCGCGAAAAGCTCGGCGCACTCAATCTCGGCGATGTAGAGCTTCAGGAGTTTGGATCGCCCCGCGATGTGCTGATCAAGATCGAGGCGGTTGAAGGCGGCGATGCGGCGCAGCAGGCCGTGGTCGAAAAGGTGAAGCAGACGCTCGACCCAAAGACCGAATACCTCTCCGTCGACGTGGTCGGTCCCAAAGTTTCAGGCGAACTTGAGCAGCAGGGCATACTTGCCGTCGTGACAGCAATCGTCGGCATCCTGCTTTACGTTTGGTTCCGCTTCGAATGGCAGTTCGCGGCCGGCGGCGTCATCTCGCTGATGCATGACGTGGTGCTGACAATCGGGCTGTTCTGTCTCCTGGGGCTCGAGTTCAACCTGCAAATCATCGCCGCGATCCTGACAATCATCGGCTATTCGCTGAACGACACGGTTGTCGTGTTCGACAGAATTCGTGAGTATTTGCGCAAGTACAAGCAAATGGGCCTTGCCGACCTCATTGATTTTTCCATCAACAGCGTGCTGCCGCGCACCATCCTTACGTCGGTCACGACGATGCTGGCGCTCATCGCGCTCTATTTGTTCGGCGGCGAAGTGCTGCGCGGGTTTACTTTCACGATGATCTGGGGGGTTCTGGTCGGCACCTATTCGTCGATCTTCATTGCTTCGCCCGTGCTGATCCTTCTCGGGACCAATCGCGAGTCGGTTGGCGGGAAAGTCAAAGAGGCGAAGGCCAGCGCCAGGCCTTGAGCCAATTCTATCCCGGCATTGCGCCCATCGATGCCTATGGCAATGGCGGGTTCCGTTTTGCTGGGATGTCGCACATCGGCTCGATCCTGGCCTTGCCGAGCGGCATCCGCGCCTGGACGCCCGGGGACTTCCAGCCGGTCTTCGATGAGACACCGCCAATCGAGTTTCTCCTGCTGGGAACAGGAGTGGAAATGGTGTGGCCGGAGAAGGCCGTGCGCGAGCGATTTGCGGCGCGGGGCATCGGCCTTGAATTCATGTCAACGGGAGCGGCAGTGCGCACCTATCATGTGCTGCTCGCGGAAAAGCGGCGGGTAGGAACTGCACTCATTGCCGTCGACACGCCGCGATGAGCGAGGCCACCGCCCGGCATTGCCTGGATCTGGTGCGCGCCGCAGACAAGGATCGGTTTCTTGCCAGCCTGTTTGTGCCGGACAGATCGCGGGCGGCGGTTCTGGCGCTCTATGCGTTCAACATCGAGATTTCGCGGGTGCGCGAAATGGTGAGCGAAACGCATATCGGCGAAATCCGGCACCAGTGGTGGCGCGACACGCTCGATGCGATCTACGCTGGCGAAGTGCCGGAACATCCAGTGGCGCAGGAACTGGCCCGCGCCATTGAGCTCGGCGGGATTGGCAAGGCGCCGCTCGCCAACATGATCGAGGCGCGGACATTCGATCTCTATGACGATGCCATGCCGACACTGAACGATCTCGAAGGTTATCTCGGCGAGACATCCTCGATGCTGATCCAGCTTTGCGCAACGGTGTTGGCGGGCAAGGGTGCCGCGGAAGCGGCAACGGCGAGCGGGCTGGCCGGTGTGGCGTATGGGCTGACCGGATTGCTGCGGAGCCTGCCGATACACCGGGCGCGGGGCCAGTGTTACATTCCTGCCGATTTGCTGGCCCGGCATGGGCTGATGCCCGCACACGTGCTGGCCGGGAGGGAGGAGCTGGCGCTGGGTGCGGCACTTCAGGAGCTAAGGGATTTGGCACGCAAGCGGCTTGCAGAGGCGCGGGAGGCCTATTCAAAGCTTGGCATCGAAATTCTGCCGGCTTTCCTGCCGGTGGCGCTGGTTGACGGCTATTTGCGCAAGCTTGACCGCCTTGGCGCCAGGGCTTTGCATGAAGTTGCCGAAGTTGCCCAGGTCAAACGTCAGTTCCGGCTGTTTATGGCGGCGCGAACGGGGACGTTCTGAGTTACCGTAGTTTCGCCATATTCTTATCATAGGAATATAGACTATGGCGCTTGGAAGAGGGACCATGCAACTTTCGGAACGGATCGAGAGGCTCATTCCTGATCTCGGCACCATCATCGCCAGGTTTCCCGTTCCAGTGGGATTTTCAATCCTGCTCAGCCTCTACATCAATGCCCAAATCCTGAACGGCCACACCGGCTTCGACGATGACATGGTTTGGGGCGGTTCAGCGGGGTTCCTCGCTTCGGGGGCAGCGCACCTCTTCGCTGAAGCGCGCGGCATGGCGCGAACCCGTTCTGCCGTGATTGCACTTGCCTGCGGACTGCTGGCCACGGCCTTCGCGCTGATCACCGGCGTTTTCCAGACTTCGCTGCTCATGCTGTTCTGCGGACTGGTGCTGATGCTGATGGTGGCAGCCTACCTGCGGCCCCATATCGCGCAGGGCGCCTTGTGGCTGTTCAATCTCAGGCTCGGGCTTGCAGCGCTTCTGGCAACAATCGTAGGCGTGCTGTTCGCCGCCGGGTTGTCTGCCATCGTCGAAGCGCTGAAATTTCTCTTCGATGTGCCTTTGCCGAACAATCTGCACGAACATATTTGGTCGATTGCCGCATTCCTGATCGGGCCGCTCTACGGCCTGTCGCTTGTGCCACGCGATACCAACGAAGAAGTGAATCTAGCGGCACAGAAAAACACGCTGCTGGAGAAAGGCGTCTCGGTTCTGGTCAACTACGTGCTGGTGCCGGTGATCGTGATCTATGCGCTGATCCTGCACGCCTATGCGATCAAGATTGCCCTGCAATGGGAACTGCCCAAGGGCCAGATCGGCACGATGGTGACGATCTTCGCACTGGGCGGCACCGGAGCCTGGCTGGTGGCCTGGCCATGGCGCGACAGCGGAACGCGATTGCTGCGGCTGTTCATGACCGGATGGTTCTGGCTGACAATCACTCCTGCGGCGTTGCTGGTGATCGCCATTTCGCGCCGGGTGAGTGATTACGGCATCACACCTGACCGCTATGGCCTCATCCTGGTGGCGGTGTGGCTGGCGCTGCTGAGCCTTTACCTTGCCGTCCAGCGAAACCGGGCCGACATGCGCGCCGTGTTGGGCGGGCTGGCAGTGCTGCTGCTGGCCGGTTCTCTTGGTCCCTGGGGTGCCAACGGCTCAACCATTACAAGCCAGCTCGGGCGACTGACGGCATTTGCGCAAAGCCACGGGTTGTTGAGCGATGGAAAACTTGTCCTGCCTCCGGCGCGGCTGGCCGCGGAGGCACAGAGCGATGGATATTCGATGATCGATGCCTTGCGTGAGGCAGGCGGACTTGACCGGCTGCGTCCTTGGTTTGCCGGCCGTGACAAGGATCCCTTCAAGAGTGACCAGACGGGATGGGGCCTTGCCAGCGCCATAAGCGAACAGCTTGGTTTTGCCGCCTATGCGCCGCCGCCCAACTTCGTCAATTTCTCGGCCACCATTGCGGCCTCGCACACACTTCCAGCGGCAAGCCGCATCATCGGGCCCGTCCAAATTTCGACCGGGGCTCCGGTTCAAACGACATCGGGGCTTGTCGCGGAAATCAAGAATGACGCCCTGAACATTTCCGCCAATGGAAAGTCCTGGGTTCTCCCTGTGGAGAAGCTTCTTGCACAGGCCCGCGAAGGAAGCGTGGTGCCGGGCCAGCCGCAACCGCCAGTGCTGATCGACGGAGGCTCCGGCCTGAGCCTGCTTGTCGACAACCTGAGCGGACAGACCGGCGACACTGTGCAGCTGCACTACGCGCGTGTGTGGATCATTCTGCGGCCATAGCGCTGGCACTGCCGAGCCAAAGATCGAAATCAGCGAGGCCGCGTGCGGTGTAGGCGCGCTTTCTCGCAATGGCCCGGTCAGAATGTTTCAGCCGCTTGCCATCTCCACGGGCTGGCGCCTTAACCGGCGGAAACAGGCCGAAGTTGACATTCATGGGCTGGAAGGAAGAGCCGCGCGCATCGGTGGTTTCGATATGGCCGCCGGTGATGTGATTGATCAGGGCGCCATGGGCGGTGGTCGGCGGCGGCAAGGTGAAGACCTGGCCCAGACGCTCGGCGGCAGCCATGCGGCCGCACATCAGGCCCATGGCGGCACTTTCCACATAACCTTCGACGCCAGTGATCTGGCCGGCAAAACGCAGGCGCGGGTCGGCCTTGAGGCGCAGCGAACCGTCCAGCACGCGGGGACTGTTGAGGAATGTGTTGCGATGCAATCCGCCAAGGCGGGCAAACTCGGCATTCTCAAGACCCGGAATGGCGCGGAACACCCTGACCTGATCGGCGTATTTCAGCTTGGTCTGGAAACCGACCATATTGTAGAGCGTGGCCAGCTTGTTGTCCTGGCGCAGTTGCACCACAGCATAGGGCTTTTCCAGCGGACTATGGTCATTGGTGAGGCCGCGGGGCTTCATGGGACCGTGGCGGAGCGTTTCGGGTCCGCGTTCGGCCATCACTTCAATGGGGAGACAGCCATCGAAGTAGGGCGTCGATTTTTCCCATTCCTTGAAATCGGTCTTCTCGCCTTCAATCAGCGCACGGATGAAAGCCTCGTACTGCTCGCGATTCATCGGGCAGTTGATATAGTCCTTGCCGGTGCCGCCGGGCCCCTGCTTGTCATAGCGCGACTGAAACCATGACACGTCCATGTCGATCGACTCGCGATGAACGATGGGTGCAATGGCGTCGAAGAAGGCGAGATCGCCCTCCCCTGTCAGGCCGCGCACGGCTGCAGCTAGGGCAGGGGAGGTCAGGGGGCCCGTGGCGACGATGACGCTGTCCCATTCCAGTGGCGGCAATCCTGCAACTTCGCCGCGTTCGACAGTGACAAGCGGGTGGGCGGACAGGATGGCGGTGATCTCGTGCGAGAAACCATCGCGGTCAACCGCGAGGGCGCCGCCGGCCGGAACCTGATGACGGGCGGCAACGGCCATGATCAGCGAATTGGCGCGGCGCATTTCCTCATGCAGCAAGCCCACGGCATTCTGCTGGGCATCGTCGGAGCGAAACGAGTTGGAGCAAACGAGTTCGGCAAAGCCATCGGTCTTGTGCGCATCGGTCGGTACCGATGGCCGCATCTCGTGAAGGATCACCGGAACGCCGGCCGAAACTGCCTGCCAGGCCGCTTCGGCACCTGCCATGCCGGCTCCGACGATATGAATAGGTTTGTTCATGGCGGCGCAATAGCACAGCTTCCGGCGGCTGGCCAAATCGTGTAGGATTCCCATATGAAAATCGACGGACGCTGTCACTGCGGATACCTGACCTACGAGGCGGAAATCGATCCTGCCGAGACCGGGCTTTGCCATTGCAGCGATTGCCAGACGCTGACGGGATCGGCATTCAGCGTGGTGGTTCCCGCCCTGCCCAACACGTTTCGACTGCTGTCGGGCGAGCCATCGCTTTATTTCAAGATTGCCGAAAGCGGCAACAGGCGGCGGCAAGCATTCTGCCCGCGCTGCGGCACCCGGCTATATTCAGCACCTGCCGAAGCAAAGGGTTATTTCGGATTGCGTGTCGGCACGATAACGCAGCGCGAACAGCTCACGCCTACGGCGCAATTCTGGCGGCGGTCAGCACGCGACTGGGTCGACCATATCGGCGAACTGACGGTGTTCGACAAGGAATAGGCGATCACGATACGGGATGCCGGCGTAGCGTGACACCGAATTAATCTACCTTGCAGCTTGTTAACTGGCCCCTTCGGCCATACCGATTTAGATTCTGATTCAGAGGCCGGGATACGCCGGTGGGGACACAGCGCCTCACGACTCGACGGGACCTGTCGGCCTCTCCACAGGTGCAGCACAACGTGCGGCCCTGTTTCTCAGGAGCTACCTCTCATGCGCAAGATCATTGTTCCGGCTGCGGTTGCAGCCCTCCTCGTCACGTCTTCACTGGCGTTCGCGAGCACCAACTCGGTTGGCACGATCAAGGCCTTCGATTCCAAGGCGATGACCGTGACATTGCAGGATGGCACCATGTTCTACCTGAACAAGTCGGCAAAGTATCCCGACCTGAAGTCGGGACAGAAGGTCTCGATTTCGTGGACGATGGTGAACAAGCAGCATGATGCGGACAAGATCAAAGTGCTGAACTGATCGCCATGGAGCGGGAACCTCGCAGGCTCCCGCTCCTTTTCAATTGTCGAGCTGACCGATGCGTCCGCTCCAGTAGCGCTGCATCGCCAGGAAAGTGAATGCGCCCGACCAGCTGATGAGCATCAGGCCATTCAGGGGCTCAATACTGGCGATCAGGCGCAAATCGCCCGAGACGATAATGTCGCCGTAGCCGACCGCAGTGAAGGTTTCGGCTGAAAAATAGAAATAATCCAGCAATCCTATGTGATGCGTGCTTTGCAGGTGGCCGACCGAAAGGTAGCGGTCAGCGAGCAGCAGCGCCACACCATAGAGACCGATTTCAATGACGTGCAGGACCAGCGTCTGTAGGACGACGACGCTGAGTTTCATGCGCTGGCCCACCGAAATTCTCTCCGTCCATTCGCGGATCAGCCACAGGCCCTCCATGTGAATGATGACGGTGACGAAAATCAAAGAGGTGATGGCGAACAGGACCGAGAGCATAATGCGGTGAGCTTCCTGGGTTGGGGAGGAGAACTGGAGTCGCGATAACCATGCCGCCTCGCGAATCGGGCTATTGGGTACTGCTACAAGGTGCTGCACATACAGCAATCACCAAAAGCATGGCAATTTCGCGCCCGAAGCCACATGGTCAGGAGGATTGACGCTTCCGTGGCTGGGCGGAGCGAGTTAGCTTGGGGCGAGGAGCAACCCACATGAATGAATTTGCCGTTGAACTGAACGCCGAGCTCGCGGGGATACGCGCCCAATCGCTGTGGAAGACGGAGCGGCCGATCCTTTCGCCGCAGGGATCGCATATCAAGGTCAGCGGCCGGCGCGAGGTGCTGAACTTCTGCGCCAACAATTACCTTGGCCTGGCTGATCACCCGGCTCTGATTGCGGCGGCGAAAGAAGCGCTGGACAGCCATGGCCTAGGCATGGCCTCGGTGCGCTTCATCTGCGGCACGTCGGACCTGCACGCGGAACTCGAGGCGCGGATTTCATCCTATCTCGGCATGGCGGATACGATCCTCTATGCCGCGTGCTTCGATGCCAATGGCGGGGTGTTCGAGCCCCTGTTCGGCGAGAAGGACGCAATCATTTCGGATGCGCTCAACCACGCCTCGATCATCGACGGCATCCGGCTCTCAAAGGCCAGGCGCCATCGCTTTGCCAATGGCGACATGGAAGATCTGGAGAAGCAGTTGAAGGCAGCGCGGGGCGAGGGGGCGCGGCGCGTGATCATTGTCACCGACGGGGTGTTTTCGATGGACGGCTATTTCGCCCGGCTCGGCGATATCAGCAAGCTGGCCGATGCGTATGACGCGCTGATCCTGGTGGATGACTGCCATGCGACCGGATTCATCGGACCGCAAGGGAGGGGCACGCCAGCACGGGCTGGCGTCAAGGTCGATATCTTAACCGGCACACTGGGCAAGGCACTCGGCGGATCGGCTGGCGGGTATATTGCGGCGGCCAAGCCGATCGTGGACCTGATGCGGCAGAGA
Organism: Hyphomicrobiales bacterium; assembly: GCA_031373255.1. Lineage (GTDB taxonomy): Bacteria > Pseudomonadota > Alphaproteobacteria > Rhizobiales > Aestuariivirgaceae > JANMMJ01. The sequence goes on from JANMMJ010000297.1 coordinate 12,175, forward strand.
TCGCGGCCCTACCTTTTTTCCAACGCGCTGCCGCCGCCAATCGTGGCCGCGGCGCTCAAGGCCGTCGACCTTGCCGAGCAGGGCGATCAACTGCGCGAACGCCTGTTCAGCAATGCCAGGATGTTCCGGCAGGGCATGGGTAAGGCCGGTTTTACATTGCTGCCTGGCGAACATCCTATCATTCCAGTGATGCTGGGCGAAGCCAAGCTGGCGCAGGAAATGGCGGCGGCCCTTTATGCCAAGGGCATTTATGTGACGGGGTTCTTCTTTCCGGTGGTGCCGCAGGGCAAGGCGCGCATCCGCACGCAGATGTCGGCAGCGCATTCGACGGCCGATGTCGACGCGGCGATTTCAGCGTTTACTTCGGTTGGCCGGGACATGGGAGTGATCTGACAATGCGGGCACTGGTAAAGGCTGAGCCGAAAGAGGGCCTCGTCATGCGGGACGAGCCGGTCCCTATGATCGGGCCGGACGATATCCTGATCAAGGTGGCGAAGACCGGGGTTTGCGGGACGGACCTCCATATCTGGAAATGGGACCAATGGGCACAGAAGACCATTCCGGTGCCGATGGTGGTGGGGCACGAATTCGCCGGTGTCGTCACCGAGACCGGCTCGCATGTGCGCACCGTGAAGATCGGCGACCGGGTTTCGGGCGAGGGGCACCTGATCGGCATGAAGAGCCGGATGGCTAGGGCGGGGCACTTCCACCTCGATCCCGAGACCAAGGGTATCGGCGTCAACCTGCCGGGCGCCTTTGCCGAATATCTCAAGATACCGGCGTTCAACGCCATCCACCTGCCGCCCGAGGTCGATGACGAGATCGGGGCCATACTCGATCCCTTGGGCAACGCGGTCCATACCGCACTGGCCTTCGATCTTGTCGGCGAGGACGTTCTGATCACCGGAGCGGGGCCAATCGGCATCATGGCGGCGGCGGTGTGCCGGCATGTGGGGGCGCGGCATATCGTGGTGACCGATATCAACGATTACCGGCTTGAGCTTTGCAACCAGGTGACGGACGCGGTGACGGTTAACGTGTCCAAGGACGACCTCCGCTCGGTAATGGACCGGCTGCACATGCAGGAAGGTTTCGATATAGGGCTGGAAATGTCCGGGGCGCCGAAGGCGTTCGACCAGATGGTGGATCACATCATCATGGGCGGCAAGATCGCCATGCTGGGCATTCCGTCCGGCCCGACGACGGTAGACTGGAACCGGGTGATCTTCAAATCGCTGACCATCAGGGGCATCTATGGCCGCGAGATGTTCGAGACCTGGTACAAGATGATCGCCATGCTGCAATCGGGACTCGATGTCCGCAAGGTAATCACGCACCGGATGAAGGCGGCGGATTTCGCGCAAGGCTTCGCGCTGATGAAACAGGGAAATTGCGGCAAGGTGGTGCTGGACTGGAGTTAGGCGCGGGGCGCGAGGCCATTCTGCTTCAGGCGCCAAAGGAAGACGTCGAAGCGGTCCTGGCCGAAGAAGGGTTCGCCGTCAAAGACCATAGTGGGTACGCCCCAGTGGCCGGCGGCGCGAAGGGCACGGTCATTGGCGGCAAGTTGCTCCTCGTAGGACTCGTAGGAAGCGGCCACGTCACGCTCCAGTTCGGCAAGGTCCAGTCCAGCGCGCGCCGCGGCTTCGGCCATATGGGCGCCCTCATTCCAACCAGTGATCCGGCCATCCCACAGCAATGTCGCAACTTCGGCGGCGAATTCCAAGCCCCTGCCACGCGCGACGGCAGCGATGCCGAGCCGGCCCAGATGCCGCGCCAGTGGCTGGCGCGGAGCGATTGCAAGGGTCACCGGATCCTGTCCGATAGGGTCCGGCATCGGGCGGCGGAAAGGCAGGCCGTGGAAGGCGGCGCACCGTGCTGAATCCTGCATGAAATACGGGCGGGCGAGCGGATCCATGCGGGCGAAATAGGCCGGATTGCGGATGGCCGCAGGGTGGACGATGCGGAGATCGATGGTCACGTCAAAACGGGCGCGAAGATCGAGAATGCGCGGCAGGACGATGTAGCTGTAGGGGCTGCGGAATGACCAATAGAGATCGACTGTCAGCAATTCGAGACGCCTCCAACTGCATTCATGGATAACACAGACAGGTACGACCTGCGATGGTTCTGCGCTTGCTAAATGTGGCATGAAGTCTGTATCTGACAGCCCATGCTGTCCCCTTATGGAACTGCGAACGGTTGCCTTGTCGAATACCCGGCGCAGGATGCCCCTGCGGTGCCGGACAATGCCGTGTGGCTCGATCTGGTGGAGCCCTCGGCGGAAGAAGAACGGAGCGTAGAAGCAGCGCTTGGCATCGACATTCCGACGCGCGAGGAACTGGCGGAAATCGAGGCGTCCAGCCGGCTTTACCAGGAGGACGGGGCTGCCTTCATGACCGCCAACCTGATCCGGCGCGGCGAGAATGACAGGCCGGAGTCGTCGCCGGTCACGTTCATCATCAAGGGCAACATGCTGGTTACGGTGCGCTACCACCACCCGCAGGCCTTTCCCGCCTATGTGCGCCGCGCCATGAAGCCGCAGGCCACCTCGATGACCGGCTGGGGCGTGTTGATCAGCCTTCTCGAAGCGGTGGTCGACAGGGCCGCCGATCATCTTGAACGGGTGGGCCAGATCGTCGACGAAACATCGCAAAAGACCTTTGGCAACGCGCGCACCATCCAGGGCCACCGCACACGCTCGCGCAAGCGCGGGCCGAACCTGCAGGAACTTCTCGAAAATATCGGCGAGGAGGGCGACTTCACCTCGAAGATGCGTGAAAGCCTGGTGTCCATCGGGCGCATGTGCGCGTTCATGCAGGCGATTATCGACCAGATCAAACTGACCAGGGACATGAAGGAAAACCGGGCGCGGATCAAAATCCTGCAGCGCGATATCCTGTCGCTCACCGACCACGCGTCGTTCCTGTCGGGCAAAATCAGTTTCCTGCTCGATGCCGTGCTGGGACGCATCTCAATCGAACAGAACGGCATCATCAAGATTTTCTCGGTGGCGGCGGTGGTGTTCCTGCCGCCGACGCTGGTTGCCAGCATCTATGGCATGAACTTCAAGTTCATGCCGGAACTGGAATGGGTTCAAGGCTATCCCATGGCCATCGGCCTCATGGTGCTTTCGGCCATACTTCCCTTCCTCTATTTCAAGCGAAAAGGCTGGCTGTGAGGCGGGCTGCCCTGCTGGTGTTGCCGGTGATCCTGGCGGCCTCGGCGTTGGCCCAACCCTCATTCGATTGCGCCAAGGCGGTATCCGACGCCGAAAAGACGATCTGCTCGGACCCAAATGCCGATCTTGCCGCCAGCGATGCGGCACTGGCGCGAATCTACAAGGCACTTAAGCAGGAGGGCGGGCATGACGGCGTGCTCGGATCGCAAAAGGCCTGGCTGGCAAATCGCGATGCCTGCGGGGTGGACCGGGAGTGCATTGCGGCGACCTATGAAATGCGCCTGCAGGAACTAGCCCGTGCTGCCGGTGATACGCTAGGCATAAGCGGGCGCTACCGCTACCAGCATGGGAGCGACACCGATCTTGGCACACTTATGCTGATCCGCGAGGCAGATGGCACGCTGTCAGGCGCCATCGACACTGTTTCCGGGCCGACCTATCATCAGTGCTATGTCTCGTTCCAGAGCGCGCGGCAGATTGGCGACAAGTGGCTGTGGGAAGGTCCAGCGGAGGAGGCATTCGATGGCGAGAGGCCATGCCGCGTGCTGATCGAGGCCGACGGACAAAAGGTCAGGATCGACTCGCTGAGCTGCCGCTATTATTGCGGGGCGCGCGGTTATTTTGACGAGACTTATGCGAGGCTGAAATGATTACCCTGATCAAGGCGCCACATACGATTGCCTCGGGCGATCTTGGCGAGCCATTCAAGGCAAATGAACCCATCGGCACACCCATTGCCATGATCCGCTCCAAGGATTTCCGCGAAGGACCGGACGCAGGGGTGTGGGAATGCACACCCGGAAAGTGGCGGCGCGCCATCAAGAGTGCCGAGTTTGCCCGTTTCGTTGCCGGGCGCTGCAAGTTCCATCCCGATGGCGGCGAGACAATCGAGATCAATGCCGGGGACTCGGTCTATTTCCCAGCCAACACCTCCGGCACCTGGGAAGTCATCGACACGGTGCGCAAGACCTTCTTCCTGGTTCCAGGGTAATGCCGCTTGTGCTTTGGATCGCACTTGGAGGCGGCCTTGGCGCTGCGGCGCGCCACGGCGTGAACGTGTGGTCAGGCCGCATGTTCGGCACGGCATTTCCCTGGCATACGCTGATCGTCAATGTGGCGGGATGCTTCGCGATGGGAGTGCTGATCACCCTGATGGCGCTGCGGTTCAACGTCAGCAATGAAGTGCGGGCTTTCCTCACCACCGGAATTCTGGGCGGCTTCACGACATTCTCGGCATTTTCGCTTGATTTTGCTCTGCTCGTCGAGCGCAAGGCGCATGCCGCGGCGCTTGGCTATGCGGCGGGATCGGTGCTGCTGTCGCTCATGGCTGTCTTTGCAGGATTGGCACTGGTCCGTACAATCAGCGCATGAGCGAGGTGAAGCGTCATATCGTATCGGCGGACGAAAACGGCATGCGCCTCGACCGCTGGTTCAAGGTGCACTACCCGCAAGTGACATTTGCCTATCTCAACAAGCTTACACGCACCGGGCAGGTGCGCGTTGGGGGCGGGCGGGCCAAGACCAGCACGCGGCTTGAAGCCGAGCAGGAATTGCGGGTGCCGCCCCTGGCCTTTGACCGGCGGCCGGCAGATGCACCGAAGGCCGAGGTCAAACCGCTGACCAAGACCGAGCGAGACCTGTTCAAGGGCATGATCCTGTTCGAGGACAAGGACGTCTATGTGCTCAACAAGCCGTCCGGCCTGGCGGTGCAGGGCGGGAGCAAGACGCATACGCATCTTGACGGCCTGCTGATGGGACTGGCCAGCGAAACCGGCGAGCGGCCGCTGCTGGTGCACCGGCTCGACAGGGATACCTCCGGCGTCATCGTGGTGGCCAAGCGGCGAGCGGTCGCAGCCGCGCTCGGTAAGCTGTTTGCGACGCGCAACGTGCAGAAGATTTACTGGGCCGGTGTTGTCGGCGTGCCCAAGCCGGCGCAGGGCAAGGTCGATGTGCCGCTGATCAAGGCGGCCGGGCCCGAGGGCGACCGGGTACGCGCGGCAGGTGACGATGAAGAGGAAGCACAGCGGGCGCTGACGCACTATGCCGTCATCGACAAGGCCGCACACTCGATCGCCTGGGTTAGCCTCAAGCCATCGACCGGGCGGCAGCACCAGCTCCGCGCCCACATGGCCTATATCGGCCATCCGATCATCGGCGACGAAAAGTATGGCGGGCACACCGACATGCTGCCCGGCGATTTGCAGAAGCAATTGCATCTGCATGCGCGCCGGATCATTTTTCCGCATCCGCGCGGCGGCAAGGTGGATGTGACGGCGCCACTTCCGCCACATATGCGGGAGACGTGGAAGTATTTCGGATTTGAGCCCGACCGTTACGACGAGGGCCCGGCATGAAACTGGCGATATTCGATGTCGATGGCACACTGGTGGACAGCCGGGCGATGATCACAGCCTCACTATCGTCGGCCTTTGCCGGGGAGGGGCTGGCGGCACCGCCGCAGGAGAAGATGCTGTCGATCGTGGGTCTATCGCTGGTGCATGCAATGCGGGCACTGGCGCCGGACGCGGATGCGGCGCGGCATGACAGGCTGGCGGCCGGCTACAAGGACGCGTTCTGGAAATACCGCGCCGAGAATGCCCACGCCGAGGCGCTTTTCGCCGGGGCTTTGGAGGCGCTGAACCGGCTCCGTGACCGCACAGACGTGGTGCTTGGCATTGCGACCGGAAAGTCGCGCAAGGGCGTTGCACACCTGTTCGAGCGGCATGGTTTTGAAGGGTGGTTCGCAACCATCCAGACATCGGACACCAATCCCTCAAAACCGCATCCTGGCATGGTCACCCAGGCGATGGCCGAAACCGGGGCGGAACCGCATCAGGCCATCGTCATCGGCGACACCAGCTACGATATCGAAATGGCGCGCTCCGCCGGGGCAGGGGCCATAGGGGTGACCTGGGGCAATCATCCAAGGGCCGAGCTTGAACGCGCTGGAGCTCATTACATCATAAGCGAATTCAGAGAGTTGGAGGAGCAGCTTCTAGCGTTGTGGGAAGAACGCGAGAAATGAGCAAGCGCTTCTACAAGCTCGTCACCATCACCTCTGATAACGGCATCATGCTGGATAATCGGGTGCTCAAGACGCCCCAGAAAGCGGCGCTCAGCATGCCGACACGCACACTGGCGGAAGAAGTCGCAGCCGAATGGCGAAGCCAGGGTGACAAGGTGCTGCCGCTCTCCATGCCGCTGACACGGCTGGCCAACACGGCCGTAGACCGGATCGGCGCCGAGCGGCGCAAGATCGTGGACGAGGTTGTGGCTTTCGCCGGTTCGGATCTGGTGTGCTACCGCGCTGCCGAACCGCAAGGGCTGGTGCGCCGGCAGGATGAGTTGTGGAACCCGGTGGTTGACTGGGCCTTGCGCGCACTCGATGCCCCGTTCGTGATGACGACAGGGGTGATGCACGCAAAGCAGCCTGAAGCCGCACTCAGGGCGTTTGAGGCGCATATCGGCGGCATGGATGACTTCGCAATCGCCGGACTTCACACATTGACGACATTGACTGGATCAGCCCTTCTTGCCGCCATGCTCGCGGCGCAACAGATTGATGCCGAAGCTGCCTGGCGCGCGGCTTTTGCTGACGAAGACTGGCAGATCGAGCAATGGGGCGAGGATGACGAAGCCTCCGTCATGCGGGCGCGGCGGCGTAAAGAGTATGATGCCTGCTGCCGCTATCTTGCGGCACTTCGATAAGCTTTTTCTGCTTGTGCTTTTGACCCATTTGACGGGGACTGCCCGCTCTCCTAAGACCTGACTGCACAATCGAGGGCACGGCAATGCACGAAATTCTCGCGAAACTTGATCAGCGGCGGGCAGAGGCGCGGCTTGGCGGCGGGCAGAAGCGCATCGATGCGCAGCATGCGCGCGGCCGCCTGACAGCGCGGGAACGGATCGATCTCCTGCTCGATGACGGATCGTTTGAAGAGTTCGATATGTTCGTCGAGCACCGCTGCACCGATTTCGGCATGGAGCAGCAAAAGATTCCGGGCGATGGCGTGGTCACCGGCTGGGGCTCGATCAACGGCCGTGTGGTTTATGTGTTTGCCAAGGACTTCACAGTGTTTGGCGGATCGCTTTCGGAATCTCACGCACGCAAGATCACCAAGATCCAGGACCTCGCCATCCAGAACCGGGCGCCGATCATCGGGCTTTTCGATGCGGGAGGGGCGCGCATCCAGGAAGGCGTCAATGCGCTGGGCGGATATGGCGACGTGTTCCAGCGCAACGTGCTGTCATCCGGCGTCATTCCGCAGATCTCGGTGATCATGGGCCCCTGCGCGGGGGGCGATGTCTATTCGCCGGCGATGACGGATTTCATCTTCATGGTGCGCGACACCAGCTACATGTTCGTGACCGGCCCAGACGTGGTGAAGACGGTCACCAACGAGACGGTGACGGCGGAAGAGCTTGGCGGGGCCCTGGTGCACACGGCGCGCTCGTCGATTGCCGACAAGGCCTTCAACAACGACGTGGAAGCGCTGCTTCAGGTCCGGCGGCTGATGGATTTCCTGCCGTCCTCAAATCTTTCGGGCGTGCCGCAAATTCCGAGCTTCGACGACGGCGAGCGCATCGACATGTCGCTCGATACGCTGATCCCGGGCAATCCGAACCAGCCCTACGACATGAAAGAGCTGATCCTCAAGACGGTCGACGAGGGGGATTTCTTTGAAATCCAGGAGTCGTTCGCGCGCAATATCATTACCGGCTTCGGCCGCATGGAAGGGCAGACGGTCGGCTTCGTTGCCAACCAGCCGATGGTGCTGGCGGGAGTCCTTGATTCCGATGCGGGCCGCAAGGCGGCGCGGTTCGTGCGCTTCTGCGACTGTTTCAATATCCCGATCGTGACCTTTGTCGACGTGCCGGGATTCCTGCCGGGAACTGCGCAGGAATATGGCGGCCTCATCAAGCATGGGGCAAAGCTGCTGTTTGCATTCGCCGAGGCGACGGTTCCCAAGATCACGCTGATTACCCGCAAAGCCTATGGCGGGGCCTATGTCGTGATGTCTTCCAAGCATATCCGGGGCGATGTCAACTATGCGTGGCCGACCGCCGAGATCGCCGTGATGGGATCAAAAGGGGCAGCGGAAATCATCTATCGCTCGGAACTCGCCGACAAGGACAAGATCAGCAAGCGGGTCAAGGATTACGAGGAACGCTTCGCCAATCCTTTTGTGGCGGCGGAACGGGGATTTCTCGACGAAGTGATCATGCCGCATTCAACCCGCAAGCGGGTGATCCGGGCACTCAACATGCTGCGCAACAAGCGGCTCGAAAACCCCTGGAAGAAGCACGACAACATTCCGCTGTGACGGTTTGAGGGCCTATCCAACGACCAGCATGGCGCCGACAGTTCGGGCCTGGCGGATCGCCTCGTCGAGTGACATGCCTTCGGCCTGATGCACGCCGAAGGGATGGGCATCATCGGTCACGCGGGCATGGGGGCGCATGCCATCGTCGTTCAGGAGGATCTTGCAGGGCAGGCCGGCGGTATCGGGATAATGCTGCAGGGCATTGGCAACCTTGCCATCAATTTCCAGTTCCTGCGGTGCGTCGGGATCGGAATAGGCTTCCCAGACTTTCTTGAAACCGGTCCAGTTCACCTGGCACCACAGGCCCCAGCCAAAACGCTCGGTATAGTCTTCGATGGGGGCTTCGGCGATACAGCGGACATAGTATTTGTCGCCATCAATGATGCAGAAATCCTCGTTGAGCAGGGCGCGCTCGATGCGCTCGTCCTCCGAGAGCACCTCATAGGCATCGGGCCTTCCGAAGGTAACATCGGGCAGGCCCTCGTGCAGTTCATTGCAACTGGAACACTTGTAACGGAAACGGGACGGGGACGCGTTCATGGTGCACTATCTAACAGGAATTCGGACACAAATAACGGGTTAGTTCTTGTCGTTCAGGCGGGCTCCGCAACCAGATCATACTCTTCAGCTTCGACGATCCTGACCTTGACCATGTCGCCCGGCTGCAATCCCGAACCACCGGGAATGAATACATTGCCGTCGATCTCGGGTGCATCCCACGGGCCACGGGCGATGGCCTCGTCATTTTCTTCGTCGATCTCATCGACCAGGACATCGACAATACGGCCGATTTTCTTTTGAAGGACATCGGCGCTGATTTCCTGCTGGGTCTGCATCAAACGGTGCCAGCGCTCCTCCTTGACTTCATCGGGCACGAAATTGCCAAGCTCATTGGCCTTTGCGCCTTCAACCGGCTCGTATTTGAAGCAGCCGGCGCGCTCGATGCGGGCTTCCTTTAGCCATTGCAGCAGGAATTCGAAATCATCATCGGTCTCACCGGGAAAGCCCACTATGAAGGTGGAACGCACGGCAAGATCGGGGCAGATTTTGCGCCATGCGGCGAGACGGTCCAGCACCTTCTCCTGATTGGCAGGGCGGCGCATGGCTTTGAGGACCCGGGGCGACGCGTGCTGGAAGGGGATGTCGAGATAGGGAAGTATTTTACCCTCAGCCATCAACGGAATGACCTCATCGACGTGCGGGTAGGGATAGACGTAATGGAGCCTGACCCAGACGCCCATGTCGCCCAATTCCTTAGTGAGGTCGTGGAACTTCGCCTTCACATCACGGCCTCGATACTTGCTTTCGGCGTATTTGGTATCGACGCCATAAGCGCTGGTATCCTGGCTGATGACCAGCAGTTCCTTGACGCCGGCCTTGACCAGACGCTCGGCTTCATAGAGCACCGAGGCGGCGGGGCGCGAAACGAGATCGCCGCGCAATGACGGAATGATGCAGAACGAGCAGCGATTGTTACAGCCTTCCGAAATTTTCAGATAGGCGTAGTGGCGGGGCGTGAGGCGCAGGCCCTGCGGCGGAACAAGATCGAACTTTGGGTCATGGACCGGCGGGATGGCGTCATGGACGGCCGACACCACGGCTTCATACTGCTGCGGGCCGGTGATCGCCAGGACCGAGGGATGGGCTGCCCTGATCCTGTCGGCCTCAACTCCCATGCAGCCGGTGACGATGACACGGCCATTTTCGGAAATCGCCTCGCCGATTGCTGCAAGAGATTCAGCCTTGGCCGAATCAAGAAAACCGCAGGTATTGACCAGCACCACATCGGCCTTGTCGTAGCCGGGAGCGATCATATATCCCTCGGCACGGAGCTGGGTCAGGATACGCTCGCTGTCAACGAGGGCCTTGGGGCAGCCGAGGCTGACGAGACCCACTGTGGGAATGTGCTTGGTCATGGAGGGGCGCTTCTAGCCGAGGAACGCGATGGAAACAACGAATACAAGTGGCCAACATATGGTGCCGACCGGCTAAAACTCAACCAGAACGCGAGAGCAGGAGCCCCGATTTGCGCGCTGGGGCAAGTGTGGTAATGTTGGTGCTGCGAGTTCAAGCGTAATTGGCCCACATACAAAAAAGAAAAGAGAAGCCTCATGGCACAGGAAAAGCCGCAGAACCTGCAAGACACATTTCTGAACCACGTCCGCAAAAACAAGGTGCCGGTGACGGTGTTCCTGGTGAACGGCGTCAAATTGCAGGGTGTGATCACTTGGTTCGACAATTTTTGCGTCCTGCTCCGCCGGGACGGCATGTCCCAGCTGGTCTACAAGCACGCCATTTCGACCATCATGCCTGGCGGGCCCATCAGCCTGTTCGAGGAAGAGGGTACGGGTGAGCACTAAGCGCGGCGGAGAGGGCGGGGGAATCGATTTTCAGATTGAAGGTCCGCACGCCACACGCGCCATCGTGGTGCATGTCGAGCGCAAGAAAGGCCCAATGGCGGCAGACCGCGATGCACAATCGCGGCTGAACGAAGCTGTCGGCCTGACCGAAGCCATCGACCTTGAAATCGCCGAGAAAATCATTGCGCCGTTGACCACGGCGCGGCCCGCCACGCTGCTCGGCTCGGGCAAGGTTGACGAAATCGCCAAACTCGCTGCGGCGGCGGAGGCAGAGCTGGTCATCGTCAATGCGCAGCTTTCGCCGATCCAGCAACGCAACCTCGAGAAGGCATGGAAAGCCAAGGTGCTGGATCGCACCGGGCTGATCCTCGAGATCTTCGGGCGGAGGGCCCAGACGCGGGAAGGCAAGCTACAGGTCGAACTGGCGCATCTGGAATATCAGAAAAGCCGGCTGGTTAGGTCGTGGACCCATCTCGAGCGGCAGCGCGGCGGTTTCGGTTTCCTTGGCGGGCCTGGCGAAAGCCAGCTCGAAGCCGACCGCCGGCTGATCCAGGAGCGGATCAGCAAGATCGAGAAATTGCTCGAATCAGTGGTCAAGACGCGCACACTTCATCGCAAGGGCAGGGCGCGCGTTCCCTACCCCGTGGTTGCCCTGGTGGGCTACACGAATGCCGGCAAATCGACGCTGTTCAATGCCCTGACGCGAGCCGAGGTGCTGGCCAAGGACCTGCTGTTCGCGACGCTCGATCCGACAATGCGAACCATTGAACTGCCGCTCGGCCGGAAAGTGATCATGTCGGACACGGTGGGGTTCATTTCTGACCTTCCGACATCTCTGATTGCGGCCTTCCGGGCGACGCTGGAGGAGGTGATCGAGGCCGACGTCATCCTGCATGTGCGGGACGTCAGCCATTCGGAAACCGATTCACAGGCGGACGACGTCAATTCGGTCCTGGGTGGGCTTGGCATCGACGAGGTGCAGCGGTCGCGCATCATTGAGGTGTGGAACAAGGCCGATTTGCTCGATAGCGACCAGAAGGCCATGCGAGAGGCACAGGCGGCAAGACGGAGTGACCGCGTGCTCACCTCAGCTTTGAGCGGAGAGGGCTTCACGAGGCTTCTCAGCCTCATTGAGGGGCATCTGGCAACCAAGGACACGGTCTACGACATATTCCTGGATCCTGCCGACGGCCAGGGCCAGGCCTGGCTGCACGAGAACGGCGAGGTGCTCAAGCGGGAAAACTACCCCGACGGCCGGGTTCACCTGGTGGTGCGGCTCGGCGGCGACCGGGCCGGGCAGGCCCTGGCACGATTCGGACGCTCAATGCGGCTGGCCGAACAGGAGCGGCTGGCGGCCGAATAAGGCTATTCCTTGGTCTTTGCCTCGTCCCACAGGGCATCCATTTCCGCCAGGTTGGACTGTGACGGGCTTTTTCCAGCTTTTTCAAGCTGCTGCTCGATGTAGCCAAAGCGGCGCTCGAACTTGGCATTGGCACCGCGAAGCGCTGCCTCGGGGTCTATCCCCATATGGCGGGCTAGGTTGGCCATGACAAAGAGCAGGTCGCCGAACTCTTCGAAGCGGTGATCTTCCGCAGCGGTTTGCAGTTCGCCCAATTCTTCCTCGATCTTGTCGTAGACCTGATCAACATGCGGCCAGTCAAAGCCAACTCTTGCCGCCTTGGACTGAAGTTTCACGGCGCGCGTCAGACCCGGCAGGCCCACTGGAACATCGGCCAGGGTGCCCGTTTCCTGGCGTTTGGCTTCCTTGGCCTTCATGGCCTCCCAGAAGCCCTTGGCGAGCTTGGCCGAGCGGGCCTCATCGTCGCCAAAGACATGGGGGTGGCGGCGCACCATCTTGCGGCAGATGGCTTCGATGACGTCTTCGAAGGCAAAACTGCCTTCTTCCTGGGCCATCTGGGCGTGATAGACGGTTTGCAGCAGGAGATCGCCCAATTCCTCGCACAGATCGGCGCGATCACCACGCGCGATTGCGTCCGCCACCTCATAGGCTTCCTCAATAGTGTAAGGCGCTATGGTCGAAAAATCCTGCTCCATGTCCCAGGGGCAGCCGGTAACCGGTTTGCGCAGCGCCTTCATGATGGCACGAAGGGTTTCGATCTTGCGGGGGTCCATGTCGGCGGGGTTATCGGGCATGCAATATTGCTAACGCATCCGCGCGAGGCCGACTACCGCCAGATATCCTCGATTCGCATAATATATATTATGGAATATTTTTGTATGGAGCGAGTTTGCATTTATTCGGCCCCATCAATGGTTTAGTTGACCGGAGCGCTATTTTGGCAGCTTCTGCTTAGGCCACGTCTTTACATCGCAGGTTGGGACTTTTGTGTAGTCATCCGGTTTGTCCGACCATTTCTGCGCCATGCAATCGAACCAGTATGGAGTCTGGCCAGCCCAGGTCGTTCCCTTGAATTTTGCCTGCAGCAGTTCCTGGGCGGGTTTCGAATATGCCTTTTGGCCGCCATGCCAGTTGCAGCCGTAACGCGTGGCGCGCACCGCCAGCGCCAGAGCTTCCGCCGCACCATCCTTGCCATTGCTGGCCTTGCCCCACGCCATGGCGCGTTCGGTGAGCCGCCTGGGCGCGCCCGGTGTGGCTGCGAGAGCGGCAACTTCCTTCCAGCCAATCGCCTTGATGACCGGATGCTGCTTCAGGACCGTTTCGCGGCTCGCGGCACGCTCGGCGATCAGCGCCTGATCGAGAACGACTCCCAGCCGCCGATCCATCCATTCGTCCACGGCCGTTCCTGCGTCGGCATCAAACTCATCACGCAACGCCTTGAGGTGCCGATCGGGTTCCAGCGGGCACCACCAGTTCCGGTCATTGTGGTCGTACTCATCGAGAGCTTCAGCCGATGCGCCGAGATCGGTCATGGCCAGCGGCTGCCAGTCGGCCGGACCGTTGACCAGCACGTTGTATCGTGGTGTCCGCAGTATGGTTAACAGCCAGAGATTTGAGTCTGTCGCAGATGGATAATCGGCCCTGGTTTTTTCGGCGATGCGCGACAGTTCGGGATTGAGTTCGAAGAGTTCGTTGGTGAAGGAAGCTTCTGGCTTTTTGCCCAATGCGTAGGTGCGAGTCCAGGCGGCGCGAAGAAAGAGCGCGCGCTCCGGATCGGTGAAAGTGGCCTTGTCGCGGCCAAGTTCACGCAAGCGCTTCACCGGCAACAGGTTCAACAGCGCAAATTCGGTGCGGCGCGGATGCAGCGCCAGAGCACTGATCCAGTGCTGCTGGTCTTCGGCCATCCACATCATCAATCCGGCGAAGACGTCACGCAGATTTTCATTGTCGCTTCCATCGAGGCCCTTGATGAAATCAGGCGTCAGAATACGGTCGCGGAAACGCCGTGCCTCGGCGAGGGCGCCCTGCCCCAGCAAATAGCGCCCCAACTCAAGAACAGTTCCATAGCGATAGGTCAGGGACGTCCTGAACGGATAGGATTCGAGAAGGGCATAGGCTTCATCGTAGTTGCCCGCCATGGCAGAGGTACGGACGGCGTGGAGCAGGAGGATGCCAGCGGCAGCGGTTTCCGGCGCAGTGGCACAGCTTGCCAGAGCCTTCTCCGATGCGGCGCGGGCCTTAGCTGCCAAGGCCGCGGCGGCTGGTGCGCCGGCGCCTGCCTTCAACGCACCAATGGTATCGACAGCAAGCGGCGGCGCGCCGGGAACCAGCGCCATCGCCCGGTCGACCAGCGAAGCGGTGCGATCCTGCCATTTCTGGCCAATTAGGGACCAGCCAACCGCGCTGTAATATTCCTGCGCTGTCTGGCCTGCGATCATCCACGGCACGATCGGATGCTTGCGCGAGGCGTCGACAATGGCCTTGGAAATGGTTGGATTTTCGGGAAGCTTGCCGTCCAGCCACCAATCATCCTGCTTGGCACGGATTCCCGCATAATCGATATCGTAAAGGGCGCGAGCGTAATCCGCCTTGAGCTTGTCGGACACCATGATGGCGGCAGCAGGCGTTTCGATCGTCGCGATGGTATCGTCGAGCAGTTCGGTCCAGCCTTCGGCGGTGTCTTCAAGATTGGCGATATATCCCAACAGCTCCTGGGTTATGGCATGGACCGAGGCAAGCGACGGATCGGCGAGGATGGCCTTGGCCTCGGTGCGCGCCTCGCCAATGCGCTTGGCGTTGGCATGGATATTGGCCACCATGTAGCGTGCTGCCGGGCGATGCGGAGACTGCGATTGTGCAATGATTTTAAAGAGATCAAGCGATCTGTCACGATCCTGGTAGAACTTCAGGGAGGCCTGCTGATAGTCCCTGTCCTGCTGCTGCAATTGCGCGGTGACGCCTTCTGCTTGTAGTGCTGGAGGTAGCTCGGCAAGTGCATCGCCGTCACATGCGGCAAAAATGGCGAGTTGGCTCCGCACCCATTGCGCCACATAGGGGTGAGTTTCGCCGAGGTCCTTTACCCGCTGCTTCAGAACCTCGACCGGATAGCCGACACGGCATTCATAGCCAATCGAGCCCGGCAGACTGAGGTTTGGCGCAGCTTTCGCGGCAATCTCCCGGAACGCTGCCTCAGCACCCCAACGGCCATCGCCGCTGTCGTCGACCTGCGGGTCGCCCAGGCCTTTCAGCACGCGCCAGGTCCTCGCGCTGAACGGCGCCCCGGCATAGTTATCGACCAGCCTGGTGGCCTGATCCATGTCGCACTGCGTCTGCGCTGAAAGCGGTGCTGAACATAGCGCCAGCATTGCCAAGGTAACAGCTATCCTGCGGGCCATCGGGCGCCCTCCCTCAAATGGATAAGATCATGCCGTCATAGGCAGGTTCCACGCCGTCCGGAAGCTCGCGGCGCAAGACCTCATAATCGAGATCGATGTGGAGATTGGTGAGTATGGCGCGTCGCGGCTTGAGGCGTTCGATCCAGCTCAGGGTTTCGGCGAGACTGAAATGACTGGGATGAGGTTCACGGCGCAAGGCATCGACGATCCACAGATCGAGATCTTCGAGATGCTTTACACTCTCATCGGGAATGGCGTTCAGGTCCGGCGTGTAGGCGGTCGTGCCCACGCGAAAGCCAAGGGCGCGAATGGTGCCGTGCTCGACTTCGAAGGGCAGGGCCTCAAGTGTCCCCCCTGCTCCCGACACTTCCACCGGGTCTTCGGGCACGATGCGCGAAAGATTGAGGATTGGCGGATAGTCGCTGCCGGGCGGCGAGTAGAAGCAATAGCCGAAACGCCCGAGCAGCATGGTGCCGGTACGGTCATTGGCCCAGACATGGACACGCTTGCGCTGATTGAGAAAGAAGGAGCGCAGTTCATCAATGCCGTGGGTGTGATCTGCGTGTTCGTGGGTATAGAGAACACCGTTGATCGAGCCCACCTCGACTTCAAGCATCTGCTCGCGAAGGTCGGGCGAGGTATCAATCAGGACGCGGGTTTCACCTTCGGGTCCCGTCTGACGCAACAAGACCGAACAGCGGCGGCGACGGTTCTTCGGGTTGGCGGGATCACATTGGCCCCAGTGATTGCCAATGCGGGGTACGCCGCCGGACGACCCGCTGCCGAGAATCGTCAATGTCCGCTTCATGCCGCCCTGGAGACCTCTTCGGGCCGCTTCACCTTCGAAAACAGAGTGAAGAAATTTTCCGTTGTAATGCGCGCCATGTCCTCGACGCTGACAGACTTGACGGCCGCCAATTGCGCAAGGGTTTTGGTGACGAAGGCAGGCTCATTGGATTTGCCGCGAAATGGCACCGGGGCGAGATAGGGTGCGTCGGTCTCAACCAGCAAGCGGTCGAGCGGAACGGTTGCGGCCGTGTCGCGAATATCCTGTGCCGACTTGTAAGTGAGAATGCCGGAAAACGAAACATACGCGCCGATGGCAAGACTGCGATCCGCCAGTTCCTGTTTCGACGTGAAGCAATGGAGCAGCGGCTTGAAAGCACCCCTGGCCATTTCCTGCTCGAGGATCGTGGCGGTATCTTCCTCCGCCTCACGGCTATGGATGACAATGGGCAGGCCGGTTTCGCGAGCCGCTTCGATATGCACGCGAAAGCCCTTTGCCTGCGCCTCGCGCGGGCTCAGATCGTAATGATAATCAAGGCCCGCTTCGCCGATGCCGACGATCCTGGGGTGGCTGGCAATATCGACAAGCTGGCGGGCGGTGACATCCAGTTCCTCGTGGGCATTGTGGGGATGGGTGCCGATGGTGCACCACACTTGCGGGTATTTCTCGACCAATCCGATAATCCGATCGAATTTCCTGACGCGCGAACTGATCGAAACCATGAGGCGGACGTTTTCATCACGGGCGCGCGCCAGAACATTTTCGATATCCATGTAGAGGCTATCGAAATCAAGGTGGCAGTGGCTGTCGACAACGAACATCAGGTGGCTGCCTCTTCCGCCGCAACATAGCGGGGGAATATTCCGACGGGCACCGGCAGGAGCGTTCCGCTGACCAGAGCCGTGTCGAGTCCGGCAAAACTGCGCCCGGCCGCAGGAATGGCAAGCAGATCGAGCAGTTTCTCCGCCGAACCCGGAACATAGGGCTGAACCAGTATGCCGATGCGGCGGAGCACTTCGGCGGTGACATAAAGCACTGTCTCCATGCGCGCCGGATCGGTCTTCTTGAGGGCCCAAGGCTCCTGCCCGGCGAAATAACGATTGGCATCGGCCACGACCTTCCAGATTGCGTCCAATGCCTTGTTGAGCGCCTGGAGATCATGATGGGCACGTATTTCCGGCAGAAGCGCCCTGGCCGCGTCAAGAATGGTGTTATCGTCGCCGGTGAGGCTGCCACATACCGGGACCTTCGCGCCGCAATTCTTGGCGATCATCGACAGCGAACGCTGCGCCAGATTGCCAAGATCGTTGGCAAGATCGGCGTTGATGCGCGCGACGATGGCCTCGTGGCTGTAATTGCCATCCTGGCCAAAGGGCACTTCGCGCATGAAGAAGTAACGCACCTGATCGACACCGTATTCCCTCACCAGATCGGCCGGCGAAATGACATTGCCAACCGATTTTGACATTTTTTCTCCACGGTTGAAGAGAAACCCGTGACCAAAGACGCGCTTGGGCAGGGGAATGCCGGCACTCATCAGGAATGCCGGCCAGTAGACGGCGTGAAAACGCACGATGTCCTTGCCGATGATGTGGACGTCGGCCGGCCAGAATTTTTTGCGCTCGTCCGTCTGGACGGCGGAAAAGTAGTTGGTCAGGGCATCGACCCAGACATACATGATGTGTCCGGCGGCACCCGGCACGGGAATGCCCCAATCAAACGTGGTGCGCGAAACCGAAAGGTCCTGGAGGCCGCCCTTCACGAAGCTCAGCACCTCGTTGCGGCGCTCGGGCGGACCGATGAAATCGGGGGTTAAATCATAGAGTTTGAGCAGGCGCTCCTGATAGGCGGAAAGGCGGAAGAAGTAACTCTCCTCCTCCACCCAATCGACAGGGGTTCCGGTCCTGGTCGAGAATTTCCGGCCATCGCGGTCCTCGATTTCGTCCTCGCCGTAAAAGGCTTCGTCGCGGACGGAATACCAGCCGGCATATTTCGACAGGTAGATGTCTCCGGCAGCCTCCATGCGGCGCCAGAGCTCGCTGACGACAGCCTTGTGGCGTGCCTCGGAGGTGCGGATGAAGTCATCATTCGAGCAGCCGACGTCGGTCACCATTTGCTGGAACAGGGGCGTCATTTCGTCGACGAACTGCGCAGCTGTCTTTCCCTGTCTTGCGGCGGTCTGCTGGATCTTCTGGCCGTGCTCATCGGTACCGGTCAGGAAAAACACGTCATAGCCGTCGAGGCGCTTGAAGCGGGCCAGCGCATCGGTGGCCAAAGCCTCGTATGCGTGGCCAATGTGCGGCGGCCCGTTGGGATAGGAAATGGCAGTGGTTATATAGAATCGCTTGTCGTTCATGAACCGGCTACTTGCGGAGAATTATACCGCTTTCAGTGCCGTTTCGAGTGCATCCAATGCATCGAGAACCGCCTGACGGCGGTCGAGGTTTAGGGCATTTGTCAAACGAATGGAATGGCTGGTTTGGTCAAAGGCGCGGGCCAGAAAATCGCCCTTTCCGGCCATTGCGCGGCTGCGGGCTTCGCCTGCCGTCCAGTCCTGAAGAAGATCGCAGAATATTTCGAAATCGGCTCCGGAGGTGCGGCCGGCGAACTGGTCGGCGATCCTGACGCGGTGGGCGGGGTCAAGCCTGCCGTTCGTGGCAAACAGTTCCATGAGCCGGGCGAAAGCCGCCGCCCCTGCCGAATCGAGCAATTCCACGGCCCGTCCGGGACTGCCGCCAGAGAGTGTCGCGGCACGGGAGAGTTCATCGTGAGAAGATGCTTCCGCAATATCCTCAAGCACGGTCAGGGTATCGGCGATTGCGAGGGGATGGAGATCGAGCCTGATGCAGCGCGACCGGATGGTCGGCAAAAGCGCACCGGGCTGGTGACTGACAAGGATGAACAGTGCGCGCGACGGCGGCTCTTCGAGAGTCTTGAGAATGGCGTTGGCCGATTCCTTGCTCAGGTCGTCGGCGGCATCGACAACGCAGACGCGCCAGCCACCCTCCCCGGCGGTACGGGCAAAGAAGTTCGAGACCTCGCGCGCACCGGCAGCACTGATCTCGGCCTTCAGCCGCTTGTTCTTCTCGTCCCATGGCCGTTCAAGCACCATGAGATCGGCGTGACCGCCCGATGAAATGCGGCGGGCGACCGGCGCCTCAGGAGGTACGAACAACGAGATCCGGCCATGTGTGCCAAGCGGATCGGGATTCTGCAGGATGAAGCGGGCAAGCCGGTAAGCCATGGTCGCCTTGCCGATGCCACGCGGCCCGGCCAGCAGCCAGCCATGATGCATCTTGCCGGAGCCATAACTCTGCAAGAGACGCTTCTCGACTTCGTGGTGGCCTGTCAGCGCGGTGCGGCGGCGCGGAGACTGCGGCGTATCGCGGGGGTCAGGGATTTCCTGGGCCATGGGTCAGAGCATGGCCCGGACGTGCTGAGCGATCTGGCGGGCGACGTCGTCCATGTCCTGGGCAGCGTCGATCAACTTGCAGCGGGAGGGATCGGTCTGGGCAATGATCATGAAGCCGCGGCGCAAACGCTGATGGAACTCGATGCCCTTGCGTTCGAAGCGATCCTCGGCGTCCTCGCCGCGCTCCCTGGCACGGGCCAGCCCCACCTTCGGATCGAGATCGAGGATGAGGGTCAGTCGGGGGCGGGTGCTGCCGACAATGGCGCGTTCCAGCGTATCGATCAGAGCCAGGTCGCAGTCACCGGCATAGCCCTGATAGGCGCGGGTCGAATCCATGAAGCGGTCGCAGAGCACAATTGCACCGCGCTTCAAGGCAGGACGGATCGTCTCGTTCAAGTGATTGTCGCGGGCGGCATAGTTGAGCAGCGCTTCGGCTTCAGGGGACCAGCGGCTGGTATCGCCCGATACCAGCAGGGCGCGAAGCGCTTCGGCCGAAGGCGAGCCGCCGGGTTCTCTCGTCGTGACAACGTCGAGGCCTTCGCCGCGCAGCGTGGCAGCGAGGAGACGGATATGGGTCGACTTGCCACCGCCCTCGCCGCCTTCGAAGGTGATGAGCATGCCCGTTGCCTCAGCCGCCGAAGATCATGATGAGCACACTGTCTAGCGCCTTGCGCCACATCGAGTCGATAGGCTCGACCGTTCCTGCGGTTTTCACATCCACTTCCGAGATCGCCAGTCCGGACGAAGAAAACCTGATGTAGCCGGCCTTTTCTCCGGATTTCACCGGCGCCATCAGCGGCCCGGTGTAATGCAGCTGAACTTCAAAGTTGGCCTGTTCGTCTGGTGAGAGCATAAGGCGCACGTCGTTCGCCGTGACGAGATCGACCCAGTTGGCATTTCCGCCCCACACGCGCGCCTGGCCAATCTTGTCACCAGCGGCGTACACATTGACCGTCTTGAACTGGCGGAAGCCCCAATCCAGAAGTTTCTGGGCCTCCTGCTTGCGATCCTTGATGGACGTGAGGCCAGCGATCACCATGATCAGGCGGCGGCCCTCCCTGACTGCCGATCCGGTGAGGCCATATCCCGCCTCCTTGGTGTAACCGGTCTTCATGCCATCGGCGCCTGGATAATCCGCCAGAAGCGGATTGCGATTCTGCTGCCTGATCTTGTTCCAGGTGAACTCAGGCTCGCTGTAGAATTTGTAATATTCAGGAAAATTGTCGATGATGTATTTGGCGAGAATGGAGAGCTCGCGCACGCTCATGCGATGCTCGGGATCGGGGAGGCCGGTGGCATTCCTGAAAACGGCCTGCTTCAGGCCAAGCTCGCGGGCGCGCGCCGTCATGCGCGAGGCGAAGGCCTCCTCGGAACCGGCCATGCCCTCGGCAATTGCGATACAGGCGTCATTGGCCGACTGAATGACCACACCGTGGATCAGGTCCACGAGTTTCACGCGCGAATTGAGAATGGCATACATGGTCGAGCCGCCGGAAGATGCACCGCCATTGCGCCAGGCGTTTTCGGTAATGAGAAATTCCTGATCGAGTGTCAGAGAACCGGCCTTGAGCCCCTCGAAGACCATGATCATGGTCATCAGCTTGCTCATGCTGGCCGGCGGGATCAGTTCGTCGGCATTCTTCTCGAAGAAAACCTTGCCGGACTTGGCATCGATCAGGATGGCATTTTTCGCCACGGTTTCGAAGGCAGGCTGCTGCGCCGTCGCGGGACCCGCAACCAGAACCAGAAACGAAAAGACGATGAATGCAAGGCGGATTCGCATGGCCGGGAAACTAGAGGCCATGGACCCTGAAATCAACGCGCTCGGCGTTACTATCCCATAAACTTCACGTGCAATTGCCACATGTCATCACAGAAAGCCCTGGGCGACGATGACCCGGGCATCGCCATGACCGGTGTGAACCACCTGCTGTAGTGCCGCACCGGCCTGTTCGGCGTTGGCTATGGGCCCTACGCGCACACGGTAGACAGTGCCCTGCGACCCTTCCAGCGGCATGACCTGGACAGGCCCGACACCGGCGAGTGATTCGCGTGTCCGCTCGGCGTTTCCGGCATCGGCGAAGGTGCCGACCTGGACGTAATATTCGCCCTCAGTGGAAGCCGTCTGGAACGGCTGCCCAAGGGGTTGAACAGCAACAATCTGGGTGGCGCGTGCTTGAACCTGAGGAGCCTCCGCATACTGGCCGCCTGCCCTGCCATCGGCCCGGGCAATCATCTGGGGCAGAGACGTGCCACGGGAAAGTTCGCGATTCATGGCGACGAGATGCGACCCGTTGTCGTTGAGCGGGGCTGGACCGATGTATTGCACACGGACTTCGGCCTTGCCCTTGTCCCGGAATGCAAGCACTTCTGCAGATCGTTTCGAGAGGTCGATGATGCGCGTGCCAACGAAGGGACCGCGATCATTGATGCGCACGATAACTTCGCGGCCATTTTCGAGATTGGTGACCTTGGCGTAGCTCGGTATCGGTAGCGTTGCGTGCGCAGCAGTGAGGTCATTCATGTTGAACCACTCGCCGTTGGATGTCTGGCGGCGGTGAAACTGCGGGCCATACCACGACGCGATACCTGCCTTGTCATAGTTTGGCTGTTCCCTGGGTTCAAACCAGCGTCCAGCAACCTGATAGGGTTTTCCGACCTGATAGCGGCCACCGCCCTTTGGCATCGGACCCGAGCCCTGGTAATAGGGACTTCCCTTGCCGGCGAACGGATCGAGGCTGGCCGATTTCTGGCTTGAGCATCCCGCCAGCGCGACGCAGGTCACAGCAATGACGGCTATAGCTATCGTTGATCGGCGCATTCCCACTCACCCGTTCATAGGCCCCCCGGCCCATATCAGGGTGTTGTCGCAGTGACACAGTAAAGGTTGCGTTGAAAACTATGGTTAAGAGTTTGTTGCGCCGTCAGTTGGCCGATGAATCTGTCTTGGCAGCTTCGGCGGGGGCTTCAGCAACGGGGGCAGCTTCCGAACTATCGGTCTTGGGTAACAGGGGTGTTTCAGCTTGTGCCGCCGGCTGCGTGGTATTCTCGGCGGGTGTCGATGGACCGGCTGCGGGAGCGGACTTTTCTTCAGTCACGGTTGTCTTGCCATCGGCCGGGTTCAGCAAGGCCGTGAGCCGCTCCTGATTGTCCTTGGCGCGAACATTACCCTTGGCGACCGACTGCTTGTAGAGATCGAGGGCCTTCTGCTTGTCTTCCGCAACGCCCCAACCCATTTCGTACATGCCGCCAAGGTTGTTCAGGCCCCAGTTGTCACCCTGCTTCGCGGCCAGTTCAAATTGCTCAAAGGCCTTGCCGAGATCACGCGCCGTGCCCTTGGCGTTGAGATACATGAGGCCAAGATTATTCTGTGCCTCGGCGAGACCGCTTTCAGCGGCGCGGCCATACCAGAGCCTGGCGTTCTCATCGCTTTTTGGAAAACCAAGGCCGTGCTGGTAGGCATAACCTAGCCAGTTCTGGGCTTCGATGTGACCCTGCTTGGCAGCGCCCTCATAAAGTTTCGCCGCTGCTTCCGGGTTCTGCTTGACGCCCGGAACACCCTCTTGCACCAGACGACCGAGCCTGAACTGGGCATCGAGGTTGCCCTGTTCTGCCGCCTTGCGATACCACTTTGCCGCCTCGGCTGTATCGACAGTCGTGTCCTCACCGGTTTCGTAGGCGCGGGCCACCGCGAGTTGGGCTTCTTCGTCACCGACCTTGGCGAGTTTCAGCTTCTTGGCGAAGGGTATGGTCTCCAGCGTCTGCGCGGTTGCAAGGGCCGGAACTGCGGCGAGCAGAACGCCTGCAAGGAACATTGATTTCAAGAAACGCATCGACCGTAACTCCACCGTGATCCCTCTCCAAGAACAGCCCAATGTGTCACAATATTGACGTTCGAACTCACTGGATACGCACGAATTCCTTGGTCTTGCAGAAGATCGCAAGGCAGCCCTTGACCTTCAGCACATCGCCATCAACCGTCATCCTGGCGTCGTAAGTCCTGCCATCATCAGGATTGTAGATCGCGCCCTGCCATTTTCCCTCACCGTCAGGCATCATGTTGTCAAGCAGCGACACACCGATCACGGGGCGCGAGCGGAGCGCCCGGTTTGGATTTTCCTTGTCGAGTTTGGGATTGCCCCTCTTGTCCAGAGGCTTCTTCAGCGCAACTATCTTGCCGCAGAGACCGCTGCCGCAATGCGCCACCTTGACTGTCACCTTGCCATTGGACATTTGCCAAATGCCAGTCGGATCATCCGCCCATGCGCCAGAAATCCCAACCGAAAGAAAGAGAGCCACAAACAGAGATTTTCGCATTTCACACCCCCGTATATTGCATGTGTGAACCATCAACCTGCATTGCCAGACCGTGCTCGCGAGGGTAGATTTCCTCATCGCCCCAACCGGAGCACTATGATGAATTCCGTCGCACCACTCAAGCCTACGCATCGATTTGACAGCAGTGAATGGCAAATGCGTGTCGACCTTGCGGCGGCATTTAGGTTGGCGGTGAAGCATGACTGGCACGAGGCCGTCGCCAACCATTTCAGTCTCGCAACTGCCAATGACGGGTCAAAATTCCTGATGAATCCCAAGTGGATGCATTTCACCCGAATCAACGCGACGAACCTTCTGCACCTTGATGCCAATGACGAGGCGACGATGAACCGTCCTGACGCGCCGGATCTTACCGCCTGGTGCCTGCATGGGCGGCTGCACAAGAATTTGCCTCAGGCCCGCTGCATCCTGCATGTGCACCCGAAATACGCGACGGCCATTGCCTCGCTCGAAGACCCGGAAATCAAGCCAATCGACCAGACATCGGCGCGCTACTACAACCGCGTGGCCTATGATCTCGGCTACACCGGAATGGCCAGCAGCGACGACGAAGGCGATCGCCTGGCGCGCATCATGGGCAACAAGAGCATCATGATGATGGGCAACCACGGCGTGCTGATTGTCGGCCGGTCGGTGGCCGAGGCTTATGACAAGCTCTACTACCTTGAGCGTGCCTGCCAGACACTGGTTCTGGCCTATTCAACCGGCAAGCCGCTTCACGTCATGTCGCATGACGTTGCGGAGCGGACGGCACGTGAATGGGAAGACTACGGCGAGCAGGATGTGGCGCATTTCGAGGAAATGAAGCTTGTCCTCAACGCCCAGGATGCCGGTTACGCCGCTTAGCCTCAGGCGACGGGCGCGATCACAATTTCAACGCGGCGGTTGATCGCCTTGCCATCAGGCGAATTGTTGCTGGCAATCGGGCGGGTTTCGCCCAGGCCCTGAACCCCGAGGCGGCCGCGATTGACCTGTTGCGAGGTCAGGTACTGTGCGACCGACGACGCGCGGCGCTGGGAGAGATCATAATTGTGCTGCTCAGAGCCATCGGCATCGGTGTGGCCATAGACTTCGACGCGGGTGCGGTCGAACTCGTTCAACACAATCGCCACCGAATTAAGCGTGTTGTAAAATTGCGGCTTCACTTCGGAACGATCTATATCGAAGGTGATGTTGCTCGGCATGTTGAGGATGATGTTATCGCCCTGGCGGGTGACGGATACGCCGGTGCTGGCAAGACGCTGGCGCAGCTTGGCTTCCTGATTGTCCATATAGACCCCGACGCCGCCTCCGGCCAGCGCACCGACGCCAGCGCCGATCAGAGCCGCGGTGCCAGTCTTTGCGCTGGTCGTTGCGCCGACGATGGCCCCTGCTCCAGCTCCCAGAAGCGCGCCAGTGCCGGCCCCCACGGCAGTATTCGATACTTTCTGTTCGCCTGTATAGGGATCCGTCGAACAAGCGGACACAAACACGCCAATGGCGGCAATCACCAGAAGATTACGCATGATATTTCCCCGATTGAATTTGTTGGCGGCGCTTGTGCTGCCGGATTTTGTGTAAACTGTGGCAGGAGGGGTTAACGCCCGATTAAGCATAAAAATGGCCGCCATACGGGAGCATGGCGGCCGGAGGTGTCAGGGATTTGAGTATTAGTTCTGGGGATCGACGGCCGGCGCATTGCGCTCGGCCATGAAGCGTTCAAATTCTTCCTTGTCCTTGGCGCGGCGAACCCGCTCCATGAAGTCGCCAAAAGCCTTCTGATCTTCCTCGAGTTTGCGGCGCATTTCATCAAGTTTGACGAGTTCGGCGGCCTTGTATTCCTCAAAGGCGTGGTTGCCGGTATGGGTCCGCAGCGTATCGCCCTGATTGTTCCATGACTTGAAATGTTCGGTCATCGACTTGCCCTTGCCTTTCCATGCTGCCCACGGCATCCCGCTTTCGGCAGAGCCTTTCCAGAGTTCACCCTTCTTCATCTTCCAGAAGAGCCCCAAGAGGCCAACCGGCCAGAACACCAGAAATCCGGCGGCAATCGCGCCGATTTCCCATCCAGACCATTTCCCTTTACCCCATGCGCATGATTTCCGGGTGTGCCCAGTCTCCGAGGTCCCGTCCCATGCACTTGATGCCGTATGCATTTCGCATCTCCATGTTAATGTTACGCACATTCACATAGGAAAGCATCAATCGCACTTCAAGACGCGGTGCGCCGATTTTCAGGAACGGGCAACCCGGCATCCTTGAGAAAGGCATCGACCGCACTTCGGGCAAGTTCGCCGGCATCCATCACGCTTACAGCACCTGAAGCGATAAGACCGGCCATGCCGTGACTGAAGGCCCAGATCTTGAGGGCCAATTCCCGGCTCTTTGAATCACCAACGCCAAAGCGCCGGACGACGTTCTGCAAGGCGGCGAAGGCCCGAGCGCCTGCATCGGCCACAGGTGCGCCTACCTGCGGCAGGCCCGAGGAAAACATGGCCTGGTAGAGGCCTGGTTCATCCAGCGCAAAGCCGTAATAGGCCGGTCCCATGCGGCAGAGCGCTTCATAGGGGTCGGCAATGCCCTCAACGCTGGCTTCCAGACGTTGCCGCAGCAGCCCAAAGCCCTCTTCCGCCGTGGCCTCGATCAAGGCATTGCGATCACGGAAATGGCGGTAGGGCGCACTAGCGCTGACGCCGGCTTCCTTTGACGCCTCGTTCAGGGTGAAGCCCATCGGGCCATGCTCGGCAATCAGCTTGCGCGCCGCTGCGATGAGAGCTTCCTTGAGGTTGCCATGGTGATAACCGGGCCTCCCGGCATGCGGCCCGCGGTCCCGCCAGTTCACGGGCGCTGCCCATCAATTGAGCGCAATTGCCGGTCAGTCGTCGCGGTAGACCCGCTCACGGCGCTCGTGGCGCTCCTGCGCCTCGATCGACAGCGTGGCGATCGGACGGGCATCGAGCCGGCGCAACGAAATGGGTTCGCCCGATTCCTCGCAGAAACCGTATGAACCATCTTCAATCCGCTTCAAGGCTGCTTCTATCTTCGAGATCAGCTTGCGCTGGCGGTCGCGGGTGCGCAATTCCAAAGAACGGTCTGTTTCCGTCGATGCCCGGTCAGCAATATCCGGAAGAACATTGTTGTCGTCCTGCAGATGAGACAGCGTTTCACGACTTTCCCGCAGGATGTCTTCCTTCCAGGACAGCAGCTTCTGCCGGAAGTATTCGCGCTGCCGCTCATTCATGAACGGCTCATCTTCGCTAGGTTTGTAGTCTTCTTCGACTTCAATCGCCATGAAAGACCTTCCCTAAAGTGAAAGGAAAACACCCCTTCTCTTGTGGGGCGGGCTTATAGCTGGCCACCTTTGCTTCGACAATAGGATAAGTCGCTTAAAGGTTAGTTTCCGCCGGATTCTTCCGGAGTATCCATATCGAGAGGAATCTGCTCCTCGGTGCCATCCAGCGGCTCCTCGTCGTCGCGCAGCAAATCGTCGGATTTGGGCATCGGCATTGCGAAATCCGCCGGTACGCTGCTATCGAGGAGGCCTGCGGCCTTGAGCTCCGCAGCACCGGGAAGATCGCCAGGCGAGGACAGGCCAAAATGGACCAGGAAGGCTTCCGTGGTGCCATAGGTCACCGGCCGGCCGGGCGTCTTGCGGCGGCCGCGCATGCGGGCCCAGCCGATCTCGACCAGCGAATCAAGGGTTCCCCTTGAAATCGCAACACCCCTGATGTCTTCAATTTCGGCGCGGGTTACGGGCTGGTGGTAAGCGAGAATGGCGAGGGTTTCGAGTGCGGCCCGCGAGAGCTTTTTCTGTTCGAGGTGTTCACGGCGCAACAGAAAGCTCAAATCCTCGGCGGTGCGGAGCATCCATTTACCGGCGACCTCGACGATGTTCACGCCGCGCGTGGCATAGTTGGACTGGAGATCGGCAATAAGAGCGGCAATATCGGTTTCACCCGGCAGATGTGCTGCAATTTCGGCAACGGACAAGGGCTGCGGGGCGGCAAAGAGGATCGCTTCGACGATGCGCAAATGCTGATCGCGATTGGCGCGCGGGTGCGGGGTAACGACCGAGCCTTCTTCCACAACGTCCTCGTTTTCAAACTCTATCGCGATCATCTCTCGTGCCGGTTCGGCCATGCTCTTTATTCCTGTTCAATCAGGCCGCGGTGCGGCGGCGCATGTAAATTGGCTCGAAAGGACGTTCCTGACGGATTTCAAGGGCGCCTTCGCGGGCAAGCTCAAGAGTCGCCGTGAAGCTCGAAGCCATCACCGAAGGACGCAGCCTCGGCTCCCGAAGATATTGATCGAGCCAGTGATCGAGCGATTCCCATTCGTTCATGGAACCCATGAGACTTTCAAGCCTGGCGCGCGCTTCCTTGATGGTCCAGACAGGCTGACGCCTGACCGTATAGCTCTGGTGACGGACGCGCTTTTGCCGCCGTTCTGCATAGGCCTTGAGGAGATCAATCAGCGTGTCGCCATATTCGCGGGTGGTTTCGACGACCAGCGGCTCAGGGGCGCCGCGCGAAAACACATCACGGCCGAGGCGGTTCCGCGCCATCAATTGCGCGGCAGCCTCGCGCATCGCCTGCAATCTCTGCAAGCGGAAGGCGAGAAGCTGGGCCATGTCTTCGGCCGGAAGTTCCTCACTGCCGGGAGGGGCCGGGATCAACAGCCGGGATTTCAGATAGGCGAGCCATGCTGCCATGACGAGATAATCGGCAGCGAGCTCAAGCCGCTTGATGCGAACCTGCTCGATAAATGCGAGATACTGTTCGGCAAGCGCCAGGATCGAAATCTGCGACAGGTCGACTTTCTGGGTGCGGGCCAGTTCGAGCAGCAGATCAAGCGGACCCTCGAAGCCCTGCACGTCGATGATCAGGGTTTCGTCCGCTTCCGGCCGTGTGGGCTCTTTCCTTACGGGTCCCTGCCCGTCCGGCCAGCCTTCGCCCGTCTCCGCCATGTCTTCCGCCAAAACTGCCTCCCCGATTACCGGCATTAGTCCGAAAAAGGCCCTGATTCGTCCAAAGCAGTCGGCAACTTATCCCCAAATATCGGCAGTTGCGAGACTTCGATGCAGGTTTCAGGACGATGGGTAAAGGTAGGACTTGGTCACCTTGTCAATGGCCTGGAGATGCGAAAGCAGGCCCTCCAACTGATCCAGCGGAACCATGTTGGGGCCGTCCGACGGTGCATTGTCGGGATCCTCATGCGTCTCGATGAAAACACCGGCGACGCCAACGGCAAGAGCGGCACGCGCCAGCACCGGCACCATGCGGCGGTCGCCACCCGAAGATGTCCCCTGTCCGCCCGGCTGCTGCACCGAGTGAGTGGCGTCAAACACCACTGGGTAACCGGTTTCCGCCATGGCAGGCAGTGCACGCATGTCGGAGACCAGCGTGTTGTAACCAAAACTGGCACCGCGCTCCGTCAAAAGAATATTGCGGTTTCCGCTATCGGCAATCTTGGCCGCGACGTTTTTCATGTCCCAGGGTGCGAGGAACTGGCCCTTTTTCACGTTGATGACCTTTCCGGTTTGTGCCGCGGCAATCAGCAGATCGGTCTGACGGCAGAGGAACGCGGGAATTTGAAGGACATCGACGACAGGCGCCAATTCCGCACACTGATGAATTTCGTGGACATCGGTCAACAGCGGAAGGCCGAGCTGCTTGCGGATGTCCGCAAACACCGGCATGGCCCGTTCCAGCCCCAGTCCACGCCTGCCACCAAGACTGGTGCGGTTCGCCTTGTCGAAAGATGTCTTATAGATGAGGCCAATGCCCAGCCGCCCGCAGATTTCCTTGAGCCTGCCCGCAACCATGAAGGCATGCTCACGCGATTCCAACTGACAGGGTCCGGCGATCAGGGCGAATGGCAGGTTATTCGCCATGGGAACGCCCGCCACATCAACACGCTGATCGATCATTTTCTTCCATTCCAACTTTATAGATCGCGCGCAAATCGCGAGCGATTGTGCCTTGTAGTCCCCCGGTCCACGTTATTGACGTTTCACCCTGCTGAAGGCAATGGCCGTTCCGAACAAGTCCTTCACGAGCCTAATGCCAGCACGTTTCAGGCCAAGGCCATTGACAAAACCCAGGTCGGCAACGCCAACGGTAAATCCGGCGAAACGCGCACCCTCGTCCATTGCCGGAGACCGCATGCCATAGCGCATTTCAAATTCGCGAGGGCGGAGGACAAGCAGCGTGCCCCGGCTGGTTCGAAAGCAGTTCTTTTCGGGCTCTACCCCGGTGAAACCGGTCAGGAACGGACGAAGTTTCCTCGGGTCATGCGCCACCAGGCAAACTTCCTCGATGGTGCAGGCGCTGTTGGGATGCTTCTGATATTCCGGGCGCCAGAAATACTGCGGTGCGTGCTGCTGGCAGGTGAAAAATCCGGATCGCGGCATTTGCGGATTGGTTGCGAAGGCCAATGAAAAGCCGACTGTAACCTGCTCGCCATCGGGAAGTGTGGCCTTGCGGGAAAAATCGAAAGGTTCATACGTATCGAGCCCGGCCGCCTTGAAAGCCTGCTGATCCGCCCTGGCGTCGCGCGAATCGAGAACCAGCATCGAAACGCCTTCATGGCGATCAAGGAAATCCCTGTTGAACGCGCCAAATGAAAAATTCTCGCGTGTTGGCTGCACGATGCGATCCGGCTCGACAACGCTCAGAATTTCGAGAAAGCAATTATCCAATTGGACCAGGCTGTTGCCGGTGCCAAAAGGGTGCAGTGCGCGAGACGTGAGGGTGAAGCCCAGTTGCGCATACGCAAGCCGCATAGCGTCCAAGTCGCGGCCGGCGATTACAAGGTGATCAATGCCCCTCATGATTGTTTGGGCCGCTTGATCTCACGCTCGAGATTAACGACGGGAAACTGAATCCCCTTTTCCTTGAAAGCCTTGTGGATGGCGATGCGAATCTCGCTGGCAACAAACACGCCTTCGAAAACATCCGCCACAAATCCCTTCAACTCAAATCTCATTCCGAGGTCAACAAAACCGAAAAGTATGGCATTAGCCGGCGGATCGCTCATCACGGCGCGGTGGGCGTTGGCTATGCCCAGCAGCAATTCGCAGATTTTTTCCGGATCCTGATCATAGCCAGTCGTCACCAGGATGGCGAAACGGCCAGCACCATCGCCATAGGTCCAGTTCCGCACCGGTTCGGCAATGAGCAAGGAATTCGGGACAATCACCGCGCTCTTGTCGAAAGTCTCGATGAGCGTCGAGCGGACATTGATGCGCTTAACAATACCCTCGCCCGCCGCGATGGTGATCCAGTCGCCAGCGCGAATGGGACGCTCCGCCAGAAGAATCAGGCCTGATACGAAATTGCTGACAATCGACTGCAAGCCAAGACCGATACCAACGCCAAGCGCGCCGGCCACCAGGGCGAGGTTGGTGAAATCCAGCCCGGCAGCGCTCAGCGCAAATATGCCGGCGAGCAGGTAGCCGGCGTAACTGCCGCCCTTCCTGACGGAATCCTGGACGCCCTTGTCGAGGCTCGATCCCGTCAGCACCCTGGCATCAAGCCAACGTATGACCAAATTGGTCAGCACGATTCCCGATGCGATGATCAGAACGAGAAGCAGTACCGACCACAATGAAACTGAAACGTCGCCAATCTTAAACCCAAAGAAGGCGGTATTGATGATCGAACGGAAATCGACCCACGTGACAGTCCACTGCAGGAACAGGAGGGGAAGACCGATAACGACCAGGAGCAGATCAACGACTATGCGGACGAGCAATCCAAGGCG
This sequence comes from Hyphomicrobiales bacterium, assembly GCA_031373255.1. Classification (GTDB taxonomy): domain Bacteria; phylum Pseudomonadota; class Alphaproteobacteria; order Rhizobiales; family Aestuariivirgaceae; genus JANMMJ01. Next base: position 44,072 of record JANMMJ010000297.1, read on the forward strand.
TGAGATTCCCCGATCCGTGAAACCGCCGACACGGCGCAGAAAACGCCCGAAAGCAGATGATGGATCGACGCTCGAAGCCACTGCGGCGTCGGCCAGATGATGAACCAGGAAGAGTACGGTGATCAGAACCGCGGTATCGAACATCTGCTGCACGATGTAGTTCGCGAGCGCGATGTACCCGAGCAGAAGGGCAACGGTTGCCACACCGAGCAACACCCAGGCGAAGGGCGCGAACTGTGAGCTCCAGCGGAAATAGCTCTTGCGCTCGACGAGCGGTTCCTCGGTTTCGTCCTGGCTGCCGAAGATGAGCAGGATCAGGGCGATAAGAACGACCATGGCAGCAGCCGAAACTGCCGACTGGCCGATAGTATTGGCCAAGGGAAGAAACAGGCTGTCGGTCAGTTTCTGAAGTTCGTCGGTGAGTGCAGCGACGAAAGCCGCAAGGGAGAACAAAAGCGGGAAACGAACAGCACTGGGCTCATTCAGGGCAACGATGCGCCAGGCGGGAAGGCCAGGCGCTGTGAGCCGGTGCGCCAGTACAGAATTCAGCACTGTCGATGAAATCACGCCGGAAACGGCCGACACAAACAAAGTGAGTCTGGGTGTCGACAGTCCGCTCACGTTCAAACCCAAATCAATCACCAGGAGGACGGCAATGAGCAACAAGCCCATGCTCAGAATGCCCCGGACCACACGCCACAGGCGATCAATTTCATCGGGTGATCGGCTGGCAAGAACGCCCGCATCAAGCCATCGGCTCATCCGCTGACGCAGGACCATGAAGAGTATGGAGAAAGCGGCAAAGATCAATGGAATGACGAGCAATTCGGCAAAATCCGCAGTTCCCTGGACTTCTTTCCACCAGGTTGAAAACAGCGAACCAAGACGCTGCCCAAGCTGTATGATGCCCACGCCCGTGTCGTACCAGAGCGATGGGTTCAGGATTGACTTGCTTCTCTCGAAGATGCGGGAAAAAAACTGATCCCGCTGGATTGAAGCGGCGCGGCCCGAAGCCTGTTCGGCTTCAACTGCTATAACCTCGAGTTGGGCCTTTGCTGCCTTGAGCCGCTTCTGCGAGGCATCAAGGACAGCGCGCTGCTCGGCAATCGGCTGTGGCTCGGTCGAGGCATCGGTTGGCGCTGCTCCGAGCCTGGTAATCTGCTGATCCAGATTGTTGAGCGGTGCGACCAGTTTTTCAGCTTCGAGGAGCGCCTTGGTCCGCGTCGCTTCCAGCATGCGGCGATCTTCGGTCAATTGCTGGTCGGTGACGGTCGGAAGCTGAATTTCCGACAAGACGCGCTGGAGGTCGTCACGCAGGGATTGAATGGTGCGATCAGCCTGCCCTGCCGATTCCTGGCCAAACGCCGCGCCCGCGGCGAACAACAGGCAGACAAGGATTGCGCTGAGAGATCGGAGGATGTGACCCACCGACGCGTTCATGCCGTCATACCAGACGGCTCTGCTCCACCGCCGCGGCGATGAATGAGGCAAAAAGAGGATGAGGGTCGAACGGCTTGGATTTCAGTTCCGGATGATACTGGACACCGATGAACCAGGGATGATCGGGATACTCAATGGTCTCCGGAAGCAATCCATCCGGCGACATGCCGGCGAAATGCATGCCGGCGCTTTCGAGAACCTGGCGATATTTGGTGTTCACTTCGTAGCGATGACGGTGGCGCTCCGAAATCCGTGTCGTGCCATAAAGGTCCGCAATCCGGCTGCCGGGCGCCAAGTTTGCGTCAAACGCTCCGAGGCGCATGGTGCCGCCGAGATCGCCGCCAGCCTTGCGGATTTCCAGTTCGTTGCCACGCATCCACTCTGTCATGGTGCCGACAATCGGTTCGTCAGTCGGGCCGAACTCCGTCGAACTCGCGGCGGCGATCCCGCATAGATTTCGGGCGGCTTCAATACATGCCATCTGCATCCCGAAGCATATGCCAAAATAAGGAACTTTTCTGGTCCTCGCAAAGGTGGCCGCCAGAATCTTGCCTTCAGCGCCCCGCTCACCGAAGCCGCCCGGAACCAGAATGCCGTGGAAATTCTCCAGATAGGGCGCGGGGTCCTGCTTCTCGAAAATCTCGCTTTCGATCCATTCGAGGTTGACCTTGACCTTGTTGGCGATGCCGCCGTGGACGAGCGCTTCCTTCAGCGATTTATAAGCATCGAGAAGCCCGGTGTACTTGCCGACGACTGCAATATTCACCTCGCCTTCCGGATGCTGGATGCGGTGCATGATTTCGGTCCAGCGCGACAGGTCCGGATCCTTTGCGTGCTGGATGCCGAACGCGTCCAGCACCTCCTTGTCCAGGCCCTCGGCATGATAGGCACGCGGCACGTCATAGATGTTGCTCACATCAAGCGCCTGAATGACCGCCGAAGGACGCACGTTGCAGAAAAGGGCAATCTTCTTGCGCTCGCTCACCGGTATTTCGCGATCCGCGCGGCACAGAAGGATATCGGGCTGGATACCGATCGAGCGCAATTCCTTGACCGAGTGCTGGGTCGGCTTGGTCTTCAGTTCGCCTGCCGTTGGAATATAGGGCAGCAAGGTGAGGTGAATATAGATGCAGGAGCCACGCGGCTGTTCCTGGCCAAATTGGCGGATGGCCTCGAAGAATGGCAGGCCCTCGATATCGCCGACCGTGCCGCCAATTTCCACGAGCACGAAATCATAACCGTCATTTCCGGCAATGATGAAGTCTTTTATCGTGTCGGTGACGTGGGGAATGACCTGCACGGTTGCGCCCAGGTAGTCGCCGCGGCGCTCCTTGGCGATGATATCCTGATAGATGCGGCCAGTGGTTATGTTGTCCTGCTTGTTGCAGGCGCGGCCGGTAAAGCGCTCGTAATGGCCAAGATCAAGATCGGTCTCGGCACCATCGTCGGTGACAAAGACCTCGCCATGCTGATAGGGACTCATGGTTCCCGGATCGACGTTGAGATAGGGATCCAGCTTGCGGAGGCGCACAGAAAAACCCCGCGCCTGAAGCAGCGCGCCTAGCGCTGCCGAAGCCAGACCCTTGCCGAGGGAAGAAACCACGCCGCCAGTGATGAAGATATACCGCGCCATGGGCTTTCACCCTACCCGTTCGCACAAACGATTCGAAGCCCGGAAAACCGTGGTTCCGGGGCAATATGGAAATCCGTGAAACACTTATTGTGAAACAGGCACTTGCGGAGCAGCCGGTGCCGCAGGCAACTGGGGTAGTGCAGAACCGCCGCTGGTGCCGTTCTGCTCAGTCTGACCAGCAGGAGCGGTTACGCCGTCGAAAACCGACGTGGTGCCGCGGTGGGTCGAGATGTAAGTCAGGGTAATCGAGGTCGCAAAGAAGGCCAGCGCCAGATACGCCGTCGTCCGCGTCAAGGCATTTCCGACACCGCGCGCGGTGAACAGCGAGCCTCCCCCGCCGCCGCCGCTACCAATGCCAAGGGCGCCGCCTTCTGATCGCTGCAGCATGACCACGCCAATCAGGGCAATCGCGATCAACAGATGGACGACGAGAATGACGGTTTCCATGGATATTCCATATCTTTACAGGATTTGGTGGTGGCTTTAGCCGCTATATGGGCGCCTTGCAACCCGGTTCAAGCCGTGTTCCCCCCACGCTTATAGCTGTAACGGAAGGTGCAGCGCGGCGAACCGGCCATGATGGTGTGATCCCGGACGAGTGAGATTTCGGGATCGTAGCCCTGGCAGAAGACGCCGTCGCGATTGCACGACATCAGGTGGCCGATATTTCCGAGGCCCATTTCTTTGTACATTTCCGCATATTTGCAGCCGGTAACGTCGAAATCGAACTGGCTTTCGCCGGCCTGGATCACTTCGATTTCCAATGCCCCATCGGCGGTCCACAAGTCATAGAGGCGGATGAATTCCGCCATCGAAGTCACGCCGCCCGGCGCCTTGCTGGCGAACGCCTTGCCCTCGGCGATGGCCGCCTTACGAATTGCAGCGTCAAGAATGTCCCGCGCCTTGGCTTCTCCGACCTGCGCAACCATTTCAGCATAGATCGGTCCGATCACTTCCGCTTGTAGTTTTCGCTTCTGAATGGTCGGTAAATCAGCCACTTAGCAGTAAACCTTGATAATTCCCATAAAGTCTGACGCCGTCAGACTCGCGCCGCCCACGAGCGCTCCGTTGACATGTGGCACGTTGAGCAATTCCGCAGCGTTGGAAGGCTTCACTGAGCCACCGTACAATATGCGGATATCCGCCCCTTCCAATGGCACCATCTTACACAATTCGGCGCGGATGTGGGAGTGCACTTCGGCAACTTCTGCAGTTGTAGGAGTAAGCCCGGTTCCAATGGCCCAGACGGGTTCATATGCGATGACGGTGTTTTCCGAAGTTGCGCCATCCGGCAGCGACCCCTTGAGCTGGCCGGACACTACGGAAAGAGTTTTGCCGGACTTTCGTTCGTCGAGAGTTTCGCCAATGCAGACGATGGCTTTCAGGCCTGCCCTATAGGCCGCGGAAGCCTTAAGCCGCACCATATCGTCGGTTTCCTTGAGGTCAGTGCGGCGCTCCGAATGCCCTACAATGACAGCCCCGCAGCCGCAGTCTTTGAGCATTTCGGCAGAAATATCGCCGGTATGAGCGCCTGAGGGATTCCAATGGCAATCCTGGCCTCCAATCTGAATTCTACTGCCCGCAGCACCATTTACGGCACCTGCGGCAATAGTGGCCGGTGGGCAGATCATGACTTCACAGGCCGGGGATACGTCCCCCAGCATTTCTACGAGGAGGCTAAGCTCCTGAAGCGCCGATGACGTTCCGTTCATCTTCCAGTTGCC
>JANMMJ010000245.1:0-30325 GCA_031373255.1 Hyphomicrobiales bacterium
TTCCGCGATCTCCTGTTCCTGCAGCTTGCGCAGCGACTTGTAGGTCTTGGCGATGCGGTCGAAGGTCTCGAGCACTTTCGGCTTGAGTTCGGCTTCCATGGCCGAGAGCGACACGCCGACATCATCGTCCTCGCCGTCGTCTTCGTCCTCCACCTGCGGCTTGTCGAAATCCTCAGGACTGAGCACGTCGCCGTATTCGTCGTCGCCGGGGCGCGTCATGGCGCGGCGGGGCTCGGGTTTCCGCACTTCGGGCTTGCGCGGTTCGATCTTGCGCGGATCGACACGGAGTTCCGGCGGCGGTGCGGGGATCACGTTCTTCTTGGCGTCGGGACCGGCATAGGTCGCTTCGAGATCGATGATGTCGCGCAGCAGGATTTTTGCTTCGTTCAGTTCGTCGCGCCAGATGATGATCGCCTGGAAGGTCAGCGGGCTTTCGCAAAGCCCGTGGATCATCGCCTCGCGGCCGGCCTCGATCCGCTTGGCGATGGCAATTTCGCCTTCGCGCGACAGAAGCTCCACCTGCCCCATCTCGCGGAGATACATGCGCACCGGATCGTCGGTGCGGTCGGCAACGGTTTTCTCGCCCTCGACCTTGATAGGCAGGTTTTCGCTGCCTTCCTGGTCTTCCTGCACCTTGACAACGACGTTCTCGGTTTCCTCTTCGCTCTCGACGACGTTGATTCCCATTTCCGAGAACATCGCCATCAGGTCTTCGATCTGCTCGGTGTTGGTCTCGTCCGAGGGCAGCACCGCGTTGATCTCGTCAAGCGTGACGAAGCCGCGCGACTTGGCGAGCTTGATCAGCCGCTTGATGCCGGCATCGGATAGATCGAGAACCGGCGAGTCCTGGCCGTCGGCAGCGCCTTCGGCGGCGTCCTGGTCGTCGGCCTGGTCCTGCGGCGGTGGCTGGATAGGCTGTGGAGAGCGCACTGTGGCTCGTGCCATGCGTCGAATTCCTCAAATACAAAGCAGGATTGACCCCCGCTTTAGCAGCGAATCAGTTCGGGTGAAAGCTGGGCCCGGTGTAATGGCGGCTTTATTAAGCGGCCATTAACCAAGTCAAGCCTCCCCGGCGGATCAGGTCAGCACGTCCATGGGCCGCCCGGAGGCTGCGCCAAACCCTTCGATCACGGCCTCCCGGCCCACCTCGGAATTGAACTGCTCGCGCACCCCGTTGAGGCGCGCCAGGTTCATTTCTGTCGGCTCGGCCGCAAAAGCGGCTTCCGCCGCTGCGAGTTCCCGGACCAGGGTTACGTGCTTCCTGTGCAGCGCGATCATCTGACTAAGTCCTGTCCGAGCGTCATCCATCGCTGCGCCGGCACTCAGGAACCATTCGTTCAGACGTTTCGCCTGGGCTTCGAGGCGGGCCAATTCGGCCCCAAATCCTCTTGAATTTAGATGGTCTTTGAGGGCGGCCTGGTCAAGGCCCTCCCGCAAAGCCGCGACATCTAGGATTTCGCGGCGCAACATGTCAAGCGCCCGCATCGAGAAATCCATGCCCGAGACGGCATCGGCATATTCGTCGAGGAGTTGCGGATGATTGATCAGGGTGAGGATCACCAGCCGTTCGCGGCGCTCATGGGCATTGAGCGGCGCCATAGCGCCTGCCATCGCCTTGAGCTGCGGCGAGGCAGCCTCCGGCTGATCCCACGGCCGCATCGGCGCCCAGGGCGAGCGGTCACGCGGCAGGCGCTGGTTTCGCGGCCGAGTCAGCCGCCGCCGCTCCCCGCCTTTCGGCCACAGCAATTGCAGGCGGCGGTCGATATCGGCGAGGTAATGCCGCCGAACCCCTTCTTCGCCAATGGTTTGCACCATCATCCTCAGGTCCCGCTCGAACTGGGCCCGGCGCTCCGGCGTCGACCGGTCGTTTTCCGCCAGTGCCCGCCGCCACAGCACGTCCGAAAGCGGCTCGGCCGCGTCGATCACTGCCCGCACCACCTCCGGCCCCTCAGCGCGCAGCAGATCGTCCGGGTCCTGGCCTTCCGGCAACAGCGCGAACTTAAGGGAATGCCCAGGTTTAAGGAGCGGCAGCGCCAGGTCCAGCGCCCGGTAGGCCGCCTTGACCCCAGCACCATCGCCATCGAAACAGAGGAGTGGCTCCGGCGCGATCCGCCACAGCATCTGCAACTGCTCTTCCGTCAATGCCGTGCCAAGCGGTGCGACCGCATGGGTGAGACCCGCCCGGTGCATGGCGATCACATCGACATAACCCTCAACCGCGATGATCTGGCCCGTCTGGTGGGCTGGCCCTCTGGCCTTGTCCAGGTTGTAAAGAACCTGGCCCTTGTGAAACAGCGGTGTTTCCGGCGAATTCAGGTACTTGGCGGGCGCATCGGGACTGAGCGCCCGGCCTCCGAAGGCAATCACCCGGCCCCTTCCATCGCGGATCGGAAACATCACCCGGTCGCGAAACCGGTCATAGGCAACGGGAACGTCGTCTCCGGCAATCACCAGCCCGGCTTCGGCCATCTGCTCGACCGTTACGCCCTTTTCTGCCAGTTGGCCGCGAAGTGCCGACCGGTCGTCGGGGGCATAGCCGAGACCAAACTCCTTCTGGATGACACCGGAGAGATCGCGGTCAGCCAGATAGCCCCTGGCCCGCGAGCCCCGCGCCGTCTGCAATTCAGCGAGGAAAAAGTTCTGCGCGAATTCCATTATTTCATAAAGGCTTGCGCGCTGTTCCTCGCGCTTTACGTCAGCCTCCGAAACCTCCGGCAGCGCCAGTCCGGCCTCCTGCGCCAGCCGCTCCACCGCTTCCGGAAAGCTCACGCCCTCGCGTTCCACCAGGAAGGTGAAAATATCGCCCGACACCTTGCAGCCGAAACAGTGGTACCGGCCCTTCTTGTCTTCGACATGGAATGACGGTGTTTTCTCGCCATGGAACGGGCAGCAGGCCCAAAAATCGCCCTTTCCAGGATTGGATTTCCGCCGGTCCCAAGAAACCTTCCGCCCCACCACGGACGAAATGGTGACGCGATTACGGATGTCATCGAGAAAACTGGGCGGAAAGCGCATGCGCCGAGACAAAGGCCGAAAATGTGTCGCGGTCAAGTTTGCTATGGAAGGTCTGCCATCTTGACTTGATCCCGAATTTGGGAGAATTTCCCAAATATGGAAACAACGCTTGTCGACAATCCTTCCATGGATCACCGCATTGCCCAGCGCCTGCGGGCACTCCGGGTTGAGCGGGGCTGGTCGCTGGATGAACTGGCGAAACTGAGTGCGGTGAGCCGGGCAACCCTGTCGCGCTTGGAAAATGCCGAAGTGAGTCCCACCGCAAGCGTGCTGGGAAAACTTGCCAGTGCATTCGGCCTCACCATCTCGCGCCTGATGCGCATGGTAGAGGATGATTTCGCGCCATTCGTGCCGCGCCAGGCACAAGCACTCTGGATCGATCCTGAAACCGGGTATCGCCGCCGCTCATTGTCGCCCCCGGCGCAATCACTGGCCGGCGAGGTTCTGGAATGCGAATTGCCGGCCGGCACCCGCATTGTCTACGAGCGTTCGCCACGGCCAGGCCTCGAACATCACGTGGTTCTTCTAGATGGCGAACTCGCCATCACGCTTTCCGGACAGACCTACAGGCTGAAAGCCGGTGACTGCCTGCGCTACCAGCTTTTTGGATCAAGTATTTTCGAAACCGGCAAGGGCAACAGCGCCCGCTATATTCTCTTCATCGTGTGAACCCCATGACCGGACCTATCCCCTACACAATCGCCGAACTCACCCCGCATGAATTCGAACGCGATCTGGGCCAGCTTTCCAGCCTTCTCCTCGATGTCGTGCTGGATGGCGCCAGCATCAATTTCATCTTGCCCTTTAGCGAAGCCCAGGCTGAAAATTTCTGGACCAGAAAAGTGTGCGCACCGCTACAGGCGGGAACGCTTCTCGTGCTTGTGGCGCGCCGCAATGGCCGCATTGTCGGATCTGTGCAGCTTGACCACGATACCCCGCCCAACCAGCCGCATCGCGCCGAAGTGCGCAAACTTCTGGTACATCCCTCGTGCAGGCGCATGGGCATCGCCCGCGCCCTGATGGCCGAGCTTGAATCACGCGCACCCAAGCTCGGACGCACCCTGCTCAATCTCGACACCCGCACCGGCGACAAGGCCGAGCCGCTCTATACCTCGCTCGGCTACATCACCGTCGGCACCATCCCTGAGTTCTGCCGCGACACAATTGTCGATCGCCTCGATGCCACGACGATAATGTACAAGAAGCTCTGAAACCGCTTCAACCTGAGCCATGGCGTCTCCCGCCAGAATCTGAGAGGTTGGCGTGCTTGGCGCGACCAATGTGCGCCTGGCAAGTCATCAGACACAGGAGATTGCCTTGGCAAAAGCATCCAGCACTGAGCTCCGCGAAGAAACCTTTGGCGGAACCGGCGGACTGAAGATTTTCTTCCGCTCGTGGCGGCCAGCCGCCAAGCCGCGCGCCATCGTCGTGATTTGCCACGGCGTGAATTCGCATGGCGGCCAGTATATCTGGCCTGCCGAACAGCTTTCCGCCGATGCACTTGTTGTCTATGCCATCGATCTGCGCGGCCGTGGAAAGTCCGAAGGCGACCGCTACTACGTCGCCGATATCGCGGACTATGTCAGCGACATCGCCAACCTGGTGAAGCTGGCGAAGTCGCGCGATCCGGGCTTGCCGGTGATACTGCTCGGCCATAGCGCTGGCGGCGTCGTTTCCTGCGTCTACGCGCTGGACAATCAGGCGGAACTGGCCGGGCTCATCTGCGAAAGTTTTGCCTTCAAAGGTGCCCGCACCCGATTTTGCGCTGGGCCTCATCAAGAGGCTGAGCGCCATAGCGCCGCGCTTTGGCGTGCTGAAGCTCAAGAACAAGGATTTCACCCGTGACCCAATCGCCCTGCAGGCTTTGAACGACGATCCACTCACCGCCAACGAGGTCCAGCCCGCTATAACGGTTGCTGCCCTTGTCCGCGGAACTGAGCGGCTCAAGCGGGAATTTCCTCGCATCACACTTCCGGTTTTTATCCTCCACGGCACGGCAGACAAGGCGACGGTGCCGAGCGGCAGCCAGTTCTTCCACGATACGGCGGGCTCAAAGGACAAGACGCTGAAACTTTATCAGGGACACTATCACGACCTGCTGAACGACATCGGCAAGGAAGACGTGATGTCGGACATCAAAGCCTGGATCGATAAGCATATTTGAACCCGCCTTGGCCGCCTGACAAACCGGCCCCTATGCGATTGGCGGCGGCTGGCCTTCGCATGTTGCCAGTGCGGGATCGAGATGTGCCCAGCCGGGCGCCTCGGCTATCCAGATATTGACTTGCGGCGGCAGCATTGCAGGATCGTCCAGCGACCCGATGCGCACGAACATCACCTGCGGCCGCGACACAGCCTTGCTGAACAGCGGAGTGCCGCAGGCGCCGCAGAACCCCCGTTGCATGCGATTGCCGCTGTCGGCGATGCGCTCATGCCAGGTCACGGGGCCGCTGATGTCGAGGCCATCGGTTGAAATGCCGACACCCGCCATGCCGTTGCCGCCGGACAGGTACTGGCAGAGCCGGCACCAGCACACGCGCGAGGCCAAGGGCGGCTTTGAAAAGTTGTAGCGAACCGCCTTGCACAGGCAGCCTCCGGAAAACGTCATGATTGCTCTTTCTTCCTGTTCTGGGTTCAGTGGCGCGCCGGTTGGAACAATTCAACAAGATTGCCGGATGGATCGACCAGCAAGACCTGCGCGCCGCCTGGTCCTTTGACAATCTCGTTGCGAAAGGTCACCCCAGCCGTGCGCAGCCGTTCGGCTTCGGCGGAAATATCGTCAACGATCAGGTGAATCCGATTCCAGCCGCCGGGCTTCGGCTTTTCGCCATCGGCCATGGCCCGGCCTGCCGAACTCAAGGGGCCGCTCAGCAGCAGGCGAAGCGCTCCCCGCTTGATATCGGCAAAGGCGGGCCCCTGCCTGGTGATCACCTCGAACCCAAGATGCGTGACGTACCACGCGATCGATGCCTCGACATCGTCGACCAGGTAACGGACATTGACGAAGGTATCGGACATTGAGACCTCCTAGCTGTGCTGCGGCTTACTCTGCACCGGTAGCGCGATGTTGTTCTCCGCCATGACGGTGCGCACGTTGAACGGCCGCCAGCGCACACTCACACCCGCCTTCTGCGCCGCAGCACTGATTCGCATGACCGGGAAGTAGGAGTAAACGCTGCCAAAGAAATAGAAGAAGTCGATGACCTTCATGATCGCTGCTCTTTCCGCCAGACTGGCCGTGAATGCTATTCCGCGTCGCCCTCCCGGCCAAGCCCAAACTGGCATGCGGCAGTCACATGCAAGTCAAGCCCAGCCACGCTAGGCCGATCCGGATTGACCACCTATGCTTTGCCATTGATGCCGCCTCCCTTCCGCAAACCTCTTTGGCTCATCGCCGCACCGGCCATTTTTCTCCTGCTCTGGTCGGGCGGCTTTTCCATCGCCAAGCTGGGACTGCTCCACGCCGAGCCCATGAGCTTTTTGGCCCTGCGCTACGCCAGCGTACTCGTCATCATGGCGCCGCTTTACTTCATCATGCGCCCGCCCCTGCCCCGGCAACCGGTGCAATGGCTGCACCTGCTGGTCGTTGGATTTCTCATCCAGGCCGTCTATTTCGGGCTCTGCTACGTGGCCTTCAAGGCCGGCGTCTCGGCTGGCGGCGTGGCCATCATCGTGTGCCTTCAGCCGATCCTTGTGGGACTTATTGCGCCCCATTTTGCCGGAGAAACGGTAAGTCCGCTGCGCTGGGCTGGCCTCGTTCTGGGGCTGGCCGGAGCGGCCACCGTTATCCTGTCGCGCTCCTCGATCGAGATGGAGCATCCCCTGGGCGTGCTGGCGGCAATCGGCGGGCTGATCGGCATTACCGCAGGCACACTTTGGGAAAAGCGCTTCGGCGTCACCCATCATCCGGTGGTGTCGAACGGCGTGCAATATGTGGCTGGGCTTGCCGGAACCTTGCCGCTGGCGCTGGCCTTCGAGCACTTTTCGTTTGACTGGACGCCGCAGTTCATTGCCGCCTGGGCCTATCTCGTGCTCGGCAACTCGATCATCGCCATGACCCTGTTGCTGGCCATGATCAGGGCTGGTGAAGTCTCGCGCGTCTCGTCGCTGTTCTATCTCGTGCCCCCACTTTCCGCCGTGATCGCCTGGCCGGTGCTGGGCGAGGCCATGCCGCTGGCGGGATGGCTCGGATTTTTGATTGCCGCCGCGGGCGTGGCCCTTGCGAGTCGCAAACCGTCATGACATCGTGACCGCACAACAAGGAGGCAATTCATGAAAATCAAGAAACTCTACACCGCAGTCGCAACTTCAATCGGCGGGCGTGGTGGCCCAGGCACCGCCAAGACGCCCGACGGCATGCTCGACGTGAAAATCGACGGTCCCAAGGAGTTGGGCGGCAAGTACGAAGGTACCAATCCGGACCAGCTTTTCGCGGCCGGCTATTCGACCTGCTATCTTGGCGCCATCAAATACGTGGCCGGCAAGGAGAAAAAGCCGGTGGCAATTTCAGCGGACTCCAGCGTCACGGCCCATGTGTCGTTCGGACCGCGCGATGACAAGAAGGGTTTTGGCCTGGAGGTGAAGCTCGAGGTCAAGTTGCCCGGCGTGAAGAAGGCCACGGCAACGGCACTCGCCAAGAAAGCCCACGTGGTCTGCCCCTATTCCCATGCCACCCGCAAGAACATCAAGGTGACGACCAAGATCGTCTAGACCATCCGGAGGGCGTTCCTGCACTGAATGCGGGAACGCCGGCCGCAAATAGCCTGACCATTAGTCTACCAGTGCCGGAAAGAGAGTTGGTTTGCAGGAATTCGGCGTTTTGCCATGACGGAGGTCATGACTGAAGCCATGCCGGCTGAATCCCCGCCACCGCAAGGCAGGTGGCGGCATCTTCTCTCGCTCAGGGCCTTTACCCTGCTCGTCGCAACCGCCCTGTCCCTGCTGGGCAGTCTTGGACAGTTTCTTTTCCTTGAGGGCCTGGACGGAACAATAGGTGCGCGCGCTGCCGAAATGCGCGGCATCGAATCGCGCGTTGCCACGCTGCGCACCACCCAGAACGAATATTTCAACGCCTATGTTCAGGGAAACCTGATCTTCGCGCTCGATCCCGCCAATGTTTCAGCCAACCGCGGCGTGACCGGCAAGATGTACCAGCTGGCGCTTTACGACCGGGCATTTCCCTTCCGCGCCATCATGGCGGAACTGGCGATAGCCGGAACTTTCACGTTCAAGCCGGTCAACGATGAATACAAGAGCCTGTCGGACGAGGCCCGCGCCACCCTGTCGTTTGCCAGTTACAACGCGCTCAACGAGTTCGAGAAGAAGATTCTCGACCAGGCCCTCAATCTCCAGCACACCCTGCAGGACCGTTACTTTGCAGCTGAAACCGAGAAGGCCGCAGCCGAAGCGCAGCGCGACCGGCGCCGTCTGCTGATGACGATATTGACGGCTTTGGGAACCTGCCTGCTGCTCGGCGCCAACCTCATGGCCGAGCCCCGGAACGGCTGATTGAAACCTAGCCCAGCAGCGCCTTCACGATGCCGCCAGCCTTGGCCATGTCCATTTGGCCTGCATATTTCGCCTTGAGTCCGGCCATCACTTTGCCCATGTCCTTGACCGATGTGGCGCCGACTTCCGCGATGATCCCCGCGACCGCAGCCTTGGCTTCATCCTCCGAAAGCTGCTTTGGCATGTAGCTCTGGATGATCTCGATTTCCTCGCGCTCCTGCTGCGCCAGTTCCGGCCGTCCGTTCTGGTCGTAGATCGTCATCGATTCCTGGCGCTGCTTGATCATTTTCGCGAAAAGGTCGATCAGTCCGGGATCCGGCGTCAGCGCCGAGGCGTGGCCTTCGGTCCGCGCGTTGATGTCCTTCTCCTTGATCGCCGCATTCATCAGGCGGAGCGTCGACACCTTCCGCTTATCACCAGCCTTCATGGCAAGCTTCAGCGCATCGTTGATCTGGTGGCGGAGTGACATGTTTAAGCTTTCTCCTTGATCGTTGCGTCAGTGCAGCTACTGCACGTTTGAGTTGGACTGTTGACGTGTGCGGTGTAAAACAAAATGTCAAAAGAGACCATATGGCTTAGCCTGTAATGAAATTGTGGCCCTTCGGAAAGCGATCACTCATCGATCCCGAAACAGCCAACTGGCATGTGGACAATTTCCGCTGGCTCACAACCGAGTTCGGGGAAGTTACCAACCTCAAGAATCGTGATTTGGTTTTACCAACACCGCATGCATTCAAGACCGCTGGCAAGTCCGGCCACGAGCTTGCAGAGCATGTATTTGAACAGGTCAAACAGCATGCTGGCCTTTCAGATTGGCATGCAGATGTTCAAGCTCATGACTCTGTTCCTGATAAGTACGAAGGTGAAAATATTATCCGGCCAGTGCACGAGCGCAGTGCTGCTGGCACATTCTCTGTCCAGAGTGGCAACGTCGTGACCATCACATACTCAGTCAGCAATCTGGATCGGCCCCATACACTGATAACCGTTTTTGCTCATGAGTTGGCCCACTATCTGCTTGCAACCGCTCCGAGTCTTCCGGTACCACCAGACGAAACGGAATTCCTCACCGACCTAACAGCAGTGTTCCTTGGGTTTGGAGTATTTCTTAGTAACGACAGATTCCAGTATGAACAATTTCAAGACGGCGTAATGAGTGGGTGGCAGTGGCGGCGGCTAGGTTACCTCCCGGAGGATGATTTGATTTTTGCGACCGCACTTTTCCTGAAATCAAAGCGAATAGCTGGCACGAATGCCGCGAAGTATCTCAAGTCGCATCTCGCAAAGAAGCTTGAGTTGGCTATGCGCCAGATAGACGAGCTGGCACCTAACGGAATCTATTATCCACAACCTTGACGCCAGCACCCGCCTCGCGCATATCGGCCAAGCATTCTCCCGGAGTCTCCTCAATGAAAAGTCCGAAAAAGCCTGCCAAGGCCAAATCCCCCGCGCGCGCCGCCAGTCCCGGCTGGGAGACGCCGCGTGTCACCGGCCTGCTGGTGCTTGCCGACGGCACGGTGATCGAGGCGGCGGGCCTTGGCGCCGAGGGCGAGGCCGTGGGTGAGGTTTGCTTCAATACGGCGATGACCGGCTACCAGGAGGTGCTGACCGATCCGTCCTACGCCGGCCAGATTGTCACCTTCACTTTCCCCCATATCGGCAATGTCGGCACCAATGACGCGGATATCGAGACCACCAATCTCGCTGCCTCCGCTGCCGCAGTCGGCTGCATCATTCGCACCCCCGTCACCGAACCCGCCAATTATCGCTCCACCCGCCCCTTCGACAAATGGCTGAAGGCCCGCGGCCTCATTGGCCTCTCCGGCATCGATACCCGCGCCCTCACCAACCTGATCCGCGACCGCGGCATGCCGAACGGCGTCATCGCCCATAGTGCGAAGGGCAAGTTCGACATTGCCAAACTGAAGAAGCGCGCCACCGAATGGCCGGGCCTCGTCGGCATGGATCTCGCCAGGGATGTTTCCCTGACCCAGCGACTCGAGTGGGACGAGAAGCTGTGGGACTGGAAGGACGGCTACACCCGCGCCGAGGGTGGCACATACCACGTTGTCGCGGTCGACTACGGCCTCAAGCGCAACATTCTGCGCTGCCTGACCAGTGCCGGCTGCGATGTGACCGTGGTACCCGCCAGCGCCAGCGCCGACGGCATACTGGCCATGAACCCGGATGGTATTTTTCTCTCAAACGGCCCCGGCGATCCCGCTGCCACCGGCGTATACGCCGTGCCCGAGATCAGGAAGCTGGTCGACTCGGGAAAGCCGGTTTTCGGAATATGCCTGGGTCACCAGATGCTCGCCATCGCCCTTGGCGCCAGCACCGTGAAAATGCATCATGGCCATCACGGGGCCAATCATCCGGTGAAGGACTTCACCACCGGCAAGGTCGAGATCACCTCGATGAACCATGGGTTCGCGGTGGACCGCGCGAGCCTCCCGGCGGGCGTCGTCGAAACCCATGTCTCGCTCTTCGATGGCTCGAACTGCGGTATCGCGCTTGAAGGAAAGCCCGTGTTCTCGGTGCAGTACCACCCTGAAGCTTCCCCCGGCCCGCAGGACAGTCACTACCTCTTCAGGCGCTTTGTCGACAACATGGAGAAGGTCAAGGCATAAGCCGCTGCCGGATCTGACGTTTTGTTGTCATTCCGGCAATCCTGCCTTACGCAACCCCTCTTCCCAGCGCGCAAAGTCCTCGTCGCGCTTCATCGGGAAGCGCTGCCTGAGATCGCGGACCCGGAGGGCGGGGTCGACCGCAAGCAGCGCTTGTACCGTACGCTCCGCTTCCGCCTGCCGGCCCAGCAAGGCAGCACTTGCCGCAGCCGTCGACAGGCCAAAGATGGCATTCTGTTGAAGAGGAGAGACGATTTCGGCCGCTGAAATCGCCTCCTGATAGCGCCCGGCAACGAAATGGGCGAAGGCGATGCCGCGCCGCATGTTGGAGATCGACGGATCATGAGGGCTGAGCTGCAGGGCTCGGGTGATATAGCTGATCGATAGATCGGCCTCACCCATCCAGGCTTTGACCCAGCCGCTGAAAAGCCAGGCCTGCGCAAAATTGGGGCTGAGTTCCACGCTACGCTCGATCATCGCATATCCGGCATCAAGGTCGCCCACCACGTAGGCAATCGCCATGCCGGCGGCACTCAGCGCGATTGGATCATCCGGGCCCAGTTCGGCGACGATCCGCCCCAGGCGCAGCACCTCAGCGGTTGCCGCAATCGGATCGCTCAGCCACCCTTGCGCCTTGGCCTGCGAATAGCAACGTGCCGCCATGCCATATGCGGTGGCGAACTGCGGATCGAGTTCCATCGCCCTGTAGAAATGCTCCGTCGCAGCGCGATTGCTGTTGAGAGTCCATTTGTGAACTTCGGCCTGGCCTCGCAGGAAATAATCGTAGGCGTCAAGGCTCCCGGTTGGCTTGCGCCGCGACCGCTCGATTTCCGCCTGTTCGAGCTTGGGAGCAATTGCGCCAACGACTTGTGATGTCACCATGTCCTGCAGTTCGAAGACATC
This sequence comes from Hyphomicrobiales bacterium, assembly GCA_031373255.1. Taxonomy (GTDB): domain Bacteria; phylum Pseudomonadota; class Alphaproteobacteria; order Rhizobiales; family Aestuariivirgaceae; genus JANMMJ01. The sequence continues at coordinate 12,054 of JANMMJ010000245.1, forward strand.
TGCCATCCCGCCCTCAAAGCGGTCGGCCCAGATGGCATTTCCTGTGGTGGCGTCGATCAACTGGCCAGAAATGCGCAGCCGGTTCCCCGCTCGCCTGACGCTGCCATCGAGCACATAGCGCACGCCAAGCTCGCGGCCCACCTGTTTGACGTCCACCGACCGGCCTTTGTAGGCAAAGCTCGAGTTGCGTGCGATGACGAAGAGCCAGTGCAGCCTGGAGAGGGCCGTGATGATCTCATCCACCATGCCATCGGTGAAATAGTCTTGTTCGGGGTGGGTGCTCAGATTGGCAAAGGGCAGCACGGCGATGGATGGACGCCGTGCATAAGTGATGGGCTGAAGTTCGTCGGCCGAGCCCTTATGCTGGCGGGCCAACTCGTAAGCGGTAGTGGTGGCGGGTTCAGGCGCCGTGCCGAGTTCGTGCTTTAAGCGCTCGGCCAGATGCTGGTAGTGCTTGATCGCTTCCGACTTGCGGCCCAAGGCCGCAAAGGCGTCAATCGCCAATCGGTGGGCATCTTCACGGAAGATGTCACGGCGGATGCAATCCTCGGACAGACGCAAAGCCTCGCCAGACCGCCCACTTTCAAGCTCCATGCGCCCCAGCCGTTCCAGCGCGTCACAGGCGAGGTTGCCCAATCGGCGGCGCTCGTTGCTAAGCCACTCATCCCACGCCTCTTCACGAAGATCGATGCCAGCCATGAAGTCGCCATCGAGAAGTGTGACTGCGCGGCGAAGGTCTTCGGCAGCGCTGCTCTTCGCCAGGGGTTGGAACTCGGCCAGGTCACTGGCTATGGCGCCCGGCGCCAAATGCACCGATTGGTCGTCGGCGAGGATCACCTCGGGACCGAGCGCCTTGCGGAGCCTTGCCAGGGCCTGGCGAAAGTTCTGCCGCGCCTGTTCGTCGAAGTGTGATCCCCAGAGAAGCGAAGTCAGCTGGTCGCGCCCCACGGCCTTCCCCGCCACCTCCAGGAAGGCAAGAAGTGCACTCAGCTTGGCGCTCGCCGCCACGCTTTTTCCGTCGGGCCCGCTGAGTTCGAAATGACCAAAAAGCTTGAGTTTCCGCGTCATTTTCATCCCGTGACACCCGATTTAACGACATGTCACATCCTTTTCACAAGGAATTTATGGCCGGGCGCATCGGGCCGTCACGGGCCTGGTGTTTTCTCCTCCCATCGAAAGAGGAGAAAAGCCATGAACTGGATGATCGACGGAGCCCACGGAGACCTCTACCGCACCACGATGGGTTGCCCACACCTCGAAGCGGCAACCGACGAATGGGAGATCGAGCGCAACACCGGCCGCAAGCCCAGCAGTGTCCGCAATCCATTCGCAGGAATCGTCCCGCGCCTCGCTACGAGCCTTTCCAGCGTGCGCGAAACAATCCGCATCGCCCTCACCTCGAAGGAAACCGTGTCATGAGAGATTATGCTTTGACCCAGGCGCGCGCCACAGGTGCCATCGGTTTTTCGTTGACGACACTTTTCGCCAACTGGCAGGCCCGCCGCGATATCGCGAAACTTGTGACGACCGCACCCTCCGCCAGATTGGCCTCACGCGCGAAGACGTGAGCCATGCGCTGAGCTTGCCGCTCACCGAGAATTCGCGGCTGGCGCTAGATCAATACGCCTTCATACGAAGCCGCGCTTGACGGCTAAACGCGCAACAACAGTTTCCGCGCCGGATTCACGGTCGAACACCATGAAGATGCATCACGGCCACCACGGCGCCAATCATCCGGTGAAGGACTTCACCACCGGCAAGGTCGAAATCACCTCGATGAACCACGGTTTCGCGGTGGACCGCGCGAGCCTCCCGGCGGGCGTCGTCGAAACCCATGTCTCGCTCTTCGATGGCTCGAACTGCGGTATCGCACTTGAAGGAAAGCCCGTGTTCTCGGTGCAGTACCACCCTGAAGCTTCCCCCGGCCCGCAGGACAGTCACTACCTCTTCAGGCGCTTTGTCGAGAACATGGAAAAGATGAGGGCATGAGCGCGGTTAGTCCGCCCACGGATTGATGATCTCGATGCCGAGATGATCGAAGCCGTTCACGTCTCGCGTGACAATCGACGCAGCTTTGGAGACGCAAATTGCTGCGATCTGGGCGTCCGGAACATCGATGGGTCGCCCGAGCCGGCTGCGCAGCCTGACAACTTCCCCAAAAGCCTGGGCTGCCTGTGATTCGAAAGGCACGATGCGGCCGGCAAATTTGTATTCGAACAGCACACGCGCGGTTGCGATCAGTTCGTTTCGCCGGCGCCCGTGATCTTTCAGCGCGATGCCAACCATGATCTCGGCTTCGGTAATTGCTGTTGTGTAAACGGTGTCGAGGTCAATCTTTTGCGCCCATCGGAAAACACTCTCCTCTGGCTCCACGCGCATCAACTCGGAAATCACATTCGTATCGAGAATAAGCATCAGTCAAGGTCGGGCGGCGGACCAAGCGGCTCCCGTGGATACGGCTCCAGTTCAACCCCGCCAAACGGCTTGAACAGAGAATGGATTGCTGTACCAAGCTTGTCCCCTCTGCGAGGTAGCATCATCGCCTTGTTGAGCAAATCCCGCGCCTCTTCCTCCATGGAACGGCCGTGTTCGGCAGCACGTATGCGCAGCCGGCGTTTGGTTTCATCGTCGAGGTTGCGGATGGTGATGCTTGCCATCGGCAGAATGTATCATTTGATTGCATTGATTGCAATGCAATCATTGTAATCATAACTACCAGAAATTGCGAAATAGGAAAACACTTCGCAAAACCCAGCAGAATCTGTAGTCACCTTGGGGAAATGAGTATCTAATACCGTTCGCCTACGCATCCGGGATGCCGGACCAAACCGGTCACCTGCGCGATGCGTAGTGAAAGGGAGGTTACTATGCATGCAGTCGTTAGAAGCTATAGTGGTGAATCTGCCAAAAAAAAAGCTCTTCGACCTGCTGGAGCAGAAAAAAGGCGAAGTTGAATCGGCGATGGGCAAGGTCAAAGGGTTTTCCGGTTACACGCTGTTGCGCACCGGCGATGGTGGTGTTTCCGTGACAGTCTGCAACGACAAGGCCGGCACCGACGACAGCCTTGCCGTCGCCCGGGATTGGATCAAGGCGAATGCGTCGCAGTTGAGTGTCGCTGCACCAACCGTCATGGAAGGTCAGGTCATCCTTCAACTCAAGTAAGTTGCCGAAATCAGCCTGAACTGCTGGCATTGAACGGCAGTCGATCAATGCCAGCAACAGGTCTTGCGGCTATTTCTTCTGTGACTTCACGTGGGCGATGTAGCCGCGAACGTCGGCTGCGGGTTCGGCATAGGCCTTGCCCAGCGCCTTTTCCATTGCCCCCATGTACTTCTTCGCCCATGCCGGCAAGGCATAGTCGATGACCGCAAGGAACTCGAGGGTCGATGCCAGCCGGATATCGGCAATCGAAGGCTTGGCGCCACCGATGAAAGGCGTGCCGCCCATGTAGAACTTGTGGAAGACATCGAGCGGTTCGGCAATCGCATCCGCAGCAGCCTTCTGTGCCTCCGCCTTGTGCGAAACGTCGAGGCTGCTGGCGCCGACTTCCCCCGGATACTGCGGAAAGCCGAGTGCGCCGTAAGTGGCCCGCGCCACCAGCGGATAGAGCGTGCCGATCAGATAGAACATGGAACTGTCGATCATCGCCCGCTTGGCCGGAGTCTTCGGATAGAACTTGGTCAGCTCATGCTTGTTGGAGAGATACTGCATGATGGCGCAGCTTTCCCACAACGCGCCCTTCGGCAGGCCTTTGCCTTCCATCATCGGCGTCATGTGGGCCGGGTTCTTCTTGAGGAATTCCGGCGAGCGAGTCTTGCCCCACGCATCGTCTTCGGTGAAGTCGAGCTTGGCGGCGCGCACGAACACCCGTGCGGCCATGTTGTTGACACTCGGTTTCAGGATATGAAGTTTGATTGCAGGCATTTAGGTCCTCCCATTGTTGTTAAAGGCACGTTCAGTAAGGGTTCTTCGGTTCCCGGTCGGATGACAGCGTCTGGCTGCGGCCGGTCATCAGTTTTTCGATGGCATCGGCGAGATGGATTTCAGCGATATTGTAGTCACCGCGGGCCACCCGGATCTTGTGGGCTTCGTGAAGCACATCGACGTGGCTGAAGCCGAGCGGCGGTTCAAAGCGATATGACGCAAGCTCGATCAGCAGGCCGAGTGGGTCGGTGAAATAGATCGAGTCCATGAAGCCGCGATCCTTGACGCCGCTGTGCTTGATCTTGCGCTCATCCAGCCGCTTCACCGCCTGGAGAAAAGTGACACGCGAGACTGAAAAGGCGATGTGATGGACACAGCCCGGCTCATTCGGGGTGCGGCGCGGATCGGGCTTCCGGTCCTCGTCTGTAAAGATCGTGATAAGCCGTCCGTCACCCGGATCGAAATACAGGTGGCTCTCGCTGGCCCGGTCGAGATTGGGTTGCTCGAACACAAACGGCATGCCGAGCACGCCTTCCCAGAAATCGATGGATGTCTGCCGGTTGGCGCCGTTCAGCGTGATATGGTGCACACCCTGGCTTTGAAGTTTCTGCATGGGCCCTCCTAATGCTGGACCAGTTTGGATTTGTATTCGCTGCGCTGAAGTGAACCAAGAGGGACAAGCTCGATACGCGTTCCGAATACCAGCACATCGCGAATTCTGTTGCGGATGCGCTCGGCGAGCCCATCCGATACAGCAATGCCCTTTCCGAGCTCGACCTGAACCGGAAGCGGCGGCACCTGCTTGACGCCGGAGACCGCGGGCTTCACCAGGATGAAACCGCTCACCTCCGGCATGAACCCGCTGACGACATCGCGAATCGCCGAGGGAAACACGTTGACGCCGCGCACGATCAGCATGTCGTCGGTACGGCCGATACAGCGTACCCGCGGCGCCGTCCGCCCGCATTTGCAAACCGACGTCCACACCTCGACATGATCGCGGGTGCGAAAGCGTAGCAGCGGTGTTGCCTGGTGTTTGAGATGCGTAAGCACAAGCTCTCCCTGGGCGCCATCGCTCATGGCGACGGCTGCCCCGGAGACCGGATCGATCAGTTCAGGATGCACAAACCCGCGCCCTCCAAGATGCATCCCACATTGCTCTTCGCACTCTCCCCACAGAGAAACGCCGATGTCGCCGATCCCCATGGCCTCGCTGACCCTGGCGCCCCAAGCCTCCTCAAGCATGGCGCGGAACCCGGCCTCCCCGCCGCCCGGCTCTCCCGCCACAAGCACGCGCCTGACGCTGGAGTTCCTGAGATCGAACGCCCGCTCTGCCGCCCATTCGATAAGGTAGGCGGCATAGGATGGCGTCATCACCACCGCAGCCGGGTGAAGCATCGCGATGGCCTTCATCAGCCGTTCCGTATTGCCCGTTCCGACTGGAATGTGGCAGAGGCCAAGGCGGTCAAACGCCGCAAGTGCGGCACCTGCCACGAAAGGTCCGGCATTGTATGTGGAAACAATGCGCTCGCCCTTGCGGACACCCGATGCCGAATAACTCCGCGCCGAGGTCGTCACCCAGTTGTCGAGATCGGAAGCGGTCAGTGGAATATAGCTCGGCGTCCCGGTTGTACCGCTGGTCGAATAGATCCGCACAATGTCTTGGGGATCGGCGCAAAGATGTGTTCCGATGAGATTGTCAGCCGTACAGCTTGCCCTGATCTCGCTTTTCTCGGTAAACGGCAATGCCCCGATACCATCCAGCCCGCCAACTTTGGCCGCCGTATCGAAACCTGCCTCAGAAAGCTTCCCGGCATAAAATAGGGACCGGGATAAGAGATAGCCGGCCTGCCTGCGGTAGGCCACATCATCCAGGCGAACCTGTTGGTCCCACGGCAGCGCTTCCACCTCAGGCGCCAGCATCACGCATCGCCCTTCTGGTAGGTGACGGAGATTTCGCCGTGATGCGCCATATGAAAACCGATTGGCGTCTGCTGCTCTTCGCCCAGATGCGCGAGAATGCTGGCGGTCCGGGCCAGCAATGGAATGGCCTTGATCAGCGCGGGCGGGAAATCGAGATCGAGAAGCACGGCCGCAATCGGCATCGACACATTCATGACAAGGGGCTTGCCCCAAACCTTCGCGACCGCGTCACGAAACTGCAGCGCCAGCGCCACATGCGCGCCGGCAGCACCGCGCTCAGCGGCAAGTACGAGAATACGTTCGGCGCGCGGATCGAGCGGCTTGTGCACCGGGTGGCCAAAACCCGGCGCTTTCCCGCCGGCCGTTCTGATCTCGCGCACCATCTCTTCGGCAACGAAGCTGGCAGCTTCGCCTGCTGCCACCCGCGCCTGGGCTTTCACCAGCAGGGCGCCGCACAGTTCCGCCGTACCAACCAGCACCGGACCGCATCCGAGAAGACCGGCGGCGAGCGCCCCTTGCAGGGAATTGGGATCGGCTGCGAGCGTCATGCGCGCCGCCTGGACTGTCGGCATCAATCCATGCTCGGCGATGGCCAACAGCAGAAGATCGAGGAAGAACCGCTGCTGCTCGGTCGGTTCCCGCCCGGTAACCAGCAGGTAGAAATAAGCCGTGAACCCAAGCCGTCCCATCAGGTCGCCGGTGAGGTCGCGGCCGCGCACCTCGACATGATCCGCCGTTGCAACACAGATTTGCGTTTTCGCTTCATCTGGTTTGCCGATCATCATGGAACGCCGCCGAAGGATTGCCTGAATGATGAACTGTAACGTCCCGGTTTCCACATAAGCAAGTGCCAAGCGTGCCCGATCACCGGGATTCGGCCATTGCTAGGGAACATCGCAGTCCGGCGCTTCACTGGCATCAAGCCGGAACACCATGTCGTCGGCACCGAGGTTCAGGCCATTGAGATGCGGGGCGGCACCTGACCATTCGACTTCGCCGCCATAAGAACCGGCCAGCAGAATGGCGCTCTCGCCATTGCGCCGCCTGAGGCGGAATTCCTCGCCGCAGCGGAACTGAAATGCATCCGCCGTGCAGGTCACGGGCTTGCTGGCCTTCATGCCGTCGCGCAGGCGCAGTGAAAGCGTCACGTCCAGCAACGTGTAGCGCCAGCCGTCGCCATCGGTTTCGACCCGCGCCGGCCCCTTGATGGCGATGACCATCGCCGTGACGTTCTGCTTGGGATGCTTCTTCAGATGCGCCTTGTCATAGACGCGCTTCAGACAGCGCCAGCCTGAAACGGCGACACGCTCGCGAAGCGGCATCGGGTCCTCGGCAAATCCCGGCCGCGCCGCCTCGTCGGCCGCCAGACAATCCGCTATCGGCCGTCTCTCCAAAGGCACCGCACCACCGGCTTCTTCAGGCGTCATCCGCCGGTCCCGTCCCTCCTCGTCCGGATCGCACGAGATTTCAAGCGACAACCCGCCATAACCATTGTCAAAATCGGCGATCAAGCCATCCGTCTTTGCCACAGCCGCGAAACCGCCGCCATCGCAGTCACGCGCGCAGGTCGCGGTGTTCCGTCCGGGATTATCGCGGCAGCTTACGGTCTGGTGATAATACCCCTCGAACCCGCGAAACGTGACAAGGACCGAGATCCACTGCTCGATACCGGGCGCCCGGTCGCTCATCGCGGCCTGTTCGACGCTGCCTTCGATTTCCTCCTTGGCAGGGTCGGGCCGCAGCAGCCGGTACAGCATGAAGGATGAAATCATCTGCTTGGGCTTGGCGGGTCCCGGACTTTCCGGCCGGACATAGCAACTCTCCATCCCTTGCGGGAACAGCGCCAGAGTGGCCTTGCCCGGGCTTTCGGCCTCGGCCACGAACACTGCCCCGCCGCTGAGTGCAAGGCCTGCTACGATCAGCATATGCTTCAGCATGTCGCCCTCTGTCCTCCACTTCGGCATGACACTCCAACATTCCCGCAATGTCCAGCTTTCCGGCAGGCACCCGTAACAAGGGGCGCGCTGCGGCCAAAACGCGTCAAAAAGGGCCTTGGCACCCGCCGAAATCGTTTTAGTCATTGACTAAAACGCAATAGTTCGGAACTAGATTAAGGCGCTTGCGTACCGTCCAGGGGAGCCGACAGGTTGGAAGGTTGGGCGACATTCTTCCGGCTCGATGAGAGTGGAGAGACAGTTTTCTCGGTAGACAGAGCCATGCTCGGTCTGCCCGGTGAAGCATTTCCCTACCGCGCATCTGTAACCTTTGAATTTCCGGCGTCATGGCTCGCCGAGCACGGCATCGAGGCCGCAGAGGTCCCGCAACTCTACTACGCCTTTGAAGATGTGATCCTCCGGCGCGCCCGTGTTCACGTGACCCATCTGATTGGCACCCGGACCTCCCAAACCAGCCGGACCGCGTTCTTTTGTTCCAGCGATCCCGGTCTCACGGGTGGGCTCCGCAAGATGGCCGGCAAAATCGAGAAGCTCAGGGTGAGCGTTGCGGAAACCGAACCGGACGAACTGGACCAGCTCATTCCATCCACGATAGACATGCAGCTGACCCGCGATATCGAGGTCGTCCTCGAGCTGCAGCAGGCCGGCGACGACCCGCTGCAGGAACGCGATATCGATCACATGATCGTTGAAATACCGGACGACCGGCGCGCCGCGCTGCAACAGCAATTGACGGCGATGGGCTACGCGATTGAGAGAGAAGACGGCGATGCCGTGCAGTTCAAGCGCCGCGAGCCAATTGACCTGCCTTCAATTCACCTTCGCACCAGGCAGCTGATTGCCTTGTGCGAAACGATGGACAGCGTTTACGACGGCTGGGGCTCGCCGGTTCTGAACTGAGGCCCATGCGAAATGGCCGCAGTGGTGCTGCGGCCAGCCATTTGTTTCCAGCACTCAGAACTTCTTGGCGATACCTTCGAATCCGGCTTTGTAAATTCCGGAAATGACGGCTTTTGCCTCGTCTTCGGTCGCGCCTTTGGGCTCGAAGCTTGAAGACCATTCGATGGTGCTCTTGCCGTCTGCACCCGAAACCTTGATCGTTGAAAGATAGTTCTGCACCGGCAAGGGGCTCTCCTGAATTCGGTAAGAGTAGCTCATGCCGGCATCGTCCCACGCTTCCTGTGTTTCCGTGATCGTGGCGCCATTGCCCAGCGTCAGGATACGGGTCTTCTTGTCTTCGGAAAGATCGCACTTGGTAACGGCGGGATGCCAGCTTCCGATGCCGCAGAAATCGCCAATGGCTGCCCAGACTTTGTCGGGAGCGGCATTGATCTCGCCGGTCTCCTTCACTTCGGTGGCCTGGGCCGTGGCGGAAAACAGAAAAAGCGCGGCACCTGCCGCAAATCGTGACAAAACACGCATGCGAAAATCCTCAGAATTCTTTGTAGATGCCCAGCCCAAGGCTAGGACAATCCGCGCGCTCTGTCACGGGCCGCCATAGACCTGTCGATCACAATTTCCTGCGCCGCTTGCGAATGGCCGTCGAGCTTTCTTTGCGTAAAGGCATCGGCACAAACACCCATGCCGGTGGTGCCTGGTAAGGCAACAAGCTGGCCTTGCCGTTTGGCAGGCGCTGCGTTGCATAGCGATGCGCTGCCATGCCCTTGAGCGCCCGGATCGAATAACCGGGCCGGGCCAGGAAGGCCAGTGGCAGGGCCTCGGCGATCTCTATCCAGTTGTGCCAGCGATGCAGGTTGGCAAAACTATCCGCCCCCATGATCCACACAAACCTGCCGCGCCTGAACAGCGGCGCCATGGCATGAAGCGTCTCAGCCGTGTTGTGGCTCCCGATCTGCTTTTCGATGTCGGTCACGATGAAACGTGGATGCCGCGCAACGCGCCGCGTCTGCTCCAGCCGTTCCTCATAATCGGCGTAGTCGCCGGCGTCTTTCAGCGGATTCTGCGGGGCAACCAGCCACCAGACCCAGTCAAGCTGCAATCGCTTGAGGGCATAGAGCGCCACCGCGCGATGGCCCCAATGGGCCGGATTGAACGAGCCGCCGAAAAGGCCGATGCGCTGGCCCCGGCCGAACGGCGGCCAGGAAATCACGGCCTGACCTGCCCCGTTCCCCGGACCTGATACTTGAAGGTTGTCAATTGCTCGAGGCCTACTGGACCCCGCGCATGGAGTTTGCCCGTGGCGATGCCGATTTCCGCGCCAAAGCCGAATTCACCGCCATCGGCGAACTGTGTCGATGCATTGTGAAGCACAATGGCGCTGTCCACTTCCCGCAGAAACCGCTCGGCCGTCGCCTGGTCCTGCGTGACGATTGCATCCGTATGCTGTGAGCCAAACTGCGCGATATGCGCCATGGCGGCATCGACACCGTCGACCACCCGCACCGAAACGATGGCATCGAGGTATTCCGTCGACCAGTCCTGTTCAATTGCGGGCGTCACGCGCGGATCGGCAGCCTGCGTCTCGGCATCGCCGCGCACTTCGCAGCCCGCTTCGATCAATGAGCGGATAATGGGCCGCAGGTTTTGTGCAGCAGCCAGCCTGTCGACCAGGATGGTTTCGGCAGCACCGCAAACGCCGGTGCGCCGCATCTTGGCGTTGACCGTGATTGCGCGCGCCATGTCCGGGTCGGCGCCCTTGTCGATAAAAACATGACAAATGCCTTCGAGATGCGCGAAGACCGGCACGCGCGCCTCCGCCTGCACCCGGCCCACAAGGCTTTTTCCTCCGCGCGGCACGATAAGGTCGATCGAGCCCTGCAGCCCTTCCAGCATCATGCCCACTGCAGCCCGGTCTGCCACCGGCACCATTTGGATCGCTTCAGCGGGAAGCCCGGCTCTCGCGAGACCCCGTTGCAGCGCGGCGACGATGACTGCCGAAGAGCGCAGCCCGTCCGACCCGCCACGGAGAATTGCGGCATTGCCCGACTTCATACAAAGCGCACCGGCATCCGCCGTCACATTCGGGCGGCTTTCATAGATGATCCCAATCACGCCTATCGGCACCCTCACCCGCGATATGACCATGCCATTGGGTCGTGGCCATGACGCCATGACCGCGCCCACGGGATCGGGCAGTTTCGCAATGTCTTCAAGCCCCGCAGCCATGGCTTCAATGCGGGGGTCAGTGAGCGTCAGCCGGTCGATGAATGACGTCTTGAGGTTCTTGGCAGATGCAGCAGCTACATCGGCAGCATTTTCGGCGGCAATATGTTCCGCACTGCGCCTGATTTCCGCCGCCATGGCAAGGAGTGCTGCATTCTTCTGTTCGCTCGGGGCTAATGCCAGCGTGTGCGCCGCCTGGCGCGCGGCCAGGCCGAGCGCCAGCATTGTTTCGCGCACCGAGGATGTCATGTCGTTCATGCCCCTGCTCCCGTGATCACCATATCGTCGCGGTGAACCATCTCGTCGCGTCCTCTGTAGCCCAGCGCCTTCTCGATCTCGCTGGTCTTCTTGCCAGCAATTCGCTGCGCGTCCAAGACATCATAGGTGACCAGTCCGCGCGCCACTTCGAGACCACTCTCGGTCACCACTGAAACAGCGTCACCCCGAGCGAATGCGCCTTCTACTTTCTTGACACCGGCGGGAAGCAGGCTCTTGCCCTTGGCTAGCGCCCCGGCTGCTCCCTGATCCACGGTGAGGCGTCCCATCGGCACCAGTGTTCCGGCAATCCAGCGCTTGCGGGCCAGCAGCGGCGAGGAATTGGCGATGAACCAGGTGCAGCGTTCGCCATCGGCAATGCGCTTTAGCGGATGCGCCGCATGGCCCGCCGCGATCACCATGTTGCAGCCCGCCGAAAGCGCAATCCGTCCCGCCTCGATTTTCGTGATCATGCCGCCGGAGCCGACACCCGAAACCGGCCGGCCGGCCATCGCTTCGATCTCCGGCGTGATTTCCCCGACTTCGGGCAGGAACACTGCACCCGGCTTGTCTGGGGGCGCCGTATAAAGCCCATCGATGTCAGAAAGGAGAACCAGACAATCTGCCGACATCATCGAAGCAACCCGCGCCGCAAGCCGGTCATTGTCGCCGTAGCGGATTTCCGACGTCGCCACCGTATCGTTTTCGTTGATGACCGGAACCGCACCCTGGGCCAGCAGCGTCGTCAGCGTGGCGCGGGCATTGAGATAACGCCGCCGCTCTTCCGTGTCAGTGAGTGTCACCAGCACTTGCGCGGCAACGATGCCTTGCGCGGCGAAAGCCGCCGACCAGGCCTGCGCCAGTGCTATCTGCCCAACTGCTGCGGCGGCCTGCTTTTCTTCGAGTTTAAGCTCGCCCTTGCTGAGGTGCAGGGAGCGGCGGCCAAGCGCGATGGCGCCGGAAGAAACCGCAATCACGTCAGTCCCCTGCGTCTTGGCAGCGACGAGATCCTCTACCAGTGACTGCAGCCAGTCTGCACGTACCGAACCGGTCTTGGCATCGACAAGGAGCGCCGACCCGATCTTGACGACCAGCCGGCGGCAGCGGGTCAGCCGGACGCTCATGGCCGCCAGTCCGCTTCCTGCGTGATCCCCGGCTGGCTTTCCTTTGTTTCGATCCGATCGGCCTGGATCCGTTTGAGCAGCGTCCTGACGATCTCATCGACACCCTTGCCCGTGGCAGCCGACAAAGCCAGCGGCGTCTTGCGAACCCGCTTCTTGAAATCCACCAACTTCCCGGCGAGTGTTTCGGCATCGATCGTATCGATCTTGCTGAAGGCGATGATCTCGGGCTTACCGTCGAGTCCCCCGCCATAGGCTTTCAGTTCCTTGCGGATGGTCCGATAGGCGGCAACGGGGTCCTCCTGCATCGCATCGATGAGATGCAGCAACACGGCGCAACGCTCGATATGGCCGAGAAACCGCGTCCCCAGTCCATGTCCTTCGTGAGCGCCTTCGATCAGGCCCGGAATATCCGCGAGCACGAAACTCGCCGTGTCCACCCGGATGACCCCGAGGCTGGGGGTCAGCGTGGTGAAGGGATAATCGGCAACTTTCGGCCGCGCCGCAGAAACCGTGGCGAGGAAAGTTGACTTTCCGGCATTGGGCAATCCGATGACGCCGGCGTCCGCGATGAGTTTGAGCCGCAGCCAGATCCAGCGCTCTTCGCCGGGCAATCCCGGATTGGCGTGTCGTGGTGCGCGATTGGTCGAAGACTTGAAATACGCATTGCCGAAGCCGCCATTGCCGCCACGGGCAATCACCACCTTTTCACCAATTTTCGGCAGGTCCGCGATGAGCGTCTCGTTGTCTTCCTCGAAAACCTGCGTTCCCGCCGGAACCCGCAACACGATGTCTTCGGCATTCGCCCCAGCCCTGAGACGCCCTGAACCATGGCCTCCCGTCTTGGCCTTGAAATGCTGCTGGTAGCGATAGTCGATCAGGGTGTTGAGGCCGTCGACCGCTTCCACCCAGACATTTCCGCCCTTTCCACCGTCACCGCCGTCAGGTCCGCCGTATTCGATGAACTTTTCACGCCGGAATGAAACGCTGCCGCCGCCGCCATCGCCGGAGCGGATATAGATCTTTGCCTGATCGAGAAACTTCATGCGTGGCGTTCTAGCCGTTGTGGCTGGAACCGCAAACACATGTTGCAAAAATTAACCCAAAGTTAAGTGTGCCACAATTCTGACACATTCCTTGCCGACTCAGCAGGTCAAATAATCTGAAATATATTGGAGGATTGTTTGAGACCGCGCTCAATCTAGAGCCTGGAAGAGTGAGTCAGTAGGAGGGGCGTTGGTCCATGTTGAAGTCTTTGTACGTATTTTTGATTCTCTCGTTCGTCGGCATTACATTTCACGCGCCTCCGGCATTTGCGAAGTGTGGTAAAGATCAGTCATGCACCTCCTCAAAACAGAGAAATCTCACTTCGAAACACAATAGTTCAAAAAATCTTTTCCAGGTCAGGAACTATAACAACAAGAAATACGCGAAGACTCAAAAAGGCCATCGCAAATACGCCAAACTCCATAAATCAAAGCGCAAATATGCCCGCGTCTCAAAACTGAACAGAGTAAGTGCGGCCTCGCGCAATCGCGTCGTTGCCATTATCAAAAGCATGGCGCCACGCTACGGCGTGCCGACCTGGTTCGCGCTCAGAATTGCCAAGGTCGAGTCAGGCTACAATCCGCGCGCCCATGGCGGAGCGGGTGAGATCGGGGTTTTCCAGCTGAAATGCGCCACCGCCAAGGGCATTGGATTTCGCGGGTCCTGCAAGAATCTCTACGACGCCAGCACCAACGTGCAGTTTGGCCTGAAGCACCTCTCGCTTGCCATCAAGTCCTCGCGTGGCAACCTCAAGCTCGCCGCGTCCAAGCACAATGGCGGCCTGGGCCGCAAGAAGCTGGTCAAGAAATACGTGCGGATGGTGTTCTGAAAATCAGCGGCGCAGCCACTCCGATTGCGTGAGTTCAAGCCGCGCGATTGGTATTGACGCACCGGCCGCTCGTGAAAAACTCATGGCGTGCCCGACGATCCGGAAACCCAGCCGGTCGAGAATGCGGCGTGATCCTTCATTGCCATGGCGAAAGCTCGCCACAAGCCGCGCGTGGCCATCCACGGTGAAGGCGTGATTGGTAACCGCATGGGCCGCCTCGAAACCGTAGCCCCTGCTCCAGACAGCTTCGGCCAGCCAATAGCCGATTTCGGCAACCGACCGGGGCCGCTGCGCATCGAGCCCGATGACGCCCAAGATTTGTGGAGGGCCAATCCTTGGCGCGATCACAAATCGCCTGCTGCCGAAACTGTGGTCAAAACTCCGGAAAAAACCATTCGCATCGTCAAGCGTGTAGGGCCATGGCGGACGCGCCGTGGTGTGCAGGACCCTGAAATTGTTGATGGTGGAAGCCAGCTCCACCAGATCGTCTTCCCGCAATGGGCGAAGCGTCAGTCGCTTTGTATGAAGTGTTGCGGTCATCACCGGTCCCGATGCAAAACGGAGAGATGATTTTGCCATCTCTCCGCCTGAAATTCGAGTAGCCGGCTCAGCCGCCGGCAAATGTCTGATCCGCTGCTATTCCGCAGCCTGCATCGGAATGACCGAAACGATCTGCTTGTCGTCCTTGCTGGCGCGGAACGTCACCTTGCCCGCAACCTTGGCGAAGATCGTGTGATCGCGGCCAAGGCCGACGCCGGTCCCCGGATGCCACTTGGTGCCGCGCTGGCGCACGATGATGTTGCCCGGAATGACGTCCTCGCCGCCAAAATGCTTGACGCCGAGACGGCGGCCGGCGGTATCGCGGCCGTTGCGGGATGAACCGCCTGCTTTTTTATGAGCCATGGAGTTACTCCTTGTCCTTCGAACGGGCCTTGTCGGTCTTGGCGCGCGGCGGCTTGCCGGCCAGGAGTTCCTTGGCCTGCTCGATCCACTCTTCGCGGGCAACCCTGCCCTTCTGCTTCAATTCAGTTTCGATGCGCTCGACATCGGCTTCGCTCCATGCGGCAATCTGGGCAAACGAGGTGACGCCCATGTCTGCAAGGCCCTTGAGGATCTTCGGACCTATACCGCCGATCAGCGAAATATCGTCCGCCTTGGCTTCGCCCGCGGGCGCTGCCAGTGCCGCTGCCTCTTGCTTCACTTTCGGCTCGGCCTTGGGAGCAGCCGCGGCCTTGGCCGGCTTGGCTCCGCCCGTCAGGATTTCAGTGATGGTGACAGAAGTCAGGTCCTGGCGATGGCCATTCTTGCGGCGATAGTGCTTGCGGCGGCGCTTCTTGAAGATGATGACGTGCGGGCCGCGGTCATGGCTGGCAATCTCGCCAACCACCGTGGCGCCGGCCACAAAAGGTGCACCGATATCGACTGCACCGTCATTGGCCACCATCAGCACATTGGAGAATTCGATCTGGTCGCCCGCCGCTCCGGCAAGCCGCTCGATCTGGATTTTATCGTTGGGCGCAACGCGATACTGCTTGCCGCCCGTCTTGATGACTGCGTACATTTTTCTTCCTTTTCATCCGCGCGCCCATCGGCGCCACAGCCCGGAGGCGGTGGACTTCTGTTATTGTTGGAATGGCCTGAGGCAGCGCATTAATTGCGGGGAGCGAAAGCTGCCCCGCAGTTGCGGCAGTTTCTATTGATGCGCGCCGCCGCTGTCAATCCTGCAAATCCGGCAAATTACGGCCGGTTTCCGTAACGTCTAGCGGCAATCGGTAAAATCGCAGCGCTGCTGCCGGTAACGCTCCCGCGCCCGGTCCCGCGACTGGCCGCTTAGCCGCTCACGGTCTTCCACCCGGCCGGGATCGCGCCGGCGGCCACGATCATTGTCATCGTCTCGCCAGTCCCAATCGCGGTCGCGCTCATGGTAATAGCCGTACCCATAGTCGATCGGCGGCGGAAGGAGCTCTTCTGCATATCCAGCCCCGCTGCTGATGTAATTACGCGCGACCCAGCCGCGCGCGCCCCTCCATTTCACCTTGCACCAGGAACGGACGCAGCTGTACACCCGCACGCTCGACGCACCCGGAATTGTGGCGATGATGCGGTAGTTTGTGCCGGGACCGTTGCGCATGTTGAGATCGGCCGTCACGTAAGAGGCTTCCGCTGCACCGGCAAAGGCCAGTGCCGCCACCATAAGTGCCCCCGTCAATCCCAGTTTTCGCGCCATCGGCATCAGTTGTCTCCACGTCTCTACACCCGAATATTGGGCGCTGGGGGCCGCGATACAATGGCCCGATCCAACAAGAGGGTTGTTAAGCTCGCCAACCTTCGCTATTGACGCCGCGGACCACGCGACAATGTCTCGCCTGCGGAGAGGTGGCAGAGTGGTCGATCGCGCCGCACTCGAAATGCGGAGTACGGGCAACCGTACCGGGGGTTCGAATCCCTCCCTCTCCGCCATTATCCGCTGAAAAAACGTTCTCTCCAGCTGTCGGCTCGCGGAAATTCCAAAGGAATTCCGGGGTTATGGTTGCAGACCTGTGGACTGCACAGACGACGGGAAAGCCGGAATTGGTTCTCTCTTCGCTGATATTCTCCGAACCTCTGGACTGAACGAGTCAAGGTACGGGGAGCAAAACGGCGCTATTTCAATCTGTTGCGAACTCCGTACTGCCCTGAATTTGGTATATCCAATGCATGTCGGAGAAACGCTGACAACCGAATTTTGTTACATCCAGTACCATCTATTCCAAGCCCGCCTTGCCGCCGAAATCCAGCGCCTGCCACCCGGGGCGCTGGAACGGGCGATGCTGACTATGCCAAGCTGCGCGATCAGGCGCGGGCTTGTGCGAGCGCTATCAGCAGTGCTCCATCAAGTCGTCGATCTTCGTCGCCTTGATATAGCGGGTCGGGTTGGGATCGGTGGCCAGAGCCTTGAAATGAGCCTCGCCGCAGATGATTTTCGCCGCTTCGTTGTCGCGAAGATCCTCGGTGAACAGACTGCCCTTGGTCTCTACCAAGAAATAGAGGCGCTCCTCGCCGCTGACTTCGACCAGCACGGCCCAATCGGGATTGTAGGCGCCCAGCGGCGTCGGCACTTTGAACCACGCCGGCAGCTTGGCGTAGATTTTTACCGACTCATTTTTTTCGAGCTGCCCCGGAAGCCGGAACGACGCCGCCGGAATCGTAGGCGACGTGACCAAAGCGGTGGGCGGCACGGCGCTGACTATCGCAAGCGGTGTAGTCACGAACGCCAAGCTTGCAAATGTCGCAACCGCTACCTTCAAGAGGCGGACGACCGCAGGCACGGGCGATCCCGAGGATTTGACCGTCACGCAAGCGACAGCGCTGCTCAACGCCATGGTGGGGGACAGCGGCTCCGGCGGAACCAAAGGGCTCGTTCCAGTTCCTGCCGCCGGCGATGCCGCGGCGGCGAAATTCCTCAAGGCGGACGGCACATGGGGCGCTTTGCAAAACTTGCCTATGCTCGGCGTCAATGCAACGGCCGATGCCACGAACAAGCTCACGGTTGCCAGCAGTGCGATCCTGTTCAACAATGTCGGCAATAGCGGGCAGGTCAAAGTCAACAAGAACGCGGCAGCCGATACCGCCTCGTTCCTGTTCCAGACCAATTTCTCGGGCCGGGCGGAATTCGGAACCACCGGCGACGATGACTTCCATTTCAAGGTGAGCGCCGACGGATCGACTTGGTTCGAGGCCCTGACCATCAATCGGACGAACGGCGTCATTTCCATGCCGCAGGGGCTTTCCGCCTTGCCGTCGTTCACCTCCTCGGCCAAGGGCGTCGTTCCGGCTTCCGGGGGCGGCGCCACTAATTTCCTGCGTGCCGACGGCACTTGGGCCGCGCCCTCAGGCGGTGGCGGCTCCGGTGATGTGGTCGGACCGGCAAGTGCGACCGACAATGCCATCGCCCGCTTTGATGCCACGACCGGCAAGCTGATCCAGAATTCGCCCGTGCTGCTGCCCGACGGCGGCGAAATCACATTGCCCTATGTCGCTGCGCCCACAACTCCGGCCGCCGACAAGCTCAATCTGTTCGCAAGCCGAAAAGCATCCCGGATGTTGCCGCGCTTC
>JANMMJ010000044.1:0-22710 GCA_031373255.1 Hyphomicrobiales bacterium
CGGCCATGGCGCTGTCGTCGGTGAGCGTGATTACCAATGCCATGAGACTACGGGCGGCGAGGCTGTGAGCAAGCCCCCTGAACGAACGGTCGCGCCCGCCAGTCCACCGGATCGGCGGCGCGCATTACTGTTCTTGGTCAGCATTCTCGGCGTGCCGCCGTTGCTGGCCGCGATTGTCAAGTCGGTATCCACCGCCGTCGTTGGAGTTCCGCTGCTGACGATCCATGATTCGGCGCGGGCGGTCGGAGAACTGAGCTTTCGCGATCGCCATGACCGCCAGTTGACGCTGAAGGATTTCGGCTCCGCCTACCTGCTTGTGAATATCTGGGCGACGTGGTGCCCGCCCTGCAAGAGGGAAATACCGTCCCTCGACTCGCAGCGCGCAGCCGCGAAGGAGATCGGCGGTTTCGACGTGGTCGCCATCTCGGTCGACAAAAGATCGATGGATCAATTGGCTGCGGTCTACGGCGTCTATGGCATCAGGAATCTGGATATCTATCTTGGAGATGAAGAGAAAATCCTGCGCGATCTGCGTATCTACGGGCTTCCGACAACGCTTCTATTCGACAAAGACCGGCGGGAGATCGGACGGTTGACCGGCCCTACGGCGTGGGACAGTCCGGCGCTCATCGCTCAGCTGAAGGGTCTGACCCGCTAACAACGCAAAGGAAGAAGGAAGAACGCGATGAAGACAACATATCTGTTTGGCGGCGCAGCGGCCGTTCTCGTGGCTGGTTTTGTGGCGTTTGCTTTTCTGTCATCCGATGGCCCCATGGGCGGCATGGACCACTCGAACGTGGGCACGGGGACGGCGGAGACGGCCGCCGGCGAAAAGCCGCCATCCACCAAAGCCTTCGAAGACGCGATGGCCGACATGATGAAGGGCATGATGGCCGCGCCGACCGGCATCCCCGATGTCGATTTCGCCAAGGGCATGATTCCGCATCACGAGGGCGCCATTGCCATGGCCAAGGTTGCCAAGGAGTACGCCAAGGATCCCGACCTCCTGAAGCTTGCCGACGGGATCATCGGCGCGCAGGAAGGAGAAATCGCCACCTTTAAGGGTTGGCTCGGCAAAGCGGACCAGAACGCAATGGAAAAAGTCCCGGATTCGATCAAGACCGGCGAAGCTGCCATGGCCGCAATAATGAAGGATATGAGCATGGCTTACACCGGCAACGCCGACGTCGATTTCGTCAAGGGTATGATCCCGCACCACCGGGGCGCTATCGACATGGCGAAGGTGGTCTTGCAATATGGCAAGGACGCGGAAATCAAGAAGCTCGCCGAGGGCATCATCGCGGCGCAAGAAACCGAGATCGCGTTCATGAAGGATTGGCTGGCCAAGAAAGGTTCTTGAGCGCCAGGCTATGCGCGTCTGGGCGTTCCATTGGCTTTCGGCGGCGCTGGTCTTAGCGATGCTGCTTACGGCGCTGCCGCTGACGGGACTTTCGGCTTTCCGACCGCCTGCGCGCGGCTGGGCCGGGATTCATCTGACAATGGGCTGGACTCTGGCCGGCCTGACTCTCGTCCGGCTCGCGGCGCTGCCATTGGCCCGCAACGCCTGGCCCCGCCCTGGCAATCCATCGGGCTGGCGAAGTGCCCTGAAAATCACGCTGCTGACATTCGTTGTGCTCGTCATCGTGACTGGCACGTTGGTCTATCGGCCTGCTCCGCTGCAAAAGCCTGTGATTCTGTTTGGGCTGATCGAGGCGGGACCAATCGTCAATCTTGATCACGCCCTGCACTTGCAACTCATCGCCGTTCATCGCATCGCGTCCTACCTTCTTGCAGCGATGCTCGCCCTCCATGCCGGATGGGCGCTCAAGCCCTTGACGCCCGCGTCTTGGCTTCCGATTTCCTGGATATGGCTTGGCAGATGGCCGCGATAGGAGGCGAGCAGATTGGATAGACCCGCCATGCAGAAAGTCAGCTGTTTGGAGGGGATGCCTGGCCTTGAGATGGCGCTGGGACCGGGCGAAAACTTGTTTTATCGCGAGGATGCGGTCGAACACCTCTATCATGTCGTGACGGGCCGGGTTTCCCTGCTGCGCCATTTGGCCGACGGGCGCAGTGTCGTCCTCTCGTCGACGGAGCCGGCGAGATTGTCGCCGAAGCGTCGCTGCACGCATCCCGTTACCACTTCGACGGTGTCGCTCAAGTGGCCTCGCGCGTCATTGCGGTGCCAAAGGCGGCCATGCTTGCCAACTCGCGCGCAACGGCGATTTCGCCAAAGCCTATCTGGAGCGTCAAGCCCGTCAAATACACCGGCTTCGGGGATTGTTGGAGCTTCGCAACATAAAACGTGCCGACGACCGCATTTAGCATTGGATGGCAATGCAAACCGAAGTTGGCTGGGTGGATGTTCCGGGAACTCTGAAAGCGTGGGCAGCCCAGATCGGCCTATCCCATGAAACGGCCTATCGCGCTGTGGCCCGCCTCGCCGCAGGCAATATCATTGAACGAAGGCCCGGCGCATTCCGGCTGAAACCGTGATGCCCATATGATCGAGATCATACGGGCGCCGTGGCGGACGCGCTACGTTCGCGGGCGACAAAAGCTCGCGAGGATGACTGCCATGAGAGTTCCAGCTGCAATAGTCCTATATTGACCGGCCTTCCCGGCGCCTCCGAGCAAACGGCGATGACGCACATGGAGCACGCGGCTGCGAAAGGCACGCCGGTCTTGCCTGGCCAGGATGCATTCGGCGCGATTCAGGAAATCGTCGCCATCCTGTCAGCCGATCCGCAGACGGACTGGTCGAAGGTCGATATTGATCGGCTGCGCCTGCATCCGATCGACATGAATCTGGTGACCTTGCGCGCGAAGCCAATCGCGCGCAAAATCAAAGGAGGCGTGGAGATCGCGGTGACAGGTGAAGGCGAGGTCGCGGGAGCGATCAAGCGCATGGTCACCGCGCAGGCGATGCAACTCGCCCGGACAGGCAAATGGCAGGCAGCCGCCACGGACATGGATGGCGGAGTCATCCTGACCATCACGTCGGCGAACCCGCTCGAAACTGTCAAGATCAGAGCCTTGGGCTTCATCGGCGCGATGGCTACGGGCAACCATCATCAAGCGCACCACTTGGCCTTGGCCCGCGGTCAAAGCATGCATTGACGCTGGTGGTTCAATGGAGACCGGCGACAATCGCCCAGAGAACGAGATACCGGCCGATTTTCGCGACGGCGACAAGCGCCAGAAACACAGGAAATCTTTCGCGCATCAGCCCCGCCGCGACGGTCAGCGGGTCGCCGATGACCGGCGCCCAGCTCAAGAGCAGCGACCACTTCCCATAGCGGCCATACCAGACTTGCGCCCGTTGCCACGACGCCTCTCTGACGGGAAACCACCGGTATCGGCGGAAACGCTCAACGTATCGCCCGAACGCCCAGTTGACCGACGAGCCCGCGATGTTTCCGATGCTCGCCACGGCAATCAAGGCGGCGGCAGGCTGATGGTCCGCAAGTAACAGCGCGGCGAGCGCAGCTTCGGATTGAAGCGGCAGGATTGTCGCTGCGCCGAAGGCGATGAAGAAAAGTCCGGCATAAGCCGTAGCGTCAATCAATGGTGGGCGTAGACCCGCGACTTGCCATCGGCGGTGAACAGCATCACATCGTAGGCGTCGTTCGCGTCGCCCATTTCCATGCCGGGCGAGCCCATGGGCATGCCGGCGACGGCAAGGCCGCGCGCCTGGAGCTTCTCTTCGAGGAAGCGGATGATGTCTTCGGCCGGCACGTGTCCCTCGATCACGTAATCGCCGACAAAGGACGTGTGGCATCCCGCCAGCTCCGGCGGAACGCCCGCTTCCGAGCGGCGTTTGCCGAACTCCGCATCGTCGGTGAGCGTGACTTTGAAGCCTGCAGCCTGCAAGCCTGTCGCCCATTTCTCGCAGCAGCCACAACCGGGATTGCGATAGGCGGCGATGTCGGGAAACATGGCGGCTCGCGAAGGGGCGGCCCGCGCGAATGCGGCCAATGCGGCAAGGGCAAAACCTTGCCTCATCAGCGTGCGGCGATTGGGATCAATTCGAAACATGCTCAACTCCTCGCTTGAATGCGGTTTTACCTGAATTTCCAAGTTCTGGAAACCGATCGGCGCAAGCCGGCCAGTGCAGCCGGCTTGCGCGAACGTGGTATCACTTGATGTCCGTCACCATGATGCGGCCATTCACGCGCTCGGCGACGAACTGAATGGTGGCGTCGGCTTTGGCCTTAGCAAGCAGCTTGTCGTCCGCGACCGCGAACACCATTGTCATCGCGGGCATGTCGAGGTTCTTGAGCGGTTCGTGCTTGATGGTGATTTTCTTCTGCGCCGCGTCCACCTTGGTGATTTTCCCCTTGGTGTACTCGGCCGCCATGGCGGACGAAGCCAGTCCGATAACGGCGAAGGCGACTGTGGCGAACTTGAACAGTTTCATGGCTATTCTCCTTGGTTGATCGATTACGGATTCGCCGCGACAGCGCGGTCGATATCCAGTTTTCCGTGCATGCCCGCTTCGTAGTGGCCAGGCACAAGGCAGGCGAACATGAAGTCGCCGGTCTTGCCGAAGGTCCAGATGAACTCGCCTTTCTCGCCGGGCGCGAGGCGGATAGCATTCGCGTCGTCGTGCTCCATTTCCGGGAACTGTTCCATCAATTGTTTGTGCTCCATGATGGCTTTCTCGTCGTCCATGACGAACTCATGGTCCGCATTTCCGTTGTTCACGAATTTGAGCCGTACCGTTTGTCCTTCGTTGAACGACAGTTTGGCCGGCGTGAACAGCATTTTGCCTTCGTCGTCCTCACTCATGGTGATTTGCACCGTCTTGGTGACCTTGGCTTTCTTGCCCGGCTGGCCAATCGCCAACTTGTCATGGCCTCCGCTGTGACTGCCGGCCGCGACGGCGGCTGTGGCAATCCCCAACAAGGCAACGAACATCACTGACACTCTTTTCATTCTTCATGCTCCTAGGATTTTTTGGGGTTGATAGACTTGGCGCTATCCCTTTTTTGTGTGGCTGCCGTGACTGTTGTCCGGAGCCATCGTTTTTGCGTCGCCTGATTTGACGGCGGGAGGCTTCTCTCCCTTCCACTCGTAGGCCACGGTTCCCTCGGGATGCTTGTACCAGCCCGGATCGGAATAGTCGGTCGATGAGAGCCCCTGCCGGACCTTCACCACGGAAAACATGCCGCCCATCTCTATGGGGCCGAACTGGCCCCATCCCGTCATCATCGGCAACGTATTGTCCGGAATAGGCATTTCCATCTCGCCCATGTCGGCCATGCCCTTGTCACCCATCATCATGAACTCGGGCTGAACCTTGCGGATTTTCTTGGTGGCCTTGTCCAGCTTGGCCCCGATCAGCGTCGGGATGTCATGGCCCATGGCATTCATCGTGTGATGCGATTTGTGGCAGTGAACTGCCCAGTCGCCTTCGTAGATTGCGTTGAACTCGTAGGCCCGCATTGCGCCAACGGGGATGTCGATCGACACTTCGGGCCATCGCGCCTCTGGGCGCACCCAACCGCCATCAGTACATGTCACCTCGAAATCATAGCCATGCATGTGGACGGGATGATTGGTCATGGTGAGATTGCCGACCCGGACGCGGACGCGGTCGTTCTTAGACACGACGAGATGGCTGATGCCGGGGAACACGCGGCTGTTCCATGACCACAGATTGAAGTCTGTCATGGTCATGATCTTCGGCACGTAGGCGCCGGGATCAATGTCGTAGGCATTCAGCAGGAAGACGAAGTCGCGGTCGACCCGCATGAATTTGGGGTCCTTCGGATGGATGACGAAGAATCCCATCATGCCCATTGCCATCTGGACCATTTCGTCCGCGTGCGGGTGGTACATGAAGGTGCCGCTCTTCACGAGGTCGAACTCGTAGACGAAGGTCTTGCCCGGCGGGATGCCTGGCTGGGTCAGGCCGGTGACGCCGTCCATGCCGCAGGGCAGGATCATGCCGTGCCAATGGATGGTCGTGTGCTCCTTGAGCTTGTTGGTCACGAAAATGCGGACGCGGTCGCCTTCCACGGCTTCGATCGTCGGGCCGGGGGATTGGCCGTTGTAGCCCCAAAGATGGGCGACCATTCCCGGAGAAAACTCGCGCTTGACCGGCTCCGCGACCAGGTGGAACTCCTTCACGCCATTGACGACGCGGTGCGGAAGCGTCCAGCCGTTCAAGGTGACCACGGGCTGGTAGTCTGGGCCGCTCGTTGGAAATAGAGGCGGCTGCATATCGGGCGAGGCCATATCAGGCGCATCGGGAAGACCCATGGCGGAAGCCTTGGTCCACGCGGCCGCGCCTGCCAGAACCGCGCTGGCGCCAATCAATCCTCGGCGAGAAATCATAGCAATTCTCCTGTTGTCTAATGTCCGCCGTCGCCGGCGCTTGCTTCGGGCGCTTGCTCTCCGCCGCCGCCGGCAGATCCGCCGCCGCCGTAGATGGCTGTTCCCAGTTCGACTTTCGCCAGCCAGAAGTTCTGCTTGGCGTCGACCGACATGAGCATCGCATTGAATTTTGCGCGAGTGTCGGCCAGGAGCTCGAACTTGCTTTCGATCATGCCGTTGTAGTTGAGCACCGCCTGCTCTTCGATAACGCGGCGAAGCGGCAAAACCTTGTCGCGGTAGTGGCGGGCGATGTCATAGGTCGATCGATACCGGTCATAAGCTCCGCGCGCCTCCGACCGGATATTGACCGCTTTTTGCGCCAGCTGGTTCGCCGCCCGCATGTAGGATAGCTCGGCCTTCCGCATGCGCGCCTTGCCGGTATCGAATATCGGGAGCACGAACTCGATTTCGAGTCTCGCAGACGTGATGATCTTTTCCTTCTCCTCCGGTTCTGCCGCCTTTTCCTCCTCGAATTCGAGGCCGGCCAGAAGCTCCAGATCCGTGACATAGCGCGTGGCCTCGGTCAGGCCGTAGGACAGCGCCAAGGCTTCGAGCTCGAGCTTCGCCACGTCCAGATCGACGCAGTTCTTCAGCGCAAGGGCTTCGATCGACCGCTTGACTTCCAGTTTTCCCGGCAAGCCGGGCAACGCGTTGGGAAGGTTGAAATTCGATCCCGCGCCCCATGCGCCCATCTGCCTTGTCAGTTCCTCCCTCGACGCGCGGGCCTCGAGCCGGGCTTCGGCGATCTGACCCGTGATTTCCGCGTACAAGACGTGCTGCCGCGCTTGCTGCTCCTTGGTGAATGCGCCGGTCTTGCCGAGTCCAAACGCCGTCTCCGACGCCGCATCCGCCGCGATTTGCGCGTCACTGAGGTATCGAACCTTCTCGGCCGCGCCGACGGCCCTGATCCACGCGCGCCTTGTATCTGCGGCAAGCCGCAAGGTTTCCTCCGCGGCGCGAAGCTGGGCCTGCCGGAAGCGCGCGTTCGCCACCGCGACCCGTTTCTCCTTGGTGATCAGCGCGAGGATGTTCCCGACGACCACCGTTTCGAGCGTGCGCGCGGCGCCGATCCCCATGAGGTCGATAGAGACTGTTGGATTGACAGGTAACGATTGTTGCCAGACTTCCGCGGAAGAAAGCCCGATATCCGCATAGACCGCCTGCAAGCGCTTGTTGTTCAAGAGCGCGATCTGGACCGCCGCGTCGGCCGACAGCGCCTTCGCGCCCATCAACGCGTTGGCCCGGCGCGATGCGTCCCGGGCCTCTTCGCGCGATTGCACCCACACGGCGTGTTTTCCAGTGGCCTTGTGGGTCCGCGCGCTCACCGAACCAAATCCGGCATCCGGGTCGCTGATCCCTTGCAGTTCAGGATTGGTCACGCACCCGGCGAGGAGAAGGGAAGCTGCGGCGGCGAGCGGATACAGGCGGAGCGGCGGCATCATTGCGCGGCGCCCTTTCCCTTTGCCGCCGGCGGGTCGGGGTCGTTTTCCCAATTCTCGGGCTCCACCGGCACGCGGTGGGAGTATCCCTGGATCACACTGTGATAATGCGTCTTCCGTTTGCCCGAGGCTGGGTTGGCCGGGTCCGCGCCAGCAAGCACGTCCGGCGGAGATGTGGCGGCGGCGCAGCCGCCAAGGGCCAAAGCGGAAAGTACGGAAATAATTGCGGTTTTCATGAACCACTTTCAGTCGAAGATGAGGATTGCGATTGCGCGCAAGCGCGTTTCAGGCGCCGCTCGAAGCGGTGCGGACGGCGGAGATCAGGCTCTCGGCGGTCTCAGGAAATCGAATGCGGATCGGCCGAGATGAAAATCAGCGGCATAGCTGGCGTGTATACTGTCGGACGCGACCACCAGCTCGACTGGAGCCGATACCACCATGAGAAACGCGACGCAGCTTATCTCGCAGCACACGGTCTTGCAGTCGTTTCCGTCCGGAGATTTCTCCGAAGTCCGATCTGCTTCTTCATTGCCAGCGCTGGCATCGTCACACGGAGACTGCTGCAAGGACGTTGCGGCAGCGGCATGAGAATGAGAAACGGTAGACGCAAGGTCGGACCGCGTTCCATCGATAGCTTTCGCGAAGGCGAGTTGCTGCAACGACGAGACCGCGACGAACGCAACGACAAGAACGGCGACGCAGGCCGTCCTTACCAAATCGCTGATCGTTTTCATTCTCATCGGGCCTTGTTAGCTGCGTGAATCATTCGGTGTCAAGCATGAAAGCCGCGCGCGACTTCACAAAAACTTTTGCGGAACCATGGTGTCGCACGAATCAAACTGAACAGTTCACTGTACCAATTGAGATCGATCAAGTTAACATGGAGCTAACGAGCCTTGCACCACATTGACTGCATCTTTCATGGTTCAACAGGAGCGAAAAAGAAGTGCAGGAGCTGTCACAGCTGT
Organism: Hyphomicrobiales bacterium; assembly: GCA_031373255.1. Lineage (GTDB taxonomy): Bacteria > Pseudomonadota > Alphaproteobacteria > Rhizobiales > Aestuariivirgaceae > JANMMJ01. The sequence goes on from JANMMJ010000044.1 coordinate 8,789, forward strand.
CCTGCACCTGGCCGCAGGATCCGGATTGCCCACCCCGCGCCGGGCGTTGCCGTTCAACGGGCGAGTTCAACGCATGCGATGAACACCAACGCTAGGCCGGCACATCCTTCGATGATCCGCGAATAGGCTTGCATCGATTGCCCGTATCGGCGCACCAGCGTCCCAAGAGCGTCTCGCGCGTAAGCGGTTGCCAGCGCCACGGCGCACAGCACGGCTCCCACTCCCAGGAGCATCGCAACCGAGAATGCCAGCCCCGCCTCGGGCACGCCCTTCGACACCGCGTAGGTCATGACAAAGAGCGTGAGCGGACAGGGCACAAGGCCCGCCACGGCGCCGACGGCCGCCCCTTCGCCATGCATATGCGCCTGCCGCCGCACGGCGCGCATCACCAGCCAGACGCCGATGGCCGCCAGGAGGATGCGGCTGATGTATTCGAGCGCCGGCGCGCGGCCCGCGCCGACGATCGTCCGCGTCACCAGCGTATTGGCGACAACCGCCAGGATGACCGCCGATGAAATATGCGTCGCAGCGAGGGCGAAGGACGCGAGCATCGCCCGCGAGGGCGCGAGGCCGGAGCCGAGCACATAGCTTGCAAGCACCGACTTGCTGTGGCCGGGCATGAGCGCGTGCGCCACGCCAAACACGATGCCGAAGGGAAGCACCGCAAACAGGGCCTGCCAATCGCCCGAAGCGGCGAAAGAGGAGATGTCGGCGGAGAGGATCGCATAGATCTTGCGCTGGGCGTTGACGAGGAACTCGAACACGGCCCGTTAGCCGTGCCGGTGCCGGTGATGCAGGTCTGGCCAATGCGCATGGACATGCCGCAACGGGGCATGCCGGTGCGGATGGGAATGGGGCTCTCCGGGCGGATCGTCCGGACCATGCTCATGCTGGTGATGGTCGTCGTGCGTGTGTCGATGCGCGTGGTCGAGCGTCTTGTGCTTGTGCTCATGGCCATGGCGCTCGGAGAGATGCAGCCAGGCGCCGAAAGCCATCAGGAGTCCGGCGGCGAGGATGGTCGCGGTCAGCGGCGAACCGAGAATGAGGGCGGCGCCGATGGCCCCGATGAAGGGCGCCGTGCCGTAGTAGGCGCCGGCGCGGGCAGCACCCAGATGGCGAAGCGCCAGGATGAAGAGGACGAGGCCAAGGCCATAGCTCACGAAGCCAAGCAGCATCGCGCCGCCGATCGCCGGGAGCGGCGGCAGCGCCGCATCGAGGCTGAAGGCCAGTGCGGTGTTTACCGAGCCGGCGACAACGCCCTTGATCGCCGCGAGAACCACTGGATCGGCCGCCGAAATCTTGCGGGTGAGATTGTTGTCGATGCCCCATGCGAGGCAGGCAAGCGCGATCAGAAGCGCGCCCCAGCCCGCTTCCCCGAGTTCGCCCTGCCAGGAGAGCAAGACGGCTCCTGTCACAATGGCCACCGCACCAATGAATAGCCGACTATCGACGTGCTCGCGAAACACCAACCAGGCGATGGCCAGCGTCAATACCGCTTCGAGATTGAGCAGCAGCGAAGCGGATGCCGCGTCGGTGAATGACAGGCCATACATCAGGAAAATCGGCCCGAGCATGCCACCGATAATGACGGTGCCCGCGAGCCAGGGCAAATCGGCCCGGCCGAGGCCCGCTTCGCCCGAGGCGCCGCGGATGACATAGAGCGCGGTCAGGCCGACGCCGGAGCCGAGATAAAGCAATCCCGCCAACAACCACGGACTCACATCGCCTACAAGCAGCTTGGCGAGCGGCGTCGAAAGTCCGAAGAGCGCCGCCGACAGCAGCGCGATCAGCGGCGCGCGGGCGCTAGTGGCTTGCATAGACGCGCGAGGAACCGTCCGACTTGAACAGCAATACGTCGTATGTGTCGGCGGCACCTCCGATCTCCATGCCAGGCGATCCCATGGGCATGCCGGCGACGGCGAGGCCCCGCGCATCCGGCCTTTCCGCCAGGAAGCGGATGATATCCTCGGCGGGCACATGGCCCTCGATGATGGCGTCGCCCATATAGGCGGTGTGGCAGCCCGCGAGTGCGGCGGGAACGCCGGCTTCCGCCCGGCGCTTGTCGAGCTCCGGATCGTCCTGCATCGTCACCTGAAATCCGTTCTCGATCAGATGCGCGGCCCATTTCTCGCAGCAGCCGCAGCCGGGATTGCGATAGGCCGCGATGGGCGGATAGTTCGCGGCAGCGGCGGGAAGCGCCGCCGTCACTAGCGCCATGGCTCCGGAACCTTGGAGGAGTTGGCGTCGATTGAACAAGCTATGCGACATGGGTTGTCTCCTTGGGTTGAAATTAAGTCGGGGTGGCCGCCAAAACAAGTTTTTCGCGACGACGGCGTGTCCGCATCCGCGCGCCCTCGACGAGCGCGAAGATCGCCGGGATGACGATGAGGGTGAGGAGCGTCGACGAGACCATGCCGCCGATCATCGGCACGGCGATGCGTTGCATGACCTCCGAGCCGGTGCCGTGGCTCCACAGGATCGGCAGGAGCCCGGCCATAATGGCGGCGACGGTCATCATCTTGGGGCGCACCCGGTCCACCGCGCCCTCCATGATCGCGCCATAGAGGCCGGCCTTGTCGAAGTGGCGGTCTTCTTCATCGGCCCGATGGCGCCATTCCTTCAGCGCGTTCTCGAGATAGATCAGCATGACTACGCCGGTCTCGGCGGCGACGCCGGCGAGCGCGATGAAGCCGACGACGACGGCGACGGAGAAGTTGAAGCCCATCCACCACATGAGCCACAGTCCGCCGACCAGCGAGAAGGGCAATGAGAGCATGACGATGAGCGTTTCGGTCAACCGGTCGAAGTTCAGATAGAGCAGCAGGAAGATGATGAGCAGCGTCACCGGCACGACGATGGCGAGCTTGGCCTTGGCGCGTTCTAGATATTCGAACTGGCCACTCCAGGTTATGAAATAGCCGGGCGGGAATTTCACCGCGTCCATCACCGCCTTCTGCGCGCCGGCCACATAGCCGCCGATGTCGCTCTCGCGGGTATCGACGAAAATATAGGCGGCGAGCTGGGCGTTTTCCGTGCGGATAGTCGATGGACCGGTGGTGAGCTTGATGTCGGCCACTTCGCCCAGCGGGATCGACGCGCCCGAAGGAGTCGCGACACGCACATTGCGCGCGATGGACTGAGGATCGCTGCGGAAATCGCGCGGCAGGCGCAAGTTGACCGCGTAGCGCTCGCAGCCCTCGACCGCCGTGGTGATCGGCTCAGCCCCTAGCGCCATGGCGATGGTGTCCTGTACCTCGGCTACCATCACGCCGTAGCGCGCGAGACGTTGCCTGTCCGGCGTGATCTCGAGATAGTAGCCGCCGATGACACGCTCCGAGAATGCGCTCGATGTGCCGGGCAGCTTGCGCAGCACCTGTTCGATCTCGCGACCCAGGCGTTCGATCTCTTTCAAGTCCGGCCCGAAGACCTTGACGCCGACAGGCGTGCGGATGCCGGTCGAGAGCATGTCGATGCGCGCCTTGATCGACATGGTCCAGGCGTTGGAGACGCCGGGGAATTGCAGCGCCTTGTCCATCTCGACGATAAGCGAGTCCACTGTGACGCCGGGCCGCCATTGCTCCTGCAGTTTCAGATTGACGATAGTCTCGACCATCTCCGTCGGCGCGAGGTCCGTGGCGGTCGCCGCCCGCCCCGCCTTGCCGAAGACAGATTCGACCTCGGGAAACGACTTGATGATTTTGTTCTGGGTCTGCAAAAGTTCCGCCGTCTTGGTGATGGAAATGCCGGGCAGCGTCACCGGCATGTAGAAGAGCGTGCCCTCGTTGAGATTGGGCATGAACTCGGAGCCGAGTTGCTTGGCCGGCCAATAGCTCGCGCCGAGGACGGCGAGTGCCAAAGCGATGGTGAAAAGCTTGGCCCGCAGCACGCCCGCGATTACTGGCCTATAGAGCCAGATCAGGATGCGGTTTAGCGGGTTCTTGCGCTCGGCGACGATGCGGCCGCGCACGAAAATAACCATGAGCGCCGGAACCAATGTCACGGACAGGAATGCGGCAGCCGCCATGGCGAAAGTTTTGGTATAGGCGAGCGGCTTGAACAGCCGGCCCTCCTGCGCCTCCAGTGTGAAGATCGGCAGGAAGGAGACGGTGATGATCAAGAGGCTGAAAAACAGCGCCGGGCCGACTTCCTTCGCCGCGCCGATCAAAACCTCTAGCCGCGGCTTGCCCGGCTCCGCCCGCTCCAGATGCTTGTGGGCGTTCTCCACCATGACGATGGACGCGTCGACCATGGTGCCTATGGCGATGGCGATGCCGCCGAGGCTCATAATGTTCGACGAGAGCCCGAGCAGGCGCATGCACAGGAAGGCGATGAGGATGCCAAGGGGCAGCATGATGATGGCGACAAGCGCGCTCCTTACATGCAGCAGGAAGACGATGCAGACGCCGGCGACGATCAGGCTTTCTTTGAGCAGCGTGGCTTTCAGCGTTTCGATGGCGCGGTGGATGAGGTCGGAGCGGTCATAGACGGTTACTACTTCAGTACCTTCGGGCAGGCTGGCTCTCACTTCGTCGATGCGCGCCTTCACATTGTCGATGACAGCGAGCGCGTTCTCACTGTGGCGCTGGATGGCGATGCCGCCCATCCCCTCGCCCTCGCCGTCGAGTTCGGTGACGCCGCGCCGCTCGTCCGGCGCGAACTCGACGCGCGCCACATCGCGCAACAACACCGGCGTTCCGCCTTGCGCTTTCAGCACGTTGGATTCGATGTCGCCGATATTGCGGAAATAGCCGCGCCCACGAACGGCGTATTAGGTCTCCGCGATCTCGACGCTGCGCCCGCCGACATCCATGTTGCTGTCGCGGATGGCGTTGCGCACCGTGCCGAGGGAGATGCCGAAGCTCTGCAAGCGGCGCGGATCGACGACGACGCTGTATTGCTTGACGAAGCCGCCGACGCTGGCCACTTCGGCGACGCCCTCCGCCTTGGCCACGGCATAGCGCAGGCGCCAGTCCTACGTGGCGCGGAGCTCGGCGAGATCCTGGCCCTTGCCGGTGACGGCGTATTGATAGACCCATCCGACGCCGGTGGCGTCGGGCCCGAGCGACGGCGTGACGCCCGGCGGCAGGCGGCGCGCGGCGACGTTGAGATATTCGAGCACCCGCGAGCGCGCCCAATAGGGATCGGTGCCATCATCGAAGATAATGTAAACGAAGGAGACACCGAAGAAGGAGAAGCCGCGCACCACTTTCGATTTGGGCACGCTGAGGAGCGATGTAGTCAGCGGATAGGTGACGAGGTCCTCGACCACTTGCGGGGCCTGGGCGGAATACTCTGTATAGACTATGACCTGGGTGTCCGAGAGGTCGGGGATGGCGTAGAGCGGCGTGGTCTTCACCGCCCACAGGCCGGCGAGGACGAGAAATCCTGTCCCGATCAGCACCAGCATGATGTTGCGGGCCGACCATTCGATGACTTTGCCGATCATGGCTGGGCTCCGTCGGCGGTGGTCAGCGCCGTCAACGCCGCGTTGAGATTGCTTTCGGCGTCGATGAGGAAATTCGCCTTGGTCACCACCTTGTCGCCATCGTTCAAGCCTTCACGGATTTCGACATAGCCGCCGCCGCGTCGCCCGAGCTTCACGGGCCGCGGCGCGAACTTGCCCTCGCCGAGATCGAGGATCACCACCTGGCGCAGGCCGCTGTCGACGATCGCCGATGATGGAACCGAGAGGACCGACGCCCCCTTCGCCGCCTCGATCGTCACATCGGCATACATCTGGTGCAGGAGCTTGTGATCGGGGTTCGGCAATTCGATGCGCACCTGCGCCGTGCGGATTTCGGCGTTGAGCTCTGGAAGGATGAAGGCGACCTTGCCTTCGAACGTCTCGCCTGGCAGCGCCCGCACCGTGACCGTCACCGCATCGCCGACCTTGACGCGGCCGGCTTCCTGTTCCGGCACGTCCGCCATGACCCACACGGTGGATACATCCGCCAGCCGGTAGAGCTCGTCGCCCGGCATGACACGCTGGCCGACGACGATGTTCTTTATCATCAGCACACCCGCCACCGGCGAGGGCCAATCCAGCGAAAACTGCAATTCGCCCTTCTTCGGGATCGAACTGATGAAGGCTTCCGGTACATCGTAGTTGCGCAGCTTCCGGGCGCTTGTCGCGCCCTGGCCCTGTGCCGCCGCTATCCGGTAGTCGACCTGGGCTTGCACGATGGCCTGACTGTAGATGCGGAACAGCGGCTCGCCCGCCGCCACATGCTGGCCAGTTGCCTCCGCATAGACCTTCTCGATGAATGCCTCGATCCGCATGGTGATCGAGCGCTGGCGGCTCTCGTCGAGCTGCACCGTGCCCGGAACATGCAGGGCATCGGCTAGCACGCCCATCTCGGCGGATTCCGAGCGCACCCCGGCGCGCTGCACTTTTTCGACGCTGACCTTGACGATGGAAGGATCGCCCGTAGCCCACCTTCGTCGGCATAGACGGCAATGTAATCCATCCCCATCGAGTCTTTCTTCGGAACCGGCGAGGTATCCGAGAGGCCCATGGGATTGCTATAGTAGAGGACCTTCTTTTCGGCCGCCGCCGGAGTCTCGTCTTAATAGATGGCGATGTAGTCCATTCCCATCGAGTCCTTCTTGGGGACCGGCGAGGTGTCCGGCAGGCCCATGGGATTGCGGTAGTAAAGTATCTTGGGACCAACGGCGGGCTCGGAGGTTGTCGCGATGCCACCGTCCATGATCTGGGCGATCAGCGTTTCCGCCTGCGACCGGTACTTGGTCGCGGCGAGAAATCCGCCAAACCCGCTGGCGATCATGAGGGCAAATACAAACAGAGTTCGCAAAAAAGCGCGCATGGCAAAAAACCTCTCAAATGAGACGGGCGGATCGCGGCAAGCACAGTCCGTTCGGAATCAAGATTCAGGGTTTAGATGCGGGGAGGTCGCCGCAATGGCGCGGAGGCATGCGCTCGCAGCGGCAGCGGCACAGACAAAAACCGATCGCCTTCAGACAAAAACTGGCCGGCAACCTTGTCCAGAAGCGCCAGGCCGGGCGCGCTTCCGCATTTTGCAAAGCAACCCGGCGCTTTGGTGCAATCTTCCTTGTCCTTGTCGCAACAGGACTTCTTTGGAGGGCACTCCGTATCCGACATATCCATGCCCGAAGACGCGCATGCACCGCCGGCAATCTGCAAAGGCGCGGCGAGCAATGCAAGCGCGATGATTGCGCATATGATGCCGCGGAGAACCGGAATTCAGCAAAGCGCCTTCATGTACTCGGTGTTAAGCGCAGAAATTGATAAGATCAAGTCACAGGACCGTCACAGGATCGTTTAAGCCGGTTCAACCACGGGGGCCAAGCCTCTTGGCAACCATGAAACGATACAGCTAGCGGAACGCTCAGCGCACGTTGCGGCCAAGAGCTTACGAGCCCGCCAGCGCAATGCCGTGGATTGCAAACCGTCGAAACATCCTATCCATCTGCGCAGGGGGCAGCCTTGCCCCGCTCTCGAGCCACTAGATCTGCGGAAATGCACCTTCCGGAGACCGCGATGGCGGGCGCGTCAGTCATGGATGGCGATTCCGGTGCGGCGCGGCGCCAGTTTCCACGGTTTGCAGGCCCGGACCATGGGTGCGGCGGGCGGCTCCGGCCAATTCGCAGCGCTCGGCGAATCGGCAGCCCGGTTCAACTATGATCTGGTTTGACGGAAGCCCCGGTAATCGCGCGCGTACCGCAGGCGCTGTCCGACCGGAAATCGGGCACGGAAGCAAAAAGCCCGAGCGTCTAGGAATGCACCAGTCTGGTCAGCACACCATTGGTCTAGCCTTTTCCAGAGGCTTCCAGTGAATTCGACTGGCCGATTGATCGTAACCGAAAGCGTCGAGGAGTTCGCCGAAGGTGGCAGGCGCCAATGGAACTTAATCGGAGATGGCGCGTTGATCGTCGAGTCTTGATAGGTCGGGCGATTGGAACCGTCCTTGCCGGACCCCGGCGGGAAGGGACGCATATCCATGCAAACGCTCGCGTATTCTCTAATCTGGGGCGCATTCATCTTCTTGATGATGCGGTTTGGTTGCGGGGCGCATGTTATGGGACATGGCCACAGCCGTCGCGACAATGGCGGAAAGCTAGACGATCCGGGGACGGTCGGCGACAACAAACACAAGCCTTCACCGCAGTCATCCGCCTACGGTGCGGCAGGCTCGCCAAAAAACCTGGAGCAAAGCAATGAACACACGCATTGAACTGCCCATGAACATTGGCAGAGATGGGAAGCGCCGCCCGGCGCAAGCTGCCCATTCCATTCCAGTGTTCGCGTTGGGAATGGGGTTGAGCCTGTCTCTTGTGATTACCTATGTGCTCTGTGTTCTTGGTTATTTGTTTTTTCCCGACGTGCCGATCGAACATTCCGCGCTGGCGGTTTTTCTGCCAGGATTCACCTTGCTGAGCTGGCCGAGTTTCTTCTTGGGGCTGATCGAAAGTTTCGGTTGGGGCTGGTACGTGGCTTTGGTGTTCGGGCCGCTTTACAATTTCTTCGCGGCCCGGCCATGACCACCAGCACGCTCAATGTTGGCGACCTGTTCTCGATCCTTGGCGCGCAGGGAATCGAGAAACATCTGCGGCGTATTGCGGGTGTGGGCCGTGTTTTGGTGAACCCGGTCTCCGGATCGACGACCGTCGCCTATGATCCGGGGAAGACCAGCCTCGCCAAAATCAAGGCGGCAATCGAGGAGTGCGGCTTCCATTGCGTGGGCGAAGCGCTGCCCAAGCATGTTTGTGACGATCACGCGCCAGCGCATGAAACCGGCTCCGGTACCACAAGGCCAGCCGACGCGAAGGCAAGCCACGAAGCCCATGGCGGCGAACAAAGCGACGCCATGGCGCAGGAAATGGGGCACGGCGCCGGCATGGACATGCAAGCGATGGCGCGCGACATGCGCAACCGCTTCTGGATCGCGCTTGGATTCAGCCTGCCGATCCTCCCCTTCTCGCCGATGGGCATGGACTTCATGCAAATTTCGCCGCCCTTCGGACTGCGGCTCGACCTTGTCCTGTTCATCCTGGCCAGCGCCGCCATCCTCTATCCGGTCTGGCCCTTCATCGTCGCGGCCTATCGGGCGCTTCGCAGCGGCGTCGCCAACATGGCGGTGCTGGTCGTGCTCAGCGTCGGCACGGGATATCTGTTCAGCGTGGGTTCAACCTTCATTTATGGCGGCCAGCAGTTCTACGAAGCCTCGGCCATCTTGCTGGTCTTCATCCTGCTCGGGCACTGGCTTGAAATGCGCGCGCGCGCCGGCGCATCAGAAGCCATCCGCGCCCTGATGGATTTAGCGCCGCCCAAGGCGACCGTGCTGCGCGACGGCAAGGAACTGGAAGTGCCGACCGCCGCGATCATGTCCGGCGATATTGTCGTGATCAGGCCGGGAAACAAGATTCCGGTCGATGGGGCAGTGCTTGAGGGCGAATCCCAAGTCGACCAGTCGATGCTGACGGGTGAATCCATGCCGGTGACCAAGAAAGTCGGCGACACGGTGATCGGCGCGACGATCAACAAGAGCGGCACATTCCAGTATCGCGCAACCAAGGTCGGCGCGGACACCGCGCTCGCCCAGATCGTCAAGCTTGTCCAGGAAGCGCAGAACTCGAAAGCCCCCTCGCAACTCCTGGCGGATCGCGCCGCGCAATGGCTGGTACTGGCTGCGGTCGTGACCGGCCTTCTTACCTTTGCGGTTTGGTATTGGTGGATCGGCGAGCCCCTGTTGTTCGCGCTCAGCCTCACGATAACGGTTTTTGTCATCGCCTGCCCCGATGCGCTCGGGCTGGCAACGCCCATGGCGATCATGGTGGGAACCGGCCTTGGCGCGCAGAACGGCATACTCTTCAAGAACGCGTCGGCACTGGAAGACGCCACCAAGCTCAATGTCATCATCTTCGACAAGACCGGAACACTGACCATGGGCCAGCCTGAAGTGGTGGAATTGGTAGTGGCAGCCGGCGCCACCGAAAATCAGCTCCTCGCTGCGGCCGCATCGGTGGATGCGGGATCAGACCATCCCTTGGCGCAGGCCATCCTGCGACGGGCGGCTGACATGAAAGTGACAAAGGCGACAGCATTCAAGAATCTCGAAGGCAAGGGCGCGAAAGCCAGGATCGGCGGGAAAACCGCGTTGCTCGGCAACAAGCGTTTGATGACAGAGAACAAGATCGAGCTCGGCAAGCTTGGCGCGAAATCCGCCGAATTGCAGGGCGCAGGTCGCACCGTCGTTCATCTCGCGGTGGGCGGCAGGCTCTTAGGGTTGATCGCCATTGCCGATGCGATCAGACCGTCCGCGGTGGACGCCGTCAAAGCGCTACGCGGGCGCGGCGTCGAGGTTATCATGCTGAGCGGAGACAACCAGGCCACAGCGGAGCGCATCGCCAAGAGCGTGGGGATTGAGAGGGTCTTCGCTGACGTGTTGCCTGGCGACAAGGCGAGCAAGGTAAAGAAGCTCCAAGCGCAAGGCAAGAAAGTCGGCATGGTGGGCGACGGCGTCAATGACGCCCCGGCGCTGACCCAAGCGGACGTCGGTTTCGCCATCGGCGCCGGTACCGATGTCGCAATGGAAAGCGCCGACATCGTGCTGATGAAAAGCGACCCGTTCGACGTGGTCGGCGCCATCGAACTCTCTCGCGCGACGTTGCGCAAGATGCATCAGAACCTGTACTGGGCGGTGGGCTACAACGTCATCGCGTTTCCGCTGGCTGCTGGCGTGCTTTATCCATTCCTGCTCAGCCCGACCATCGCCGCCATCGCCATGTCCGGCAGCTCGGCGCTCGTCGCCATCAACGCCCTGATGCTGAAACGGACCAAGCTGACGGGAATCAGTAGCCGGAATGCCCCAGTGCAAGCACCGGCGCCCGCGCTGAAGCCCGCGATGGCGCAAGTATGAGCAGTCGTGGAGCAACTACTGGCATTCCGGCGAGCACAATGGCCGTGCTGATGTTGTCGGTTTTCACGGTGTCGATCGGGTACGGAATCCTGTTGCCGCTCCTTCCATATCTGATCGAGCGGCTGTTCGGCGCGAGTTCCGATGTAACACAAGTTTCCCGCGCCACTGGCTTCTTAACCGGCCTTTACACGCTGTCGCTATTTCTCTTCGCGCCAGTCTGGGGACATTTGTCCGACCGGTTTGGCCGCCGAACCATCCTCCTAATCGGGTTGATCGGTTTCAGTGCGACAATGTTGACTTTCGCGTTCATCGAGAACATCCCCGCAGTTTACGCCGAGCGCTTCCTGAGCGGGATGTTCGCCGCCGCGGTCACGCCGGTCGCATTGGCCGCGATTGGCGACCTCGTTGCGACCGAAGAGACGCGAGCCCGCCGGCTCGTTTTCGTCAGCCTTGCGGGTATCAGTGGATTTCTGCTCGGACCCATGCTGGGCATATTCCTTGCGCGAGGCGCGAACAACTGGCTTCCGGCCGCAAGCGCCGCCGGCTCACTTGCCGTACCGCTTGCGGCGACCGCGATCTTGAGCCTTCTGGTGGCGCTGGGCGTGCTTCTTACGCTGGAAAGAACCAAACCGGCGGATGCCGGCGCCAAGCTCGGTCACACCGTACTTACGCCAACCGCTTGGCTCGTCCCCAAGCTGCTCGCATTGGCGTTCATTGTCTCTGCCGGCATAGGCGTGTTCGAGGTTGGGCTGGCGCTTCGCGGCAAACAGGAACTCGGGCTGACGCAGTACCAGATCGCTTTGATGTTCACGCTGTGCAGCCTTGTGATGTTCGTCGCGCAGGCCGTTGTTTTTTCGCCCTGGGTCAGGCCTGCCACGACGCGGTGGTTCATAGTACCTGCTCTCGCTGTGTTGGCGACCGGATTGTTCCTTGTGCCTCGTGCCACCGACTTCACGCTGATGCTTTTCGTGATCGGCGCGGTGGCGGCGAGCGCCGGCATTCTCTCGCCGATTCTGACTTACTGGATATCGAGCAAGGCCGGCAGGGCGCAGGGAGCAGAACTCGGTCTGCAAACAGCTGCAGCGAGTCTGGGCGCGGCCGCAGGTTCGGCGGCCGGAGGTCTCTTGTTCGACGTGGCCTGGCTCCCAGACGCTTCGTTCCTTCTTGTCACCTTGCTGACCGTGTTGGGCGTCTGGCTGGGCCTCGGGCTCCCAAAAATGCTTGTGACACGCACGCGAGACGAACCCGTCGAAGACAAGGGCTATCACCGTCGGTCGACGCCCGCAGTTCTGCCGCGACAGGCCGGCCTACCGCCTGAACTTTCATCCAACAGGAGCATACCATGACCAGGAAAAACGCAATCGTCGCCGTGTTCACCGGCCATCAGGCCGCCGAAGCCGCCGTGCGAAAGCTCGCGGAAGGCGGGCTCGATATCAAGCAATTCAGCATCGTCGGCAAAGGCTATCACTCCGAAGAGAAAGTTGTAGGGTTTTACAATGCTGGCGATCGCATCATGTTCTGGGGCCAGAATGGCGCGATGTGGGGCGGCCTCTGGGGCCTCTTCTTTGGCGGCATCATGATGACGGTTCCGGTCGTCGGTTCAGTCGTGGTGCTGGGGCATCTCGCGGCGATGGCGTTCGCTGCGGTTCAAGGCGCGGTCGTCGTCGGCAGCCTGAGCGCGCTCGGAGCGGCCATTTTCAGCATTGGCATTCCGGAAAACAGCGTGATCGAGTATGAAGCCGCCCTGAAAACCGATGCCTTTCTGATTGTCGCGCACGGTCCCGTTGACGAGATGGCGCGGGCCAAGGCAATTCTCGAATCGATGGAACCTGTCCGTCTCGACCTGCATCAGAACGTAAAGGACGCGGCCAAGCCACTCGCAGGTCATGCCTCGCACCAAGCGGCCGCTTGAGCGCACCGGATGGATGGAGCGGATCGCGCTTGCCGCTTCATCAATTCTTAAGCGACCATTTCGCAGTTTATACCCTCCAATTCGATGAAATTCATCAAGGCAACTTTGGCCAGCTCCGGTTGGCCGTTTCCAACATGAGAACACAATGACCCACGTAGATCTGACGGCGCCCACAACGACGCTTGGCTACTATCGCAGCGCGTCCACCGGCGCGTTCTCGACTCTGATAATTTTCGCACTTTGCTGGGCGGGGGTGGCGCTCGGGCTGCCTCTCACTCTTTCCCATGGTTTCGTAAGCTTGTTCACCTTGCAACCGGTTGGTTCGGCGACCGCACTCCTCATCGGCGGGGTGTTTGCGTTCCTCGCTGGCGGCCTCGGCGGTGCGATCATCGTACACTGCTACAATCTGTCTGGGCGATGGTTCGGCGACTGACTGTCTGCGTCCGGCGAGCGACGCGGCTCGCTCGCTTCTGCCCCTCGAAGAATTGATGATTTCAATATCAGCCATCCACGTCCTCGGTACTGGTGCACAGAAAGCATATTAAACCATGAACAAAAGCTTCGATAGCCTCAGCCCCGACATGCTGCGGAAGCTGGATGCCTATTGGCGGGCGGCGAACTATCTTTCTGTCGGGCAAATTTACCTCTATGACAATCCGCTGCTCAAACAGCCGCTCACGCCGGCGCATGTCAAGCCGCGCTTGCTCGGCCATTGGGGCACGACGCCAGGGCTTAACTTCATCTACGTCCACCTGAACCGGGTCATCAAGGAATACGACCTCGACGTGATCAACGTCACCGGGCCAGGCCATGGCGGGCCCGGCTTGGTGGCGAACGCCTATCTGGAGGGAACCTACAGCGAAGTTTATCCCGAAATCTCGCAGGACGAGGCCGGCCTGAAACGGCTGTTCAAGCAGTTCTCGTTTCCCGGCGGCGTTCCGAGCCACGTGGCACCCGAAACACCGGGTTCTATTCATGAGGGCGGCGAGTTGGGCTACGCGCTTTCCCATGCCTATGGCGCCGCCTTCGACAATCCCGGCCTTGTCGTTGCCTGCGTCGTTGGCGATGGCGAAGCCGAAACTGGCGCGCTGGCGACCAGCTGGCACTCGAAC
>JANMMJ010000052.1:0-3366 GCA_031373255.1 Hyphomicrobiales bacterium
TCCGGTGCTGGTCGATGGCGATCGCATCGTGATCGAATCGGCGGCGATCATCGAATATCTCGACCTCCATCATGGGCATGCGCCGCCCATGGTTCCGGCCGACCGGCGCGCCGCCATCGAAGCGCGGCAGATGGACAGCATCTTCGACGACTATGTCATGGGGCCCTTGCAGCGCATGGTGGCCGCGGTGCTGCGCGACGAGGACAAGCGCGATCCGCATGTGTCGGGCGAAGTGCAGGCGGCGCTGGACAAGAGCTACGCGTGGCTGAACACCTGGATGACGGGACGCAAATGGGCGGCGAACGGCAGGTTCGGCATCGCCGAGTGCGCGGCGGCGCCGGCGCTGTTCTACGCCCACTGGGCATTCCCGATTCCGGAGGCTCACACCGCACTTCGCGATTATCGCGCCCGCCTGCTCGCACGCCCGTCGATCGCACGGGTTGTCGACGAGGCGCGGCCGTGGCGCGCGTATTTCCCGCTCAAGGGGCACAGTCCGGATTGACGGCATGCCAGTTGTCGCGGAAGGATAGCTCATGTTTGATCATGTCGAGTATGGCGTGCAGGATATCGAGGCTGCGGAAAGATTCTATGTTGCAGCGCTGGCGCCGCTTGGCTGGGTTCAGTTTGACAGCGATCTGACGAGCGCGTGTCTTGGACCGCCTGGCGGGCCTGTTCGACTGCTCATCTTCAAGCGCCAGGCGGACTCGACTTTGCAAAAACTGCATGTTGCGTTCGAGGCCCCGGCGCGAGAGGCCGTGGACGCTTTCCACGACGCTGCTGTCAAGGCAGGCGGCACAAGCAACGGCGGGCCGGGTCTCAGGCCGCATTATTCTCCCAATTATTACGCGGCATTTGTTTTCGACCCCGATGGAAATAATGTGGAGGCGGTATGCCGCCTTTAGCGCACCGCGCCCTGCAAACCTCTCACATCTTTTCGCCCGGCAATTGGCTCGCCTGTTTTACCCAGGCGGTGAACTGCGCTTCATCGATCTGATCGTCCTCATGGATGTCAAGGTAGCGCGTGTCGTTGCTCTTCGACGCGCCCGGCGGAACGGGATTGAGCGAAGCGCCGCGGAAGAACGCGACCTTAACGTATCTGGTGAAGCAGTGGATGCCGAGGAACCAGCCCTGCCCTTCGATGCCATAAAGCGGCGAGTTCCATTTGACCGCCTTCCGCACATCCGGAACGGTGCGCATGATAAGCGCATCGAGGCGGCGCCCGGCATCGCTCTTCCAGCCCGGCATGGCCGCGATATAGGCCTGAACGGGAGCGTCTCCCGCTCCCTTCGCTATCCGGGGGTTGCCGCCTGCGAGGAGGGCCGGCTTTGAGGTTCCGGTTGGTCTTTTGGCCATCGCGCTGAACTATCGGGCTCCCTGTCTGGTCATTGCGGGCCGGTCATCGCTGAGGCGAAGGGTCTTGACATTTGTTCCTATTTTGTTCTAACGAGGCCGGAGGAGGAATTTTACCGGCACATGGACTGGGCGAACGTCATCGAGAGAAACCAGGCAGCACTCATCCGCATCGTGGCGATGCTCATCGCCATGGTGGAAAGAGGAAGTGGCAGCATGGAGGCGCTGCATCCGCCCTCTCTCTACCACGCGGTGTCGCGGACACTACATCCAACCGAATCGGCAGTGCGCCGCCTGATTGCCATCGCGGCGCGCGGGATCAAGGTGAAACCTGCGCTCGCCCGTCCGATGCCCAAGGGGCTTGTGTTTGCCGGAAAAGGCGGCGGACAGATGGCGTTCCAGCTGTTCGACACGCGCCAGAGGTTCAGCCGCTTCAAACGAAGACGTACTTCCGCCACGGTCATTCCCCGCATTCACGTCTTTGCCGACAGTCCGCTTGTCCCGTTGTTTCAGCCCCGGCGGCCGACCGAGAGCCCCGTCCCTGAGCTAAATGACTCTGTCGACGCGACGCGCCTTGGCCGCCGTCTCGCCGCGGTGAAGATGGCGCTCGACGATCTGCCACGGCAAGCCAAGCGCCTGGTGCGCTGGAAAGCCCGGCGCGACCGGATGCAAAAGCCCGCCTTCTGGTCGCCGTTCCGCCCTGGTCCTCCGCCCGGCCATCGCAAGGAGCCTCGAGAGGAAATCGACTTTGTGCTGCGTGAGTGCCATGGGCTGGCCCGGGACGCACTCTATGAAGACACGTCCTGATCATATCCATCCATCGAAGATGGTTGCGGGTTCGCGGTTGATTGCTGCGAACCTGCATTGATGGTATGGGAAGTCAATTCTGGAGGTCCAAGCCGTGGGTCTTTCTCCGGACACTGAACGTGCCATCCAATTGTGTTACGATGCCATTGCCACGCCGGGCCAGTGGACTTCGGCGCTGGATGACCTGGCACATTCAATTGGCGCCCGAGCCTGCATGATCTTGCCGCACGAAATCAGCGACCGGAATCGCGGCGTTGTCGGCTCCACCGAAATGCAGAAATTGCATGAGTTGTGTCAACGGAACCTGGATTGGCTAAAGCCAGTCTATGAGCCACGCGGCGACCCATTTGTCCGCCGGGGCTATCAGGCCGTCCTCCAGTCGCAACTATTTACCGACGATGAAGTCAGGCACTCGCGGTTTCATCAGGAAATCTCCCGGCCCGCCGGCATGCAGCAATGGGCCTGTGGAATATTTACCGCAGAAGGGCGCTATTGGTGCATGCCATTTTTCCGCGGCAGTGAGCCATTTTTGCCCGAACACCTGGAGCCAATCGCGGAGATCGCCCTACGCGTGGCGCGCATTGTCAGCATTGCTGAAAAAGTTTCCCGGACTGGCGCGGAGAATGAAGTTCTCGCCCTCGACAGAGTCGGATGCGCGGCGGTCCTGGTGGACGGCCGCGGGCGGGTAAAGCGCATCAACCGTGGAGCCGAGGATCTGCTCTGCGATGAATTCGGAATCCGCAACGGCAGGCTTTGGGCCGCCTCAAGCGCCAGCCTTGCACGGCTCAATTGTTTCATTGCGGAAATCGAACAGGCAGGCTTGGGCGCGCGGCCACTTCCCGCACCGGTGATCATTGCCCGTCACGGCACGCCCTGGCTGCTGATCGAGGCCCTGCCGGTCGCGTTGACCTGGAGCGATGCGTTCGATGGGTGCCGGGCCATCCTCGTCTTGAGCGACCTCACACGCCGGCCCATCTCGGATGCGACCCTGCTCAGCCTGGTGTTCGGGCTCACCCATGCCGAGGCCCGCCTGGCCGCGGCAATCTGCGAAGGCCACGACCTCAACACAGCGGCGGCGTCATTCGGGGTCAGCTGCCAGACGGTGCGAAGCCAGCTCAAGACGATCTTCGCCAAGACCGGATCGCGGCGCCAGGCGGAACTGGTGGCCCGCGCCGCGCAAATCAGAAACACCGCCAGGCATTGATCCCC
>JANMMJ010000076.1:0-2466 GCA_031373255.1 Hyphomicrobiales bacterium
AAAGACGACAACCCTTCGGCTGATTTCCGGGCTCGAACGCCCCGACACTGGCGATATCCTGATCGACGGGCGATCAGTCCTGGGCGCAACACCGGCGCAACGCGATGTCGCCATGGTGTTCCAGCAGTATTCGCTTTATCCACACATGACGGTGCGCGACAATCTGGCCTTTCCGCTACGTTCGCCGATCCTCCGGACGCCTGAGGACGAAATCAGGCGCAAGGTGGCCGAGGTGGCGGAAGTGCTGCGAATTTCCGCTAAGCTCGACAACAAGGCCACCACGCTTTCAGGCGGCGAGATGCAGCGGGTATCCATCGGCCGGGCGTTGGTGCGCGAACCCTCGATCTATCTCATGGACGAACCGCTGAGCTCGCTCGATGCCAAGCTGCGCGCCGACCTGCGCGTCGAACTCAAAAGCATTCAGGCCGACCTGGGCGCCACATTCCTCTATGTGACCCACGACCAGATCGAAGCGATGACAATGGCAACCCATATTGGCGTTCTCGATCGGGGCCGCCTGGTGCAGTTTGGCTCGCCGCGCGACATCTACGAGAATCCGGTCAGCCTCTACGTCGCGGGCAGGCTTGGCATACCGCGGCTGAACGTTCTTCCGGCGAATGTCTTTGGCGGAGCGCCTTCCGGCGCAATGACGATTGGCTTGCGTCCTGAACACATATCGCAAGGCGGGGGCAAACGCGCCAGTGTGACCCGTGTCGAACATCTGGGCGACCAGACCCGATTGCACCTCAGCCTGCAAGGCCATGACATCGTTACCCTGACCGATGTGCACACGGGGCTTGAACCGGGCGATCATGTTGCAATACAACCCCACAAGCCGCTTTTTTTTGACGCCGGCGGCGCCCGTATCGCTTGAGGAAACTGACCATGAGACAATTCATCAACACCAAAGAGAAGCTGGTCACGGAGGCAATCGATGGCGCCTTGCGCACTTCGGGCAGCCGGCTGGCGCGGCTTGACGGATATCCGCATATCAAGGTGGTGGTCCGCACCGATTGGGATAGGTCCAAGGTGGCACTCGTGTCGGGGGGTGGATCAGGGCATGAGCCGTCGCATGCAGGCTTCGTTGGACGGGGCATGCTCACCGCCGCCGTCTGCGGCGACGTGTTTGCATCACCATCTGTCGATGCCGTGCTTGCCGGGATACTTGCGGTGACCGGCGGCGCGGGTTGCCTGCTGATCGTCAAGAACTACACTGGCGACCGGCTGAACTTCGGGCTTGCGGCGGAGCGGGCGCGGGCTTTCGGACTGGATGTCAGCATGGTCGTTGTAGATGACGATGTAGCGCTGCCGGGCCTGCCGCAGGCGCGGGGCGTGGCGGGCACGCTCTTCGTTCACAAGATAGCGGGAGCGCTGGCGGAAGAGGGCGCCGATCTTGATGCGGTGACGAAAGCCGCAAAACAGGTGATCGATGGGGTGATCTCCATCGGCATGTCTTTGGATACCTGCACCGTGCCGGGCTCACCAAAGGAGAATCGTATCGCCGATGGAAAAGCCGAACTGGGCCTTGGCATTCACGGCGAGGCCGGCGTGGAGCAGGTGGATTTCGTAGGCGCGCGGCAAGCGATGGAGATGATGATCGAACGGCTGGCGCCGAATATCGATGCTGGCCCCCATGTTGCCCTTCTCAACAACCTCGGTAGTGCCACAGCACTGGAAATGTCGGTCCTGGCTGAAGAATTGGTCCGCTCGCGGATCGGCGCTCAGATCAGCCATCTTGTAGGTCCGGCACCGCTGATGACATCGCTCGACATGCATGGTTTCTCGATTTCACTTCTGCCGCTGACGGGCCAGGGGCTGGCAGGACTGCAGGCGAATGTCGCACCCTGGGCGTGGCCTGGATGCCATCCCGTGTCCGAGGTCAATGTACTGCCATTGCCCGACGGCCTGACACCTATTCAGCCGATGCCTTCGAAGAACAAACAGGCCGAAACGCTCATTCGCAGATGTTGCGAGATCCTGATTGCCGCCGAGGGTGACTTGAATGCTCTGGATGCAAAATCCGGGGACGGTGACACCGGATCCACTCTCTCGACTGCTTCGCGCGCACTGATCAAGGCGTTCGATCGCCTGCCTTTGGCGGACTGGACCCAGCTTTACCGGGCGATCGGGCTGGAACTCAGCCAGACGATGGGCGGCTCGTCGGGCGTATTGCTTGCGATCTTCTTCGCGGCGGCAGGTGATGCATCCGCCAGCGGACTGAATGCCGTTGACGCCTTGAAGGCAGGCCTCAGCCGGATCCAGCAGGTGGGCGGTGCGGGCCCTGGAGACCGAACGATGATCGATGCGCTCGCCCCGGCGCTTCAAGCATTGCCCTCAGGCCTGGCTGCCTCAGCTGTTGCTGCGCGAAAAGGCGCCAACCACACCGCAACGATCACCCGCGCCAAGGCCGGACGCGCGAGCTACATTTCCGAAAGCAACCTCGCTGGCCACAACGATCCGGGCGCA
>JANMMJ010000107.1:0-1784 GCA_031373255.1 Hyphomicrobiales bacterium
CCTGAAGGAGTTGGCCATATTATCAACCCGATCGGAATATCGGCAAAGAAGGGGTCATGGAGATATCCAAGACTTGACCGTTTTAACTCTTACAGCCAAGTCCCGGTGGCGCGAGATGCCTTACAACAGTGCCCGGCGATCATCCGGCATGATCATTGATACTAAGTTCACTAGGCAACCCGAACGGTCCAGCAATGGAACAGATGGGGTGATTGGGGTCGCCCCCGGGAATTGCAATAAGGGCGGCTGCTGCTATCGGGATGTGAGAACGTGGTCACTGTTGAGTGCCACAAACATTGGGAAGGAGCAGCCATGAAGTATTTTGCCGGACTTGACGTGTCTTTGGAAGAGACCGCGATCTGCGTGGTCGACGAGACAGGAACGATCGTGAAGGAAGCGCGAGCGACGAGCGAACCACAGGCGCTTTGCGAAGCCTTGCGAATGGTCGCCCTGCCACTGGAACGGATCGGGCTTGAAGCCTGCTCGTTGACGGCCTGGCTTCACGATGGTCTGCGCGCCGCGGGGTTATCAGCCATTTGCATCGAGACCCGGCAGGCCAATGCGGCGATGAAGACGATGCCGAACAAGACCGACCGCAATGACGCCCGCGCGCTGGCGCAGATCATGCGTACCGGCTGGTATCGGCAGGTGCATGTGAAGAGCCGCCAGTGCCGACTCTGGCGCTCGCTCCTTGTTTCACGCCGCACGGTCCTCAATGAAATGCGGACGATCGAGAATGTAGTCAGGGCGATTCTGCGGGAAACCGGCATCAAGCTGGGCACGCTTGGCCGCGCAGCCTTCGTTGCCCGCGTACGCGAAGTGGCAGGGGCCGATCGCGCCGTGATGCCGATCGTTGAGCCGCTTCTTGCGATCCTGACCAGGATGCTGGAAGAGTTCGCCCGACTGACAAAGCAGGTTTTCGACATCGTCCGCAAGGAGGAGGTCTGCCGGCGGTTGATGAGCGTTCCGGGCGTCGGGCCGATCACCGCACTTGCCTTCCGCGCCACGGTCGATCGGCCGGATCGCTTCAGACGGTCGAGGGATGTGGGAGCGCATCTGGGCCTAACCCCGGCGCGCTATCAATCCGGCGAGACCGATATACAGGGCAAGGTGAGCCGATGTGGGGACGAACTCGCCCGCACGGCGCTCTATGAGGCGGCTCATTCGCTGCTTGTGCGGAGCAAGAAATGGTCAAGCCTTAGAGCGTGGGGCATGAACATCGCCAAGCGTCGAGGCATGGCACGAGCTCGGGTTGCTGTTGCGCGCAAGCTTGCCGTCATCCTTCATCGCATGTGGAGCGACGCGACCAAGTTCCGTTATGGCAGAGATCCCGGCCGCGCATCGGCATGAAATGAGACAGCCGCAGGAGGACCATCCACAACTACGACTTCGCCCGAGAGGGTGAGCCGGATCGTTCCCGTGGGGACGATGGGCAAGGCGATCTCGTTGAGAGTCGAGAGCCTGAGTGCGCAAGCTCGAAAGGTCGTGAAACAGATTGAGACGCCTTGCTCTCCTGACCCCATCATGCGGCGACCCAGCGTCGACCGCGAAGAGAAGCGTGTGACCCCCCGGGGCGACATGATCCGGTACAAAGAAAAAATCAGGAGCAGCTTGACATCAACGACCCCAATCAGAGAAGACTCCTATTTCCGAACCAACACTGCGCCAGCTCACATGATATCAGCCTGCAGGACAACGAAAAGGAAAACGCAATTGACTCAGACGATCGAAGACTTTGGCGCTCTGAGTTCAATTCGCGACAATCGCCAAACCCGGTCGCGGCG
>JANMMJ010000116.1:0-30201 GCA_031373255.1 Hyphomicrobiales bacterium
CATCCACCATCTGCACCATCTGTCGAGCCGCATTCCCTTTCACCGCCTTCCCCAGGTGCTGAAGGATCATCCGGAACTGCAGCAGATCGGCCGCATGACCTTCTGGCAGAGCCTCAGCTGCGTGCGGCTGAAACTGTGGGACGAGGAGCGGAAACTCCTGGTGTCGTTCCGCGAACTGAAGCGCCAGATGTCGCAACAGCCGCTGGCAGCGGGGTAGGGCGCTAAATCGCGCCCGATGCCAGCGTGTCGGCAAAGCCGTGATTGACATCGCGGTGGCCCGCCTCGTCAAGGCGCACCACGACGACCACGTCCCGCAAGCGCGCCTCGGCCGGCAGATGCCAATAGTCGATGGCGTATTGCGGCGCTGCGACGTTCTCGGCCCGGCCCGCGTCAATGTCGGCCAGATATTCGGTATAGCTGACGACGGCCTCCTCTTCCAGGTAGCCGACAAAGCGGTGCGCCACCCGCGGCCAGAACAGATAAAGCACGAAAAACGCGTTGAAAAACACGCCCTGCGCGATGACGATGAGCATGCGCTCAAGCCATGTCGGTTTGGCCACGTGCAGGAACGTCATGAGATGCGCCCGCTCGTTTTCCGCCTCGTCAAGGAGGGCCTTGATCCAGCCCCGGTCATCCTGGAAACGCCGCAGGCATTTGAGATGGGTCAATGCGCCGCCGACCATGCCGGGGACGGCGGCGACCGTCTCAAGCACCACCGCGCGGTGTCCGTAGCGGTGCCCAAAGAACGTGTCGGCAAAGAACCGCATGAACTTGACCAGCCTGAGCGCCATCCTGTCGGACAAGCCTGCCGGATTATGATGGGAGTGAACCGCCGTCATCGCGAAATGATCCTTTATAACGAATGCAGCTTCACGGAATCAAACCGCAAACCCGCCGCCTCTTGAATGGATGGATGTGATCAGGACGTGTC
The DNA here is from genome assembly GCA_031373255.1 of Hyphomicrobiales bacterium. Classification (GTDB taxonomy): domain Bacteria; phylum Pseudomonadota; class Alphaproteobacteria; order Rhizobiales; family Aestuariivirgaceae; genus JANMMJ01. The sequence goes on from JANMMJ010000116.1 coordinate 932, forward strand.
TTCATAGAGCGCATCGCGAGCCAGCCCATGGCACTCGCGCAGCACAAAGTCGATTTCCTCTATAGCCTCCTTGCGATGGCCGGGCGGGGGACCGGGGCGGAACGGTAACAAGAAGGTGGGTTTTTGCATCCGGTTGCGCCGGGCTTTCCAGCGCGCCAGGCGCCAGGCCTGCCGAGGCAGGTTGTCGAGCGCCAATTTCACTGCAGCAAGTCGGCGGCCGAGGCGCGTCGCATCGATCGACTCATCCGGCTCCGCATCCTGCTCCGGTGCAGCGCTCTCGATCGGCTGTCTTAGAAACAACGGGACAAGCGGACTGTCGACGAAGACGTGAATGCGGGGAATTACCGTTGCAACACGCCTTCTGCTGGCGCGGCTGAACCGCTGGCGCGTGTCGAACAATTGAAACGCGATCTGTCCGCCGCCCTTTGCGGCGAGAACAAGCCCCTTGGGCATCGGACGGATGAGAGCGGTTTTGACCTTGAGTCCGCGCGCCGCGATGGCAATCAGGCGGCGCACCGCCGATTCCGTTGGGAGCAACATCCGCGACACCGCGCGGTAGAGAGACGGCGGAAGCACTACCGCCATCACGCCACTTCCCATTTCCACCATGGCAATGAGCATCGCCACGATACGGATGAGTGCTGCCAGATTACGCTCTATTGCGTTGGCCCAGTCCATGTGTTCGGCAAATTCCTTCTCCAGCCTCGCTAGAACAAAATAGGAACAAAGTCAAGACCATTTGAAACAGACTTTGCACCTCGCCATCGCCAGAGTGCTGACTGGTGCTGTTTGACCTTGGGGGTCAAAACCCTACCGGATGCCAGGGACGTGTTAGTTTCGCAAAAAAGCATTCCGGTCTAGCGAACAAAATCAATAGCTTAGTTTAATTCTGGCGGAGGGGGAGGGATTCGAACCCCCGGAGAGCTTGCACCCTCAACGGTTTTCAAGACCGCCGCAATCGACCACTCTGCCACCCCTCCGCGATTGGTGGTTTAGTCGCGCGCAGAGACAGATAGCAGCCCCGGTGCGATTGGCAAAGGGTGCATGCTGGCGTGCACCACCAGCCTTTTGGGCCCATGCAACTTCGCATCGAGTGGCCAGCACGTCGCCAGCGCCAGGTTTGGCCCGGGCGCGTTCAGGTCGATATTCGGCCTGTCCCAGTCGACTATCTGGCTGCCCGTTACCCAGTATGAAAATACCAGGCCATCGCTTCGCGCACACTGATTGAAGCTGAGCTTAAGGATAGGCCTTGCTCCAGTCTCAGCGCCGGGTTTTTCTGTTCGGGATCCTCCTAGTTCGGCATGCTCTGATTACAATAGCATCCCAAGGTACGACTACAGACCTTAAAGAAATTACTTGACTGAATGAACACTCAAATGCGCTTGGCCTTCCGCGTGTTGTTCAGTTGCTCGTGAACTGTGGAGATTAAGTCCCTCAATGGAACATTTAATTCATGTGGCTGTTGTTACTACACCTGCGGATATTTTGCCTCATCCCCACATTCCCCGTATCCGCAATACCTGAGGCCCCAGTTTCCGGACTGGGGCTTCTTTCCCTTATCATATATCAAAATGAAGCTTTGCTTTCGCCGCTACGCTGGCAGCAGGTCGATCACTCGCATTATTGCAGGTACAGAGCCCTTATTGGTTGCTTCTTCGTGCGTGCCTTTCCCGCAGGCATAAACGTCTCCACTCTTACACGTGAATTTCATATCACCTTGGGTGATCTCCAACTCTCCCTCGATCACGGTGCATACCATGTCATTTGGCATCATCTCGTCTGGCCATGTCGATCCTGGCTGAAACACGGTATCCGATAGTTGCACTTGCTTGTAAGCTGGGATCATAGAATCGCGCTTGCCAAGCATTATTACACGTACACCGGGATGATATTCTTTGCCCTCATCGGGACCATACATGGCCCCCACCGCTGGTGTTGCCAAAGTGACTAAAGGTGCTGCAGCAACTGTAAAGCCTAACGCCATCGCATACCTACGATTCATGTCTTCCATCACAGTTTCCTCCCATATATTTCACGCAAAGATACGCGCACGATGCCTAATTCATACCCCACAATGCCAGCTGTCAAATCAACTCGCAGCACACCCTTTTGGGGCAACTCGTAATGCATTGGAGGCCAGACACAGAGGTGGTTGTCATGTCGAGCAGACAACCGCGTCGCAATAATAATTTGAATGACCAATCAGGATGAAAGGGTGTAGGTCGTTGCCATAAGGCCTCGACCTACACCACAGGGCGCGAACAGTACCGGGGACGATGACTTGCCCGCGCTCCCGTGGATAGGTTGAAATCCCTCATGCATCAAGCACCATTCTCAATGCCAAACGAAGGTAGAAAAGGTCTCCGAGGTGACTGATACAGGGTCGGGACCTTCAACCGCAACGGAACGGGTTGCGTCTGGGGGCATCCTCGCACGGGCGCCTTAAACTTGGATTGTTGAAAAGCCAAAAATTTAATGCGTCTGAAAGGAAACGCGGAGGAGTTTGAACGCGAATTAAGCTAGCTCAGCGGATCAATTCACAAATACCAACGAGAAAATCCCGCCGGTGGCGGAAGGCTTCGAACAAAGAACTTTCGGCGTTCAAGCGCTTCCACAGGGGAATGAAATCAAGCCCGATTTGAGCCAGTATCCGGGCCGCATCACGGCCGGATTAAATCTGTAATTCCGCCTCAAGGACGAGAAAGCTGAGTTCCTCTATCTCGCGTTCCAGAAGTTCACGTCGCATGCAGACAACCGCTGTCCCGATTTTCCGCCGATCGCAAAAGCCGCTTGTCAAAAACATCCACCCATTATCAGGGAGTCGCCAAAAAGGCAGGGATGCGGGCTGTGGCTATCATCAATTATGATTCCAGGTGGCGTGGGTCGCCGACAAACTCAAGGCCAGCGTACCGTCCTGAATGCCAGCGCAGTTCGCAGCAATGGATTAACCGTTCGGAGACGATCAGCAAGTCGAACTTTGGTGGAATGCTTACGTCGCCTGCAAACCATATCCTGGCACCCTGCACACTGAGATTACGTATGGAGACTGGCAACGCCCGGCCATCCGGCAATAGTATCTGACCGTCTTTCAGCACCCGATAACGGCGTAACAATCGTCGGTCAGCGGCATAAGAAATCAGGGCATCCATGGCAAACTCCCAGCACCGGAATACTACAAAATTCATTCCGTTCTGTTAAACTTGCTCACTCATTTGATGCAACTTAACAAGGCAGTTCACCCGCCGAGGTTGGGAAGCCTTAGAGGGTCGTATGGCCTATCAGAGAAATTACCTGCCCGTTGGGATCGAACCAGCCATCAACTTCGTTCTCTTGCAACACTCCCTCACCATTCGTCCAGTTTCCGATTTGCTGCCGCGTGCCCTTCATCAAATCGCAGGCTCGACCCTTCCCATCCGCCCAAGACCAACCCTCTGTATCCCACTGCATCCGATAAAGTATACCAGATGCCGTGCTCCGCACCATAACCCAACGCCCATCACGGGGCGCAGTAGTCATCGCATTCAGTTTATCCATTTTAGACCGCTTGCAAACCATGGCTTATTGGTCCCAGCATTTAATGGATGGAGCTATGATTGAGTCTAGTTTGCGGATTTGTCCACCAACTATAGGTGAACTCGTAACACGCTCGACCATTGAAGGTTTTAAGGCGGGTTGCGTTCCAAGCATCGAATGCAGAAAAATTCAATGGATCGTAAGTGCGTATCACAGAGCCCCAACGCTTCGATGGGAAATCCCTAATATTAACGCTGTGCAGGCCAAATAGCCGCAACGATTTCCACGTCAACTTTGATGGTTTGCGTGCGGGCCAGATTATGCTGGTGCAACGATCTTTTTTTCGCGGAGTGTGGTTCTGGACCATGACGGCCCATGCTCAATTGCACCTTTACTTAGCCTCCAGCAGTGTGTCGAGAAAGAAACCTTGCAGTTGGCTCAGGAAGCCTTCAAAGCCGTATCCAACAAGTGGCTGGTCTGGGCAATGGCAGGGGGCAGCCGTGTGAGTGGGGCTGATGAGAAATCCTGAAGAAATCTTCGTTGCTCTCGATGCCCACGTGCGCAAGAAACTCACCGGCACACCGATGGCCCAGTTGCCGAACGACGACGACTGCATGGCGGCAATTGAGAAGGTCGAAGCCAGAACCGAGGCGTGGCAGCACGAACAAAAGCTCATCGCAGAAAGCTTGGCAGGCCTAATGTTATCAGAGCGATGTTGATTACTTATTTAAGTTGGTCAGCTGACCGAATGCTGGCTGAGGAAAAGATGGTTCGAGACAAGGCGCAGTCTTACAGTAATGTTCACTAGTAGGGTGGGCGTTCTGTGCGTACCGAGTATCGCACTTTGAAATGCAATAGAGAAAAAGTGACCCGCCCAGACGCGGAGCTGACTGAACGGGCCACCTCTTCAGTACGCGCCAAGAGGCGGCTCCTGGCAGATAATTAACCGCGAGCGGTCTAGTTTGGTTCCACCAACTCATAAAATGATGATGACCCGCGCAGTGCGCTTGGGATAAACTACGCGGGCCACACACCGTGATACCGGCACTGCTGCCGGATGCGGATTCAAACTCGGAACGTGCATATTGGTTCCTTAAGTGTGGTGCTACCGATTGAACAAAGATCGTCATTATCGACCTCGGAGCCCAACGCCCTGATCGGAGCGCTAGTCCATCCGGATTATTTCCAAAAGCGCGACTGAGTATTAACATCGTTGTAATCAGTAAAGTGTAGCATTTATGAAGGTGGGTTTGAAAATTTCGCGTTTTCTCCACTAGGCTCCTACGTGGAAGCTCGCGTAGGAGCCGACTAATACGGCGAGCCCCTTTAGTGGGTGAAGGGGCTCGCTCCTGTCGTCTGTTTCTGGCTTGTGGGCAAGCCGACGACGCTAACTTTGTCCAATCTCCTAGTAACGGAAAATGCGCCGAATTAAATTCGGCGTCAGTTCACTTGAGCAGTTAACGCCGTTCGGACTGCTTTTTGATTGACTTCCATGTTGGCGTGCACCACCAGCCTTTTAGGCCCATGCATTTTCGCATCGAGCGGCCAGCACGTCGCCAGCGCCAGGTTTGGCCCCGGCGCATCAAGATCGATATTTGGCTTGTCCCAGTCGACCACCTGGCTGTCCGTTACCCAGTATGAGAATACGAGCCCATCGCCGCGCGCCACGCGGATTTCGTCGCCGGGCCTGAGGTTGCCCAAAAAGGCGAAATGCGTGTCGCGGTGCGCCGCGTAGACAGCCGTACCGGCCTCGCCGGGCTCGGCCGAGCGGTCGAGGTGGCCAGGCCCGAAAGCCAGGGCCTGTCCGCTGCCGCCGGCAAGTGCGATGGCGCTGGCCCGGAGCCGAGGCACGCTGATCCGCGCCACCGGCCAGGTGTCGGCCCAGCTCCACGGTTTCACCGGCCTGCCGGTCGCGACGCTTTCGGAAAAAGCCCGCTCCAGCAGCACCTGCGCCACAATTGCCTTCGCCTTGATCCACAGTCCCTGGGACATCACGATCAGACCAAGCGCAGCCAGTATGGCTGCGCCTGTCGAGAGTGTTCGCCGTCTCATGTCCGCTGTTCCCGGCGCGCCAGGACATGAAGTCCGAGTGCGAGGAGAGAGAGCAGGAGACCAAGCTGGATGAGGAGCTCCGAAGCAGTGGCCGTTTCCGGGAGCACCAGTTCGGCTGCCTTGGTCTGGTCCGTCCCCCGCGGCAGGCCGGTCATGGCAATCGACTTGAACTGCGATTCGGCATGGCGGAACTTCACAGTCGGTCCAAAGACCTTGTCGAAATCCCAGCCTGCCGGCAGGTTCAGGGGGACTTCGGCGCGCGTCAGCAATTGATCGCGTGGCCGTGACGGGTCGGTGTCGACCGCAATGAGGCTGGTCCGGCGTGACACGAGATGATGATCGAGCGCCAGCGCCAGGACACGGCGATCGGCCTCCTCGGGCGTGATCTCGTTGAGCGACATGGCCACCTCGGCACTTTCGATCTTGCGGCGTGCCCAAAGCTTGGCAATGCCGGAGCCGTTGGATGCGCCGGAAAGTGGCACGGTCACGGTCCATGACTTGCTCGCAAGCTTGCCGGAGAAGGTGAGCGCGCCTTTCAAGTCGTCAAGCTTGGTCATCATGACAATGGGCTCGCCCTGGTAGAGATCGGGCAGGCTGTCCGGAGTCATTTCACCCTTTGCACCATCAAGCACGGCCTTGAGATCGGTCGCAGCCGGGCTTTCAAGCTTGCCGAAGAGTTCACGCATGCGGGCTTCGACCTGTTGGGCATCGCCGATATGGGTGAAGGTGCCACGGCCCAGTTCAGCCATGCGCGTCATCAGGAAGCTGTTGGGCGCGGAACCGATGCCCACCATGAACACCCGCGAGCGTCCACGCTTCAGGCCGAGGATATCGAACATCTCCTGTTCGTTGCCAATGGCGCCGTCCGTCAGAAAGATTACCTGGCGGAGATAGTCCTTGGACTGAGCATCGCTGTCGGCCAGTGCGGCGCGCAAAGGTGCGACCATTTCAGTGCCGCCACTGGCTTCGAGGCTGCCGGCAAAGCTGCGCGCTTCCTCGATATTGACGCGGTTCGCAGAGACGGCTGCCGGAAACATCGTCTCCATCGTGTCGTCGAACCGGATGACATTGAATCGGTCAGCGGGATCGAGGCGCGACAGGGCGTACTGCAAGCTGGATTTTGCTTGGTCCATCGAGGGGCCGCCCATCGAGCCCGAATTGTCGATGACGAAGATGACTTCGCGCGACAAGCGGATTTCGGACTTTGCCGGGGTGGGTGGCGAAACAATCGTGAGAACGTAGTTGTCCTTCCCGATCGTCTCGTGGAAAAGGCCGATGGCAGGTTCATCCTGCGGCTTGGCGCGCCAGGTCAGTTCAAAGTCCCGGTCGGCCGGAACCACGCCATCGCCAAGCGTGATGGTCTGCCGGTACTCCGACACGACAGTGCTGTTGATCTGGTGGTGCGGACTCACGATTTCGCCCAGTGCAAAACCCGGATTGAGATGCACGGTGATGGCAACCGGATTTGCAGGACTGGAAACACGGGGGTCCAGAACCGGCGGTTCAATCCGGCTGCGATCCGGCACCGGATCGGAGATCGTTTCTGGCTCTGTCGAGCTCGACAGGATGATGTCGGGTTCGGGATTATAGCGCGGCGCCATGACCAGCGGTACGCGCAAGGCGTACTCGCCACCCGATTGCCGGATAGCTTCCTGGTACTCGATCTGGATAACGATGGATTCGCCAGGGCCGATATTGGCGACAGAGTTGGTGAACAGGTTGGGCCGCTCCTGTTCCAGGAGTGCGGCTTTCTGGCCATTGGCTTTCGCCTCTTCATAGATTTTTTTGGCTTCGGCCCTTTCCTTGATATCGCCGACGATCACGTGGTTGCCCACCACCATCTTCAGCGTATCGACCGCGGAATTGTCAGGCAGCGGAAACACATAGATACCTTCCACCCACCCGTCGGTTGGGTTTTGAAAGCGCTGGGTCACGCGGGTGCGGCCGATTGGCCCGGTCACCGTAATGTCGAAATCTGTGGCAATGCGGGGCGCTTCCACATAGCGGCCGGGTTCGGTTGTCTTGAGCAGCAGGCTGCCGGTCCCCATCGCATTGGGCGTCACGAAGCGCGTGTCCGCTGCGAGCGCGGGTGAAATGAGCTGGGAGAGCAGTAGCAGGATTGCAGTAGCGATGGCTTGGCAAAGCCTAGCCGGGTAGGGCAGCACGAAGGTTTGTAAGAGAGCTGGGGATGACATTGTATTCCTCCTGGCGGCTGCCGGGATTGAGCGCCGCCATGGTCAAAGTCTCGCTGCAATGGCTGCGTTTCGCGAGCGTGAAGTCCATCGAATTGCAGCAACCGCTTGCCGGGCTTTGCTTGAAGCAGGCGGGTCTTTGTGGAATTGTCCGGGTTTGTACGGAAATTGAGGCATGGCAAGTCCACGCGAATGACAGACCAGAACCTTTCCACAGGCGAAAGCTCTGCCATCGCCAGGTTGATCCGCGAGGAATTGGCCAAGCGGCGGATCACCCGGCAGTTTCTTGCCGACCATGCCAAACTGTCATTGTCGACCCTCGAAAAAGCGCTGTCTGGGCAGCGGCCTTTGACCCTTGCGACGGTCATCCGGCTTGAAGAGGCACTGGCCATCAAACTGCGGAAACCGGTAGAAGCGTTGGCCAGCGCCCGCCTGTCGGATGTCGCACCCGAAACCCTCGGTTCTTATTCAAGGCCGGCAGTAACCTGGATCGAAGGCGACTATCTCACCCTCCGTCCGTCATTTTCGGCAAATGGCGCGATTTACGCGTATCGCACGTCGATCTCGTGGAGTGACGAGCGCGACCATCTGATTTTTCGCGAGGCTGAACGGCTCGATACGGCCTTCACCCAGGAAGGCGATGTCTCTATTCCGCATCAGTCTGGCTACGTCTATCTGGTGACCAACAAGGCGGGGCAATACCGCCTCATCATTGTAACCCGGCCAACGATTGCCGGTGACATGTTCGGCATCCTCACCACGCTTCAATCGGGGAGGGGCGCCCATCTCGTTCCGGTGTCCTGTCCCATCGTGATGACACCGCTGCGGAAATCGGTATCATTTGGCCGTGTCGAGCCGGGACACCCCGACTATGCTGCCTATCGGGCACTCGTCGACCGCGCCGTGGACGAACCCTTTGCCCTTCTCGTCGGCCGTTAGAAATTCGCGCATGGCCGGGCAGCCGTCTTGCAATCTTTGTTGTCTGCGGACATACAGGCCCTTCGCATTCACCCGGAGACGCCAATGACCGCCATTCTCGACATCAGCGCACGCGAAATCCTCGATAGCCGCGGCAACCCGACAGTCGAGGTCGATGTCACCCTTGAGGATGGTTCCATGGGCCGCGCGGCGGTTCCTTCCGGCGCATCGACCGGTGCCCATGAGGCTGTCGAACTGCGCGATGGCGACAAGAAACGCTATCTTGGCAAAGGCGTAACCAAGGCTGTGGCCGCTGTGAATGGAGAGATATTCGATGCGCTCGCCGGAATGGATGCCGAGGACCAGATTGCCATCGATCGCGGCATGATTGCGCTCGACGGAACGCCGAACAAGGCGCGCCTCGGCGCCAACGCCATCCTCGGCGTATCGCTGGCGGTAGCCAAGGCTGCCGCGGAAGCCTCGGGTCTGCAGCTCTATCGTTATGTCGGCGGACCATCGGCGCGCACCCTGCCGGTGCCGATGATGAACATCATCAATGGCGGTGTCCATGCCGACAACCCCATAGACTTCCAGGAATTCATGATCATGCCGGTGGGCGCTGAGTCGTTTAGCGAGGCGCTGCGCATGGGTGCGGAGGTCTTCCACACCTTGAAGGGCGCCCTGAAAAAAGCCGGCCACAACACCAACGTCGGCGACGAGGGCGGCTTTGCCCCCGACCTTCCCTCCGCCGAAGCGGCGCTCGATTTTGTCCTCGAGGCCATCGAAAAGGCTGGCTACAAGCCGGAGCGGGAAATCTGTCTGGCGCTCGATTGCGCTTCAACCGAATTCTTCAAAGGTGGCAAGTATGTCTATGAAGGAGAAGGGAAAACCCGTTCTATTGAAGAACAGGCAAAATACCTCGCCAAGCTCTCTCATGATTATCCGATCATTTCGATAGAGGACGGCATGTCGGAGGACGACTGGGACGGCTGGAAGCAGGTGACCGATCTGATTGGGACATCCTGCCAGCTCGTCGGCGACGATCTTTTCGTGACCAACACCAAACGGCTCAGCGACGGGATCAGCAAGGGGATCGCCAATTCCATCCTGGTGAAGGTCAATCAGATCGGAACGCTGACCGAAACCCTCGAGGCCGTGGAGATGGCGCACCGGGCCGCCTATACCGCGGTGATGTCGCACCGGTCCGGCGAAACCGAGGACTCGACCATCGCCGATCTTGCTGTTGCCACAAATTGCGGGCAGATCAAGACCGGTTCGCTTGCCCGTTCGGATCGTCTCGCCAAATACAATCAACTCCTCCGCATTGAAGAAGAACTTGGAACACAGTCGCATTATGCCGGCCGGTCGATCCTCAAATAACGGGCCCAACAAGCTCTCAAGTTTTCATCTGGTGATCTCAAGTCTCGGTGTCATCGCGGGCGTGGGGCTGGCCATTTATCAGATTGCGCTGCCCGGTTCATCGCCGCCGCCGGTCAACGTCACGGTGACCGTCGATCCGGCCAAGCTTCCGCAGAACACTGCCGCGATAGATGTAGCCAAGACCGAGACCGTGAATGGTGGCGTCAAGGGCGATGGCCTATCATCGCAAGGCACCATCGATCTCAGCAACGGCAGGTTTCTTGCCGCGCTGAATGACGGGAGCGAGCAGAAATATCAGTTCGGCAACCTGTTTGACGGCAAGCCGGAGACGGGGATTTTGCTCGATCAGCCTGATCGCGAAATCAATGTCATGGTGGAGTTTGGTGCGCCGGAGGCGATGCCCGTTAGGGGAATTTCCTACACCCCGCCGGTATCAGCCACGGGTGTGAGCCCGGCGACGATCCTCGATGTCATGGTTTTGCCTGAGGGCCAAATGGGCGCGGCCGGTGGACAGGTCTTCAGTTTCAGGCTTCAGACTGATCAGGGCACGCAATCATTTGCACTTCCGCCTGGCAGCATCGGCAAAGGCTTGTGGCTGAGAGTGGCGGGAGCAACAGGAGACGATCGCTTGTCTGTCGGTGATTTCGCGATTGTTGGCGGCCGTTCGCCCTGAAACTTGTTACCGGCCTGATAGCCGTACCGACATCACCAGATGCAATAGCGCAATCGCCGCCATGACGCCGCCGGCAAGGCCGAGCGCACCAAGGCCGTACTTTGCCATGACGGCCGAAGAAAACGCCGATCCGATCGCAATGCCGACATAGATCGCTGCCGCATTGAGAGCCAGCATCAGGGCCTGTGCTTGCGGTGCGATGGCCACCAGCCTTGCCTGCTGCGGCGCCATGAAAGACCAGCCGAACGAACTCCAGATGCCTACGAGCAGGGCAAAGGGAATTGCGCTCCACGGAATTGAGCTGAACAGCGGCATGATAAGCCCCTGTGCCACGCAGAGAATGGTGAGTGTGCGGAAGCTGCCGATCTTGTCCGTCATCAGGCCACCGGCCCAATTGCCCACGACAGCGCCGACGCCGAAAATCGCCAGGTACAAGCTGCGCAGCTCCGGATTGCTTCCAACAGAAGCTTCGATCAGTGGCCCAAAGAACGTGAACACCGTGTAGACGGCCGCCATCATTGTTGCGGTGAAGGCTATTGCAAATGTTGTCCGCCACTGGGCCAGCGTTGCGATGATGGTGCCAAGGCTGGCCGACTGGAACTGGGTATTGACCGGAATGGACTTGTAAATGGTCACCAGTCCCGTGAGCGCCAGGAGTGACACGGCCCAAAATGTTGCCGTCCATCCGAACCGGTAGGCGAGCCAGGCTCCCGCAGGCACGCCAATAACCTGCGCCATCGTGATGCCGCCAAACACCCTGCCCAGTGCCTTGCCGCGCTGCTCGGGAGCCGAGATCGCAACAGCGACGCCGGCAGCGACCGGCGTGAAAAGTGCGGCACCGACGGCCACGAGCACGCGCGAAGCAACAAGCATCCACAACGTTGTGGAAAGTGCCGAAAGCATCGACCCAAAAAAGAATAATGCCAATGCTACTGTCAGCACCGTTCGCCGTGGCGTATTGGCGGTCAGCGCAACGGCCACCGGTGAGGCGATCATGTAGGCAAAGGCATAGGCCGTGAGGATCGTTCCAGCGCTCGACTTGCTGATCTCCAGCCCCTCGGCAATCGGCGAAATGATTCCGATGACGACAAACGCGCCAAGGCCAATGACAAAATTGCCGAATGCCAGCAGCCAGAGCAGCCGCGCGTTACCGTCGATCAAAGCTGTTGTGCCACGTCTTTCAGTGAGGTCGTGGCGAGCGACCGTTGCAGCGCAATTTCGGCGTCCTGAAGCGGTGTTGAAATGATTTTGCCGATCATCGCGGCAATCGGGCAGTTCGACTCGGGATCAACCTTGTGCATCTTGAAAATGCCGCTGCCTTCGACTGCCCGGTAGATGTCGGCGAGTGAAATCCGGTCCGGTGCGCGGCCGAGTGCAAAGCCGCCCGTCCTTCCGGCTGCTGACGACACCAGTTGCGCCCGTTCAAGCTCGCCCATCAGCCGGCGGATAACCACCGGATTGGTGTTGACGCTGGAGGCGACCAGGCTTGAGCAAACCGGGCCCTTGCCAAAATTCTTGGCTAACACGCTCAGGGCGTGAACCGCGACTGCGAACCGGCTGCTCGATAACATGCTGCCTATGTAGTCTTTTAATGGTCATTTGCCTAGCAGACATCGATTGCCAATGCTTTGTTAACCTTTTCTTTTGAGGGTGGGCCAAAGCGGAGCGGGGAGCCCATGAAATTTCGCAAATTCGATCTGACCGTCATGGTGACCTGTTTGGCGCTATTGGGCTATCTGGCCTGGCATGGCTTCTATGGGCCGCGTAGTTTTGCCCATCGTGATGCCCTCGTGGTCAAGGTTGCGGAGCTCGAAACCGAGCTTGGGGTTGCAGCTTCCGGCAGGCAGCAACTCGATCAGAGGGTCAAACTGATGCGTCCCGAATCCCTCGATCCGGACATGCTGGAACAGCTCGTGCGGCAGGATTTGAACTTCCTTGAGAGCAATGAACTGCTGCTGATTCAGAAGTAGATTCAGGTCGATAAACCGAAAATCGGTTAATCTTCCTTTTTGACAGTCACCTCAAGCGTTTACTGCTATGTATTGGCACCTTCCGCAACAGGAGCCGAAGATGGCAGTCAAGTCCGCTTACATCTCCAAGAAGGCCGTAAAGCCAGCGTCGAAGGAGCAGCCCGCCGCGCAGTTCGATGAAATGAAGGCTTATCGCGAAATGCTCTTGATCCGGCGTTTCGAGGAGAAGGCGGGCCAGCTTTATGGCATGGGCTTCATTGGCGGTTTCTGCCACCTCTATATTGGCCAGGAGGCCGTCGTCGTCGGGATGCAGATGGCCCTCAAGGATGGCGACCAGGTCATCACCTCATACCGCGACCATGGCCACATGCTGGCCTGCGGCATGGAACCCAAGGGCGTCATGGCGGAACTGACCGGGCGCCGTGGCGGCTACTCCAGGGGCAAGGGCGGCTCTATGCATATGTTCAGCCGCGAAAAGCAGTTTTTCGGCGGCCATGGCATTGTCGGCGCCCAGGTGCCGCTTGGCGCAGGGCTCGCCTTTGCCAACCGTTATCGCGGCAACGACCATGTTTCGGTGACCTATTTCGGCGATGGAGCCGCCAACCAGGGGCAGGTCTACGAAACCTTCAATATCGCCTCTCTCTGGCAGCTTCCGGTGATCTTCATCATCGAGAACAACCGCTATGCGATGGGCACCGCCGCCAACCGGTCGACGGCGAAATCCGATCATTTGGGTGACCGTGGTGACGCTTTCGGCATTCCAGGCGAACAGGTTGATGGCATGGATGTACGGGCCGTGAAGGACGCGGGTGACCGCGCCGTGGCCCACTGCCGGGCGGGTGACGGCCCCTATATTCTAGAAATGATGACCTACCGCTATCGCGGCCACTCGATGTCTGACCCTGCCAAGTATCGCGCCAAGGAAGAAGTCCAGAAAATGCGCGAGGAGCACGATCCTATCGAACAGGTGAAGGCCCGCCTGATCAAGACGAAAGCCGCAAGCGAGGATGATCTGAAAAAGATCGACGCCGAAATACGCGTGATCGTCACCGAAGCCGCCGAATTCGCCCAGGCCGACGCCGAGCCCGATGTTTCGGAGCTCTATACCGACATTTACATCAACGCGTGAGGACAGGAGACCCGAATGCCAAGCATCCTCATGCCCGCCCTTTCTCCCACCATGGAAGAGGGAAAACTGGCCAAATGGCTCAAGAACGTCGGCGACAATGTCAAATCCGGCGATGTCATTGCCGAGATTGAGACTGACAAGGCCACCATGGAAGTTGAAGCTGTGGACGAAGGGCTGTTGACCGCGATCCTGGTTCCGGCCGGAAGTGAAAACGTCAAGGTCAACACGCCCATCGCCGTGATTGGCGAAGCTGATGTGGCACCCCCTCCGGCGCTGCGCGCCACCTCCCCCGTGAAGGGGGAGGATAAGGCAGTACATTCGCCCCCGCTTGCGGGGGAGACGGTGTCGCGCAGCGACGCCAGAGGGGGACCGTCCCCCGAACCCGAAGTTCCGGAAGGCACCGAAATGGTTTCGATGACGGTGCGCGAAGCATTGCGTCAGGCCATGTCGGAGGAGATGCGGCGCGACAAGGACGTCTTCCTCATGGGCGAGGAAGTTGGCCAGTATCAGGGCGCTTACAAGATCAGCCAGGGCATGCTGGATGAATTCGGCCCTAACCGGGTGATCGATACCCCCATTACCGAACACGGCTTTACGGGTATAGCGGTTGGCGCGGCATTCGCCGGGCTCAAGCCCATCGTGGAGTTCATGACTTTCAATTTCGCCATGCAGGCGATTGACCAGATCATCAATTCGGCCGGCAAGACGCTTTATATGTCGGGCGGCCAGATGGGCTGCCCCATCGTGTTTCGCGGTCCCAATGGTGCCGCGGCCCGTGTCGCTGCCCAGCACAGCCAGGACTACGCCGCCTGGTTCTCGCACATTCCCGGCCTGAAAGTGGTCATGCCCTATACGGCGGCAGATGCCAAAGGCCTGATGAAATCGGCGATCCGCGATCGCAACCCGGTGATTTTCCTCGAGAACGAAATCCTTTACGGCAAGACTTTCGACGTACCGAAGCTGGAGGATTGGACGGTCCCCATCGGGAAGGCCCGCATTGCCCGCGCCGGCCAGCATGTGACCATCGTCTCCTTCGGCATCGGCATGACCTACGCGATGTCCGCCGCTGAGAAACTCGCGGCTGAGGGTATCGAGGCGGAAGTTATCGATCTCCGCACCATTCGCCCCATGGATATCGAAACCGTGGTCGAGAGCGTCAAGAAAACCAATCGCTGCGTTTGCGTGGAAGAGGGCTATCCGCAATTCTCGGTGACGTCCGAACTCGCCGCACAGGTGATGACGCTCGCCTTCGACTATCTCGACGCTCCCGTCGCCCGCGTCGCCGGCAAGGATGTTCCCATGCCCTACGCCGCCAATCTCGAAAAACTGGCATTGCCGAATGTCGATGAAGTCGTCGCCGCGGCCAAAGGAGTTCTCTATGTCTAGTCACGGCCATCAGCACCACGACCACAGCCACGACGTTCATCCGCATCAGTTGCAGCCGCCGCACGAAGTATTCCACGATCCGCAGGCGGGCGAGGTCGTCCGCGCCTGGATCACCAATGGCCACTTGAGCCTGGCGCTGCACGCCATGGCCTTTGGCAAGCCCGATGTCTGGGGCCACGTGCTTTCGAGTATTGCGCAGAATGTCGCCGTATCCTGCGCCGAACATGGCGTCGGCACGGTATCCAGCAATCTTGAAAGCATTCGCAAGGCCCTGGCCGAGGATCTCGCCAAGGCCGCCGCCCAGTCCAGCGCAATTGCCAATCCCAAGGCATAGCAAGCGGCAGACTACCGGGAAAAGCGACAACGAGGACTGAAACCCATGCCAACCAACATCCTCATGCCCGCCCTGTCGCCCACGATGGAGAAGGGCAAGCTTGCCAAGTGGCTCAAGAACGAGGGCGACACGGTCAAGTCCGGCGACATTCTTGCCGAGATCGAAACCGACAAGGCAACAATGGAAGTCGAGGCTGTGGATGAGGGCATTCTCGGCAAGATACTGATTGCCGGCGGCACCGACGACGTGGCCGTCAATACGCCGATTGCCGTGATCCTCGGCGAGGGCGAGAAGGCGGCGGACATCAAGGCAGTTGGCGCGGCTTCCGTAGCAGTGAAGCCAGCCGTGGCAGCAACTGCCGTTGCTCCACCGGCCGCCGCTAAAAGCGAGGGACCGGCCCCGCAATCCAATGGTTCGCGCGTCTTTGCCTCGCCGCTGGCCCGCCGTATGGCGAAGCAGAAGGGCATCGATATCGCCGCACTCAAGGGCTCCGGTCCACATGGCCGCATTGTCATGAAGGACGTGGAAACCGCCAGGCCGGGCGCTGCTCCAGCGGCAAAGCCCGCCGCCGCAATGGCGCCCGCCATGTCGGATGATGCGGTGCTCAAGCTGTTTGAGCCGGGCTCATACGAACTCGTGCCGCATGACGGCATGCGCAAGACCATCGCGCGGCGCCTCACCGAATCGAAGCAGACAATTCCGCATTTCTATGTGTCGGTCGATGTGACGCTCGACAATCTTCTGGCACTTCGTGAGCGCCTCAATTTGCAGGCGCCCAAGGATAAGGAAGGCAAGCCCGCCTGGAAGGTCTCGGTCAATGATTTCATCATCAAGGCCATGGCCATGGCGCTCATCAAGGTTCCGGACGCCAATGTCTCGTGGACGGAAAATGCCATGGTGAAGCACAAGCACGCAGATGTGGGTGTCGCGGTGTCGATCCCCGGTGGACTGATCACGCCCGTCGTGCGCAAGGCCGAAACCAAGGGCCTCGCGCAGATTTCACTGGAGATGAAGGATTATGCGGCGAGGGCGAAGACCCGGAAACTCAAGCCTGAGGAATACACCGGTGGCTCCGCCGCCATCTCCAACATGGGCATGATGAACGTGAAGAACTTCGCCGCCATCGTGAATCCGCCGCATGGCTCCATCCTGGCAATAGGTTCGGGCGAGCGCCGTCCCGTGGTGCGGGGCAACGACATCGTCATCGAACAGCAGATGACCATCACGTTGTCGACCGATCACCGCTGTATCGATGGCGCGCTGGGAGCCGAGTTCATCGGCGCAATCAAGGCCTATCTCGAAGAACCCGGCCTGATGCTGGTCTGAGGCTGACAATCATGAAATCCATTCTCGCATTCGGTGACAGCCTCACCTGGGGCTTCATTGCCGGCACCTGGAAGCGTCATGCCTTCGAGGACCGTTGGCCGAATGCTCTGTCGGCTGGCCTTGCCGGCAAGGCGCGGGTCATCGAGGAAGGCATGAATGGCCGGACCACCGTGTTCCCCGATCCGACTGTTGGCGAGGAGAGAAACGGCGCGGTGGCGCTACCGATGCTGCTCACCACGCACCAGCCACTCGATCTCGTCATCATCATGCTCGGCACCAATGACATCAAGTACGCCA
This sequence comes from Hyphomicrobiales bacterium, assembly GCA_031373255.1. Taxonomy (GTDB): domain Bacteria; phylum Pseudomonadota; class Alphaproteobacteria; order Rhizobiales; family Aestuariivirgaceae; genus JANMMJ01. The sequence goes on from JANMMJ010000116.1 coordinate 18,102, forward strand.
ACCGCTGCCGCGCCTTTGATGCCTCGATGGGCTTGGCGAGGCTCGTGGAAGTCGTCCAGCGCTATTCCTATATTGCCGAGTACAAGGCGCCTGAAATTCTGATCATGTCGCCGCCGCCGCTCTGCCAGACGGCTGACGAATGGTTCAACGATCTCTGGGGCCACGCCATCGCCGAGTCGAAGCTGTTCGAGCGTCACTACGCACGCGTGGCCAAGGATATGAATGTGCACTTCTTTGATGCCGGCAGCGCCGCAAAGACCGACCCCACCGACGGCGGCCATCTCGATGCTGCCAACACCCGTGCCATCGGCGAGGCGCTGGTTCCGGTGGTAAAGAAGATTTTGGGGATATAGGGGAGCGTTTCATGGCCGAACAATTCGATGTCCTCATCATAGGCGCGGGCCCCGGCGGCTATGTCACCGCCATCCGCGCTGCCCAGCTTGGCTTCAAGACGGCCATCGTGGAGCGCGAACATCTGGGCGGCATTTGCCTGAATTGGGGCTGCATTCCCACCAAGGCGCTGCTCCGCTCGGCCGAAATCTATCACTATATGAAGCACGCCAAGGATTATGGCCTATCAGCCGACAACATTGGTTTCGATGCCGCCGCCGTCGTGAAGCGTTCGCGCGGCGTTTCGGGCCGTCTCAATGGCGGCGTCGGCATGCTGCTGAAGAAAAACAAGGTCACGGTGATCTGGGGCGAGGCAAAAATAACAAAGCCCGGCGAAGTCGTGGTTTCGAAAGCCGCCAAGCCCGCAATGCAGCCCCAGCACCCGGAGCCAAAAGGAGCACTCGGGGCCGGAACCTACGCCGCCAGGCACATCATCATTGCCACCGGTGCCAGGCCGCGCGCACTGCCGGGGCTAGAGCCGGACGGCAAGCTGGTCTGGACCTATTTTGAAGCCATGGTGCCGCCTGCGATGCCAAAGTCGCTCCTCGTCGTGGGCTCGGGCGCCATCGGCATTGAATTCGCGTCGTTTTACAATTCCATGGGCGTCGATGTCACGGTCGTCGAGATCGTCGACCAGATCATGCCCGTGGAAGACGCCGAAATCGCCAGGATTGCCCAGAAGCAGCTGGAAAAGCAGGGTCTCAAGATCAAGACCGGCGCCAAGGTCAGCGCGCTGAAGAAGAATGCCGACAGCGTGACGGCCACCATCGAGCAGGGCGGCGCCAGGTCCGAACTTACAGTGGATCGCGTCATTTCCGCGGTGGGTGTTCAGGGCAACATTGAAAATCTCGGACTTGAGGCCTTGGGCGTGAAAACCGAGAAGGGCTGTATCGTCATCGATGACTTTGGCCGCACCAGCGTGCCCGGCCTCTATGCCATTGGCGATGTTGCTGGCCCGCCCATGCTGGCCCACAAGGCAGAGCATGAGGGCGTGATCTGCATCGAGAAAATCAAGGGCCTGGACGCCCATCCGATGAAGAAGGAGCAAATCCCCGGCTGTACCTATTGTCACCCCCAGGTGGCTTCCGTGGGCCTGACAGAGGCCAAGGCCAAGGCGGCGGGCTTTGAAGTGAAGGTTGGCCGGTTCCCCTTCATCGGCAACGGCAAGGCCATAGCGCTTGGCGAGGACCAGGGGCTGGTCAAGACCATTTTCGATGCCAGGACCGGCCGCCTGCTGGGCGCCCATATGGTAGGTGCGGAGGTCACCGAGCTGATCCAGGGCTTCGTCGTCGCCATGGGGCTGGAAACCACCGAGGAAGAGCTGATGCACACGATCTTCCCGCATCCGACCCTGTCGGAAATGATGCACGAAAGCGTGCTAGATGCCTATGGCCGCGTCATTCACATGTAGGGGCTGGTGAAGGCTTTCTAAACGCTTCCGGCGTATTTCTGGCGGGATGGAACAGGTTTCTCCGCTGCTCGAGGCCTTCGACTATTTGGACATTGTCCTGGCGCTGGTTGGCGCTTTGACCGTCAGCCTCCTGTTTGGCCGCGGCAAGAACATCTGGGGTATTATGTCGGGAGCGCTGATGGGCGGCCTGGTGAAACCGGCTATTTTCCTGTTTGTCGTGGGCGGCGCCTTTGTCGCGGTCCAGCAGGGGCAGGATACGCCCATGTCGCGGAAAACCCAGGCCGAACAGGATAGGATCGTCAAGTTCTGGACCGAGCCGCACGCCAAGCGCCACTAGCAAAAAATCTTGATACACCGGCATCGCTGGGCCATATGATGCCGGTAGATTGCAAGACTTTCCAGGGCGCGGCCAATGAACTCCAGAAACATAATGATCGCACTTTTGATCGGGCTTGTCGCCGGCTGGCTGGCTAGCTTTATTGTTGGCGGATCCGGCCTGTTTGGCTATCTCATCAGCGGCGTCATTGGCTCTTTCGTGGGCAGCTTTGCCTTGCAAAAGGCCAATATCAATCTCGGAATTCAGAATGAATACGCCCGCGACATTGTGACGGCGACGATTGGCGCCATCATCGTCGTGCTGCTGGCCCGCATCATCAGTTAGGAAATCAAGGAGGCTACACATGAACAGTTTAATGGATCTCGGCGGCGGCGTCGGCTGGATCGGCACGTTGGTGATCGGCGGCCTCGCGGGCTGGATTGCCGAGAAAATCACCAAGAGCGATATGGGCCTCTTCATGAACATCCTCAGCGGCGTCATCGGCGCCTATATCGGCGCCTTTGCCGCCAACGCGCTGGGCCTGCAGCTTGGCGAGTTGTTTCAGGGCTGGTTCTGGGGCAATCTCATCGTGGCTGTCGTCGGTGCCGTGGTCCTGCTTATCGTTCTCAAGCTGCTGCGCTCGCGCCGGTCTTAGGGGTATCAAGGGAAGAGGGACTGATCATGGAAGGTTTTGGTTGGATATTGACGATCGTCATAGGCGGGCTTGCCGGATGGATCGCGGAAAAGGTAATGAACTTCGATACCGGACTGGTGATGAACATCGTTCTGGGTATCGTCGGCGCCGTCGTCGGCAATCTGCTGCTGTCGGCTGTGCTGGGCATGACCTTCGGCGGTTTTCTGGGACAACTGGTTGTTGCAGTCATTGGCGCCTGCCTGCTGATTTTCATCTATCGCGCCATCAAGGGAAAGACCGCCTGACCGGGCGATCATGGTCAACATTCTTGACACACTGAGCCCGGCGCGTCCGCGCCATCCCGAAAAGGCCCACAAGCCGGATACGCCGGTCTTGCGCAAGCCCGACTGGATCCGCGTCAAGGCGCCGGGTTCACAAGTTTACGCCGAAACCCAGAAGATCGTTCGCGACAACAAGCTGGTCACGGTCTGCGAGGAAGCTGGCTGCCCGAATATCGGTGAATGCTGGTCGAAAAAGCACGCGACCTTCATGATCATGGGCGACACCTGCACCAGGGCCTGTGCGTTCTGCAATGTGAAGACAGGCATCCCCGAAGCGCTTGTGGGCAACGAACCTGAGAAGGTTGCCGATGCCGTGGCGCGCATGGGTCTCAGCCATTCGATAATCACATCGGTTGATCGCGATGATTTGGCTGATGGCGGTGCTGCGCATTTTGCCCGCACCATCAGGGCGATCCGCGCCGCTTCTCCGGCCACCACCATCGAGGTGCTGACACCGGATTTCCTGAAGAAGGATGGCGCGCTGGAAATCGTCGTGGAAGCGCGGCCCGATGTTTTCAACCACAATCTCGAAACCGTGCCGGCACTCTATTTGAAGATCAGGCCCGGTGCCCGTTATTTTCATTCGCTCCGGCTGCTGCAGCGCGTCAAGGAGCTTGATCCGGCGATGTTCACCAAGTCGGGGATCATGGTTGGCCTTGGCGAAACACGCGAACAGATCATGCAGGTGATGGACGACATGCGCTCCGCCGGCATCGATTTCATCACCATCGGCCAGTACCTCCAGCCGTCGCGCAAGCATGCCCAGATTGACCGTTTCGTCACCCCTGAAGAATTCGCGTCCTACGAAACGATCGCCTACGCCAAGGGCTTCCTCATGGTGGCATCCTCGCCGCTCACCCGGTCATCGCACCACGCCGGCGACGACTTCGCCCGCCTCAAGGCCGCCCGCGCCAACACCTGACAGGAAAGTTTGATGCCAAAATTCAACGTGAAGCGAAAATATCCCTATTCGGCTGAGCAGCTTTACGCGGTTGCATCGGATGTGGGCCACTATAACAAGTTCATTCCGCTCGTCCGTGGATCGACTATCAAGGATGTCGAAAAGCATGCCGACGGAACCACTTCATTTGCGGCTGCGCTGACCATCGTCTACAAGCGCCTCAACATCAGCGAAACCGTCAAGAGCAGCATCGTTGTCGATCCCAAGGCCAGAACGATCAAAGCGCACGCATCGGACGGCATTATAAAGAATCTCGACAGTGTGTGGAAGGTCTATGAACTTCCCGAGGGTGGCTCGGAAGTCGAAATGAATGTCGACTACGCCATGACCAGCAAGATGATGCAGGTTCTCGTATCGAGTGTCTTCGATCTGGCACTTCGACGCATCGCCACCGCTCTCGGAGAGCGAGTTGAAAAGGTTCATGGCAAGCAGGCCGCGACCGCTTAAGGGTCAAGTGCAGATTTCAGCAGGATCAAAGCCTCAGTGACCGAAGCGAGGCGGACTTCCTGCCGGCCCCGATCCCCAAACGTGAATCTTGAAACCCGGGTCCTGAGTGACGCCCCGGCGCAGCCAATGAACACCAGCCCCACAGGCTTTTCTTCGCTTCCGCCACCTGGCCCCGCAATGCCGGTCACCGAAAGCGCAATTTGGGCGTGAGAGTGCAGCAGTGCGCCTTCCGCCATCGCCGCCGCAACCGCTTCGCTGACAGCGCCGTGCCCTTGCAGGAGGTCTTGCGAGACACCGAGCGTCTCGATCTTCGCCTCGTTGGAATAGGTCACAAATCCCCGCTCGAAGACATCGGATGAGCCGGCGATCGATGTGAACAGGCCTGCGATCAAACCTCCCGTGCAACTTTCTGCAGCGCAGAGCCTGAGGTTTCTGCCTCGCATCGCGCCAAGCAGTTGCTCCGCGTCGGCGATCAAATTCTCCGGGAACATCAATGTCATAACGGCAGGCGAACCAGCACGGTGGCAAAGGCCTGCAAGCCTTCGCGCCGCCCGGTAAATCCCAGTTTTTCGGTTGTCGTCGCCTTAATGGCGATACGGTCCCGGCCGGTTTCGAGAAGTTTGCTCAATACATCCTTCATGGCCGCAATGTGGGGACCGATCCTCGGCGCTTCGCACAGTATGGTGATATCCGCATTCGCCACGCGGCCGCCCCGTTGCTTGAGCAGTTCCATCGCTTTCCCGACAAAGATCGAGGACGGCGCGTCTTTCCAGTGGGCATCGCTCGGTGGAAAATGCTGGCCGATATCGCCCTCGCCAATGGCGCCGAAAAGAGCATCGGTAAGGGCGTGAAGGGCTGCATCCGCGTCGGAATGGCCATCGAGCCTGTGGTCATGCGGAATGCGAACGCCGCAAAGCATTACGTGGTCGCCCGGCACAAAGGCGTGAACATCGATGCCCTGTCCGGTTCGTACATCCCCCAGCCGGTCAAACGACATCCGCATCAATGAAGCATCGGCCTCTTTCACATCGCTGGCAGTGGTGATTTTCTTGTTCTCCGACCTTCCCCCGATAATGGTTACGGCAATGCCCGCCCGCTCTGCAATGGCGGCGTCATCGGTGAGATTGTCGGCCTGTGACTGAAACGCCTCGCGGTGTGCCGCGAGTATGCCGCGATATTTGAAGCCCTGCGGTGTTTGCGCCGTCCAGAGTGAGTTTCGATCGACTGTTGTCTCTATCGTGCCGCCGGGCGCGCGTTTGATCGTTTCGTTGATCGGCAGGGCAGGGATGACCCCGTCACCGGCGTGCAATGCTGCGATGATATGGCTGATCAGGTCTTGCGAAACGAAGGGACGCGCCGCGTCATGGATCAACACGGCGTCCGGATCGAAAGCCTCGACTGCCTCCACGCCAATCCTGCAGGAGGCCTGCCGGGTGGCACCTCCTGTCACCGGCTGCAGGACTTTTATGTCCGAGGCGGCTTCCGAGAAATAATGCTCATGCCCGTGCCCGATCACCGGCTGCACCCATGAAACGCCGGGATGATCGGCGAATGCCTTCAGCGTCCACCAGATCACCGGTTTGCCGCCGATCATCTGGTACTGTTTGGGGAGTTCGCCACCGGCCCGAATACCGGACCCGCCGGCGACAATGACGGCGGCAACTTTCATGCCTCGCCTCTAACAGCGACAGTGCAACTGTGCAATCAGGGACACTTGACCCGGGCTGAAAACCCGCTAGTTTGCGCAAATAATAATCACTGAAAGTGACTGCCTAATTTATGAGCATAGTGATCGGAAACATAAAGACACGCAATCGCGTCTTTCTGGCACCCATGTCGGGCGTAAGCGACGAGCCATTCCGCGCCATCGCCCATGCTCATGGCGCTGGATTGGTGTTTTCCGAGATGGTCGCCAGCGAGGAACTGGTCAACCGGCGGCCGGATATGGTTCGCCGGGCCACGGGTAAGAACCGCGTGGCGCCATTCGCCATTCAGCTCGCGGGCAGAGAGCCGCGTTGGATGTCGGAAGGCGCCAAGGCGGCGCAGGATTTGGGCGCGGACCTGATCGACATCAACATGGGGTGTCCGGCGCGCGAGGTCACTGGCGGCCTATCTGGTTCGGCTCTGATGCGAAATCTCGACCACGCCATTCGCCTGATCGATGCGACCGTTGCCAGCAGCAGCGTTCCGGTGACCCTCAAGATGCGGCTCGGCTGGGATGAAGCCTGCATGAATGCTCCCGAACTCGCGAGGCGTGCCGAGGCGGCGGGAGTAAGCATGGTGACCGTGCACGGCCGCACACGCTGCCAGTTCTATAGCGGCAAGGCCGATTGGAAAAAAGTCCGGGCCGTAAAGGACGCCGTATCGATCCCTGTCATCGTCAATGGCGACTGTGTCGGCGAGGCGTCAGCCCGCCAGATGCTGGCTGAGTCTGGTGCTGATGGCGTTATGATTGGAAGGGGCGCCTATGGCAGGCCATGGTGGCCGGGTGTCGTTGCCGAAGCCCTGCTCAAGGGCTCCGGCCAGACGGCCCCCTCCCATTCGGGAGAACTGCAGATTGTCCTGAAACATTTGGACATGATCTGGTCCCACTACGGCGCGGAACACGGAAATCGCATATGCCGCAAGCATTTGGGATGGACAGTTGATCGCAAGGTTGAAGCTGGCCACTTGCCATCCGCGACCGGAAAGGCGTGGCGAAACCGCCTGATGTCACGGACCTGCAATGCGGATGTGCAGGTTGCGGTGAAAGAGTTTTTTGAAACACTTGGCGACAACGGCGCCGTGGCAGCATGAACATGGTTGATATCCTGAATACCCGGGGAGTGTCGCTGCAGTCTCTGCTGGATGCGCTTCCAAACCCGCTCCTCACTGTTGATCAGGATGGTGGCATCTGTTTTGCCAACGTCGCGGCTGAAGATTTCTTCCAGACAAGCCGTGGCCAATTGAGCCGCCAGCGCGTGACCGAGCTTGTGCCGGCATCAAGCCCGGTTCTGCAGAGTTTGCAGCAGGTCAGGCAGGGCAGTGGCTACGTGAATGAGTATGGCGTGGCCGTCGGAACGCCGCGCGCCGGTGGCGAGCGTGTGGTCGACCTGCAGGTGGCTCCGCTCAGCGACCAGCCGGGCTACATCCTGATCATGTTGCTGCCTCGGTCCATGGCGCAGAAGCTCGACCAGCAACTCACTCACCGTGGCGCGGCGCGTTCGGTTTCGGGCATGGCGTCGATGCTGGCCCACGAGATCAAGAATCCCCTGTCGGGAATCAGGGGCGCAGCGCAATTGCTGGAACCTTCGCTTAGCGACGATGATCGGCCCCTGGCGCGATTGATCTGCGATGAGACTGACCGCATTCGCGATCTGGTCGATCAGATGGAGATCTTTTCCGATGAGCGCCCGGTCGTGACCGGTCCGGTCAACATCCATGCCATCCTCGGCCGCGTAAAGCTGCTCTCCGATGCAGCGTCGCATCACGCGATTGCCATTCGCGAGGAGTATGACCCATCGCTCCCCCCCGTCATTGGCAATCAGGATCAACTGATCCAGGTCTTTCTCAATCTCGTGAAAAACTCTGTCGAAGCCATTGAGCGTGAAGGCGGTACCGGTGAGATCATCCTGACCACGGCATTCAGGCCCGGTGTCAGGCTTTCGATTCCGGGCACGCGGGAACGCATTTCTCTCCCGCTTGAAGTCTGCGTGCACGACAATGGCGCTGGCGTTCCCGAGGATCTGCGCCCGCACATCTTTGAGCCTTTTGTCACCGCAAAGCCTGCGGGCAAGGGCCTTGGCCTGGCTCTCGTCGCCAAGATCGTGCGTGACCATGGCGGGGTGGTGGAATGCCAGGCCCGCGAACGCGGCACGACCTTTCGCATTCTCCTCCCCATGATGAAGGCACACGTGAGTGCCGCAATCGAGAAAAATTCCGAGATCAAACCATGACCCAGAAAACCGTACTTGTTGCTGACGACGACAGTGCAATTCGCACCGTTTTGACCCAGGCTCTTCTTCGCGCCGGATATGCGGTACGCGCCACGGCCACTGCGACGGGCCTCTGGCGTTGGGTTTCCGATGGGTTGGGAGACGTTGTCGTCACCGACGTTGTCCTTCCCGACGAGAGCGCCTTCGATGTTCTCCCGCGCATCAAGAAACTGCGGCCATCCTTGCCCGTCATCGTGATGAGCGCCAAGAACACCATCATGACGGCGATCACCGCAGCCGATCGCGGCGCTTACGACTATTTGCCGAAGCCATTCGATTTGAATGAACTGGTCTCGCTGGTCGGCCGTGCGGCAGAGAACTCCATCAGACCGGTCACGACGGTGCCGCAGCCGGCCAACGAAAACCTGCCGATCATCGGCAGGTCGGCGGCCATGCAGGAAATCTATCGCATCATCGCTCGTCTTACCCAGACCGACCTTACTGTTCTCATCGAAGGCGAATCGGGGACCGGCAAGGAACTTGTTGCCCGCGCGCTCCATGATTACGGCAAGCGCCGCCGCGCCGCATTCGTGGCGTTGAACATGGCGGCGATCCCGCGCGAACTCATCGAGAGCGAATTGTTCGGCCACGAGAAGGGTGCATTCACCGGCGCTGGCGCGCGCTACGCTGGACGGTTTGAACAAGCCGAGGGTGGAACGCTGTTCCTCGACGAAATTGGCGATATGCCGCTTGAGGCCCAAACCCGCCTGCTGCGGGTTCTCCAGCAGGGCGAATACACCACGGTGGGTGGAACGGCGGCCATCAAGACCAATGTGCGAATCATTGCGGCGACTCACCGTGACCTTCGCCATCTCATTGCCCAGGGCACATTCCGCGAGGATCTCTATTTCAGGCTGAATGTGGTGCCGATTCGCATTCCGCCCCTGCGCGAGCGGCTGGAAGACATCGGCGACCTGGTCCGTCACTTTCTCATCAGGGCCGAGCGGGAGGGGTTGCCCGTCAAGCAGGTGACATCGGAAGCCATCGAGCGCATGAAGGGCCATCGCTGGCCGGGCAACGTGCGCGAACTGGAAAACCTGATGCGCCGCATTGCCGCCATCCATGTCGATGAACTCATCACCGGCGCCATGGTTGACCGTGAACTGGCGACGGTTGCCCCTGCTGGAAAGCTTGTCGAGGCAAGCATGGAGGAGAACCTCGATAGCTATCTGGAGGCTTATTTTGCCTCACATTTCGCCGGATTCGGCGGCGTACTGCCGCCTCCCGGACTCTATGAGCGCACCCTCGAAATGGTCGAGCCGCCCCTTCTGCGGGCCAGCCTTGCCGCAACGGGCGGCAATCAGATCAAGGCGGCGGAACTCCTTGGAATCAACCGCAACACACTCAGGACCAAGATTCGCCAGCGCGGCATCAAGATCGCCCGGGGCATGAGTTGAAACCACCTGTCGTAAATTTGCCACCATAGTTGTTGATTTTCTGCAACAGGCTAGACTAGGCCAGTTGGTGGGGAACAGCGGCATGTCGCGCGCGGCGCGTTTACTTGAAGCATTGTCAATGACGCGGGCTTATTTCGCCTGGGCCGGACTGCTGCTTGTGACACTAGCCATCCTTATTGGCCTGGCCACGTTCACGATCCTGACCGGGCTGACACCGATCGTTCCAACCCGTGAAATCGTCATCTGGCTGCTTGCGATCAATGCCGGGGTCGTCCTGGCGATGGCCGGAATGGTGACCTGGCAAGTCTGGCGGCTGGTTCAGGAGCGCCGCAAGGGTATTGCCGGTGCCGGCCTGCACATCAGACTCGTCTCGCTCTTCAGCATTATCGCCGCCCTTCCGGCGATCATCGTTGCAGCATTCGCTGCCGTGACACTCAATCGCGGTCTTGATACCTGGTTCTCCGAGCGCACGCAGGAAATCGTCAACACGGCTGTGACCGTTGCCGAGGCCTATATTCGAGATAATGGTGAAATGGCGCGTGGCGACGTTGCCGCCATTGCCGCCGATCTTAACCAGCAGAAGGCGCTCTACGACAACGACCGCGCCGACTTCGTGCGCCGTGTAGCCCGCCATGCTGCCTTGCGCGGGCTCGTAGGGGCATTTGTGTTCGACTACAGCAACAAGCGCATCGATGCCAATGTAACACTTAACAAGACACTGTCGTTTCGCGCGCCGACCGAAGACATGATTGCCAAGGCGGACAAGGGCGATCTTGTCATCGTGCCGCCCGCACAGGGTGGGAGCATTGTTCGTGCACTGATCAAGCTCACTTCGTTTCCGTCGCATTACCTCTATCTTTATCGCGCGGTAAATCCATCGGTTATCGAACAGCTTGCCAAGACCCGCGCTGGCAAGGCCGAGTATGATCGGCTCATGGCGCAGCGCGTTGGGGTGCAGATCACCTTCGCCCTCATGTACGCAGGTGTCTCCTTCATTTTCCTCTTGTCGGCGATCTGGCTGGGACTTTGGCTCGCAGACCGCATCGTCGCGCCAGTCGTGCGCCTTCTCGAGGCGTCGCAAAGGGTGTCGGATGGCGACCTTGATGCCAAGGTTGAAATTATCGAGGGGCCGGGTGACCTGACCCATCTGACACATACCTTCAACGGAATGACGGACCAGCTCAAGGCCCAGCGCAACGATCTGGTCGAAGCCAACGCCAAGCTTGATGATCGCAGCCGCTTCATGGAGGCAATGCTGTCAGGCGTGAGCGCCGGCGTGCTCGGTCTTGACGCACAAGGCCGCATTTCGCTTGTCAATCGTTCGGCCCTGAGTCTTTTGGGGGCAAACGAGAGCGAATTCATCGGCAATACGCTTGATGATACGCTTCCCGATTTTGCCCCCTTGCTCAGCCAGGCGGAGGCAAGGCCATCCGGCATGTCGGAGGGCCAGGTCACGATCCGCCGTGGCGGTGCTGACAGGAGCTTCGTCGTGCGTGTGACGACGGAGGTTTCGGACGAGAAGGAACACGGCTACGTCGTGACCTTCGACGATATTACCGAACTTGTCTCGGCCCAGCGCAACTCTGCCTGGGCGGATATCGCGCGCCGCATTGCGCACGAAATCAAGAACCCCTTGACGCCGATACAATTGTCCGCCGAGCGCCTGAAGCGCAAGTACACCCGCGAAATTCTAACGGACAAGCACGTTTTCGAACAGTGCACCGACACCATCATTCGCCAGGTGGGAGACATTGGCCGCATGGTGGATGAATTCTCGGCCTTTGCGAGGATGCCAAGTGCCGTGCTTGAGTCAAATGATCTTTGTACCGTTGTGCGCGATGCAACCCTGCTGCAGCGGGTGAGTGCCGGAGAAGTTGAGATCGATGTTTCGGTTCCATCCACCCCGGTCATGTTCAGTTTCGATCGCAGGCTGGTGACCCAGGCTGTGATCAACCTTGTCAAAAATGCGCGGGAAGCAATCGAAACGCGTCTCGCCGCAAATCCTTCGCCGCCAGGCCGCATCATGGTCGAAGCGGGCGTGGATCACGGCCGCCCCTTCATTCGCGTAACCGATAGCGGTATTGGCTTGCCCAAGGAAAATCGCCATAGACTCACCGAGCCCTACATGACCACCCGCGAAAAGGGGACAGGTTTGGGGCTTGCCATCGTCAAGCGCATTATGGAAGAACATCAGGGTCGCCTGACCCTGAATGACGCGCCTGAAGAATT
>JANMMJ010000126.1:0-44378 GCA_031373255.1 Hyphomicrobiales bacterium
GCTCCTACGGCGGCGGAGACTCGCCGTCTGACATCCAGCGTGGCATCTTCGCCACCGAAGTAGGCGTTCCGCGCCTGCTGCGCCTTTTCAAGAAATACGGACTGAAGACCTCGTTCTTCATCCCCGGCCTCAGCCTGGAGACTTTCCCCAAAGAGATGGAGATGATCGTCAAGGACGGTCACGAAGTTGGCGCGCACGGCTATCTCCATGAAAACCCCATCGCCATGACGCCCACCCAGGAAGAGGACGTCCTGGTGAAATGCATCGACTTGATCCAGAAGCACACCGGAGCGAAACCGCGCGGCTATGTGGCGCCGTGGTGGGAGATGTCGGCCTCAACGGCCGCCCTGCTGCTCAAGTATGGATTCAAATATGACCACAGCCAGGGCTACCGCGACTTCCAGCCTTTCTATGCGCGCGTGGGTGATAGCTGGACCACCATCGATTATTCCAAGACCGCCGGCGAATGGATGAAGCCGATGATCCATGGCAAGGAGATCGATCTGGTCGAGGTCGGCGCCAACTGGTACGTCGACGATCTGCCGCCCATGATGTTCATGAAGAAGGCCGCCAACAGCCACGGCTTCGTCAACCCGCGCGACATCGAGGACATGTGGCGCGAGCAGTTCGACTGGGTCTATCGTGAGATGGACTACGCGGTGTTCCCCTTCACCATCCACCCGGACGTATCGGGCCGCCCGCAGGTCATCATGATGCTGGAGCGCCTGATCGAGCACATCAACAAGCATGACGGCGTCAAGTGGATGACTTTCGAGGAGATCGCCGAAGATTTCCGCAAGCGGTTCCCATTTAGCGGCGGGAAGCGGCCGGAAGTTATCTGATATTCGACATAATTTGCGAGCGCCGCTATCGTCGGCGCTCGCTTTCATGGAGTAAGCCATGTGTTCAAGCTGCGGCTTTCCGGCCGCACCGGGTCATTGGACCGAAGCAGGGGCGGCAACAGCCCCGGATCGCCTGCGTTCGCGTTTTCGCCGGGCCCAGGTGTTGCAGGCGATACTCCCCGCCTTGGGTCTTTCCGCTCATGATGGGGGTCAGGTTCCCGGCATCCAGATTTCAACACTCTCGGGTCATCATGAAATCGTTCGTGATCTCGACGAGGTCTGGGCCGCCGCAGAACGCATGACAGGCAAGAAGATTGATCCCCTCGATCGCCGCTTCATCGGTGGCGGTGACGAGGAAGCCTGATTTGGCAAATTCTTCCGAAGGCCGGATGCGCCTTACCGTGCTCGGTGGATATCTGGGATCCGGCAAGACCACGTGGCTTCGCCATCAACTCCATGCAGGGCAATTTGGCGATGCCCACATTGTCGTCAATGAAGCAGCAGAAACGCCAATCGACGACGCGCTCCTTTCGCAAGCGAAACAGCTCTCCGTTCTTGCCGGCGGCTGCGCCTGCTGCGATGCGAAGTCCCAACTCATCACGCTGCTGCGGGAAATCTGTGACGAGCGAAGCAACATTGAATCGGGTGGAAAGAGGCTCAATCAGATCGTGCTCGAAACTAGTGGGCTGGCCGATCCGGGAGCTATTGTCGATGCCGTTTGCACCGATGCCGTTCTCGTTCACCATATTCTCGTTATTGAAATCGTGGTTGCCGTGGACTCGCTCCATGCCCTGGACCAATTGCGCACCGAGCCCTTGGGTCGCCGCCAGATCGAGACTGCAGACAGGCTGATTCTGACCAAAGTCGATGAAGTGGACACTGAACCGCTGATGCGATTGAGGGCCACCTTGGCAGTGCTCAATCCCGGTGCTTCCGTGTCGGCCGCGATCAAGGGATCGAATTCCGACCTTCCGTCAGCAATCGGAGATGTTCTGCCGGAAGAACTTCCCGATATCTCTGGGGCTACCTCCCGCCCTCCAATTTTTCCGGCGCGTATTGTTCTGGACGATACCATTGATTGGACAGCGTTCTCGGTCTGGCTGTCAGCACTTCTCTATGCGCGGGGCGATGACGTTGTCCGGGTCAAGGGGGTGGTTCGCACGCCTGCCGGACGTCTCCTCCTGCAAAGCGTTCGCCGCGCTGTCCAATCACCCGAAATTTTACCCGAACAAACCAATGACGCAAACCGCGAGGACAACGTCATCGTTGTGATTGGGCGGGGCTATCGCGCCGAGGATCTGACGAAGTCATTGCGATCTTTTTCCGGTGATCGTGCTGATCGAACCGATTGATTGGAAATGATTGATCAGTTGACAGTCCGCCTCAACTTGCCGATTAGCATCTGGATCGCAATGTCTCGAACAAGATTTGCGAGTTATCCAAAGGACGCTGCGGATGCTGAAAAAGCAGGAAAGACGTCTGCGAGTGGGAATCCTGGGCTGTGGGCCCATTGCCCAGTTTGCTCATTTTGAATCTGCAGTTAAGGCGCGCAACGCTGATCTTTATGCGATCTGCGATGTCGCTGTGGATCTGGTTCAGCGCATGGGTGACACTTATCTGCCCATTAGGCGCTTCCATGACTACGATGCAATGCTTTCAGATTCTGAAGTGGAAGCTGTGATCATAGCAACGTCCGACAGCTTTCATGTGCCTGCTGCAAAGCGGGCACTTGCGGCCGGAAAGCATGTGCTGTGTGAAAAGCCAATCGGTATTTCAATTGAAGAGGTCGAAGACCTCGCCGGCGTAGTGACAGCCACGGGCAAGACCCTGCAGATTGGTCATATGAAGCGCTTCGATCCCGGCCTTGAAGCTGCGCGCGACTTCATACGCGATGAGATGGGCGCCTTGCTCTCATTCAAGGCCTGGTATTGCGATTCGACGCATCGCTATGCGATGACCGACGCTGTTCAGCCGTTGCCAATCTTGAGCGCTGCTGCTCGCAAGCCAACCGGTAATCCGAAGGGCGATCTCAAGCGATATTTCATGCTCGCTCATGGCAGCCATCTTATCGATACCGCGCGATTTTTCTGTGGAGAGATTGTAGAGGTCCGGGCGCGTCTGAACGAACGGTTCGGCGCCCATTCCTGGTTTATCGACGTGGGATTTGCCAATGGATGCATGGGTCATCTCGACTTGACCATAGCCGTGCGGATGGACTGGCACGAAGGGCTGACCCTTTACGGAGAGAACGGCAGCATTACGGCCAAAACTTACAATCCCTGGTACTACAAAGCATCCGATGTAGAGATTTTCCACGAAAAGGATGCAACCTATCGCCGCCCTCTTGGCTCTGACGGCCATTTCTACCGACGCCAGCTTGAGGGTTTTGCCGATACAATACTCGATGGCAAGCCAATGCGGGGGGCCGATATCATAGATGGTGTTGCGTCATTAAGAGCCATGGTGGCCATTGCGGAGTCAGTCAGGACGGGGAAGGCAGTACGGCTTGCCGATGTTAGCGGGCCTGTTTGATGAAGATTGGAGTATTCGCCAAAACATTTCCCGATCAGGGCGCTCACAATGTATTGCGAGCCGTGAAAGAGGCGGGATACCAAACCGCGCAATTCAACATGGCATGCGTGGGGTTGTCCGCGATGCCTGATCAAATTCCATTCTCGGCAGCTAACGAAATCGCGCAGGCGAGCCGCGAAACTGGCATATCGATCGCCGCCGTTTCCTGTACCTACAACATGATCCATCCGGACAAGGACGTGCGCACTCAAGGCCTGCGGCGGCTTGCCGTTATGATCGCGGCAGCGCGCCAGATGGGTACAGGTCTTGTTACATTATGCACGGGTACAAGAGACGCTGAAGACCAGTGGCGCCATCATTCGGACAATCAAAGCCCAGATGCCTGGCGCGATCTCATGAATGAGATGCGTCAAGCGGCAAAGCTTGCAGAAACGCATGACGTGGACATAGGCATTGAGCCGGAACTCGCCAACGTGGTCAACTCGGCTAAGACAGCAAGAAAACTGATCGATGAACTGGGATCCCCGCGGGTTCGGATTGTGCTGGACCCGGCCAATCTCTTCGAGACAGCCGAGACTGGGGCGCGGCATGCGATCATCGAACAGGCTGTTGACAGCCTCGCGGACCGGATTGCCATGGCCCATGCAAAGGATCGCGACACGAACGGTTACTTCGTTGCAGCAGGGCAGGGTGTGATCGACTTTCGTCATTTTACATCTGCATTAAAAAGCGCAGGGTTTAATGGACCGTTGATTACCCATGGCTTGAGTGCATTGGAAGCGCCTGGCGTGGCAGCATTCCTGAAGGACGTTCTCGATAAATGACCTGGCATGCGATCATGCGCGGCGCTACCAGGCTTTCGGCCTTCGATGAAGGGGTCGGTTTGCCAGTCATTTTCCAGCATGGGTTGGGTGGTGATGAAGCTCAGGTATCGGAGCTTTTTCCCGAGACGGGATTTCGCCGGTTGACGCTGGAATGCCGGGCTCACGGGAACTCGCAACCAGGCGATGCTGCTAAATTCTCAATAGCAGATTTTGCCGACGACGTCATTGCATTCGCTGATGAGTGCGGCGTTGAACGATTTGCGATGGGCGGCATTTCCATGGGCGCAGCGATCGCCATGCGTGTCGCGGTCAGAAACTCCCAACGGGTAACGGCGCTGATTCTAGCGCGCCCGGCATGGCTGTGGGAGCCCGCGCCCGAGAACATGACGGTATTTACCGAACTTGCATATCATCTGACAAAAGGCGATCAGGGCAGCTTTGATGCAACCGAAACAGCAAAACGCCTCGGCACAGAAGCGCCCGACAATCTTGCGTCACTAAGGAAGTTCTTCGCCCGGCGCGATCTTGCAACGACGGCCAAGCTTCTTGCTGCAATAGCGGCCGACGGGCCGGGAATCACCGAAGAAGAGTTCTGCGAAATTCGGGTTCCGGTATTGATCCTCGGCAATCGTCTCGATTGGGTGCATCCACTCGCGCACGCACAAATGCTCGCGCAGGCCATTCCTCACGCGAAGATGTTGGAAGTCTTTCCGAAAGCCAGCGACGAGCAGCGCCATACCAGAGAAATGAAATCCGCGATACGAAATTTCTTGATTCAGGAAGGGCAAACTCCTTGACCAGCGCTTCGAAACGTCCAGATGCCGATTGGATTGATAAACTGCCGCGGAACCGGTTGCTTGTTGAGATGTCTCTTTGGTCAGCCGACCTTGGCCGGTTGGAAAATGACATCTTGCGCGTCGAGGCCGGAACAGACATCTATCATATCGATGTTGCCGATGGTCATTTCGCCCCGGCAATGCTGTTCTTTCCGGACTTGATTGCACGGCTGCGAAAGGTGACGGCAAAGCCTTTTCATGTTCATCTGATGGTCGTTGACAATGTGCTGGACGAGCAGATTGCCCAGTTTGCGGAAGCGGGGGCGGACATCATCAGTGTTCATGCCGAAAACAGCAATGCCCTGTCCAGTCTTGCAGCAATTCGTAAGTTGCGATTGAAGGCTGGTTTGGTGCTGCAACTGCATACGCCCGTCGCTGCGGTGGTGCCTCTTATTGACAGCATCGACATGCTCACCCTGTTGGGCACGCGTATTGGCGTGAAGGGGCAGGGACTTGATGCAACGGCGGAGAACCGCCTGCGCGAAGCGCGTAGACTCGTGGCCTTGCATGGCCGGGGCCGCCGCATTGTCGTGGCGGCGGATGGCGGCATCCGTGACAACACTGTCCCCGTGTTACGCGCTGCTGGCGCGGAAACCGTAGTGATGGGGTCGCTGGCCTTTGGAGCAACAAATCTGGACGAGAGAATAGCCTGGGCGCATGGGCTGAAAGGCCTCTGAGCCATGCCTTCGCCGCTCGTGCTCGGGATCGATCTTGGCGGCACTCAACTGCGCGTGGCTTTGATTGATGGCGCTGGCCAGATATTCAACCGTGTCTCCGCCGCAACAGATGTTGCCGGCGGCCCAACTGGTATCATTGCACAAATATTGAAGCTCGCGGAGGAATTGGGTCTGCATGACATGCGCGGCGGCATCATTGCTGCAGGTGCCTGTGCGCCGGGCCCCCTCGATAGCGTTTTAGGCCATATCATCGAAATCCCCACGCTTCCGGGCTGGAGAGATTTCCCACTTCGAAGGGTTCTGGAAACCGAACTTGCCATCCCTGTCGAGCTCGAAAATGATGGCATTGCCGCAGCTTTTGGCGAGTGGAAATTTGGCGCAGGCAAGGGGCTTCGCAATCTGGTCTATGTAACCGTAAGTACGGGAATTGGCGGCGGTATTGTTGTGGATGATCGTCTTCTGCACGGGCGCAGAGGCATGGCAGGCCACGTCGGGCACTTTGTGATGGATCAGGATGGACCGAGGTGTTCTTGCGGTGCGCACGGTTGCTTCGAGGCGATTGCATCAGGCACGGCACTGGGAATTGCAGCAAAGGACAGTGGATTTTCGAGTGCGCCCGCCATGGTTGAGGCCGCGCGAAATGGAAATGTGCGGGCACTGGAATTGCTACATCAAGAGGCCGGGTACCTGGGGCGCGGCTTCTCAAGCCTGCTTCACCTCTTCAGTCCGGAGCGGTTGATCATGGGAGGCGGTGTCAGTCAGGCTATCGATCTGATGTTGCCGCGCATCCGGGAATGTATCGAGCAATTTGCCATGCCGCCTTTTCGTTCCGTTGAAGTAGTTCCAGCAATGCTTGGGGACAATGCCGGCCTTATCGGAGCCGCCATGCTTTCGTACTTCAAAAATTATCGCGCGTAAATAATACGGTTGACGGAATTCAAAATACGGGTGACAGTCGAGACTGAGATCAGCCATGCAACGACATGCGACTGGTCCTGCATGTGAGCTCACATTGGGAGGAAACTATGGAGCGTCGTTCTCTGTTAAAGATGATGGGTGCGGCTTCTGCGGCGGCGGGCACCGGCCTTCTAGCGGGCCAGGCAAATGCTGCGGACAAGGTCACTATCGCACTCATTCCCGGCCTCACCGCCGATGGATTCTATGTCACGATGCACAAGGGCGCCCAAGCAGCAGCGGCCGCCCTGGGGGTCGATCTCATTTATCAGGGTGCGGCGGAGTGGAACGTTTCATTGCAAGTCCCCATTCTTGAGGCGGTCATTGCAAAGAAGCCAGCGGCGATCCTGATTGCTCCGAACGACAAGGTCCAGATGATCGAACCGCTCCGTAAGGCCCACGAAGCCGGTATTGCGGTTGTTTGCGTCGATACCTTTATCGGCAATGGTATTTTCCAGACGGGCGCGGGCGATGCCGATTTCCCGATTGCCTATGTTGCGTCGGACAACGTGCTTGGTGGCCGCATGGCCGCGCGCGCGTTGGCGAAAGCAATTGGTGAAAAGGGCAAGGTTTACGTCTCCAACGTGAAGCCGGGCATCTCGACGACCGACCAGCGCGAAGAAGGCTTCAAGGCCGAGATGGCAGCCTTCAAGGACGTCGAAATTCTCGAAACCCAGTTCAATGACGATGATGCCAACAAGGCGGCAGCACAGTTCCAGGCGGTTCTTGGCCGTGTGCCGGATCTGGCTGGTGTTTTCGGTGCCAACCTGTTCTCGGCCGGTGGTGCAGCCAATGGCGCCAAGCAGGCAGGCGTTGCGGGCAAGGTGAAGATGGCTGGTTTCGATGCGCCGGAATCAATCGTTGCACAGTTGAAGGACGGAACCTTTGAACTGACGATCGCCCAGCATCCGGCTGAAATCGGCTATTTTGGCCTCGCAGCTGCCCATGCCTTCGTCACCGGCAATCCAGTCCCAACGCACATCGGCACCGGCTTTACGGTCATGACTGCCGCGAATATCGACGACCCAGCAGTGAACCGCTATCTCTACAAGAGCGAGTAGTCACTTCCTGCCAGAAACTGGGCTGCTGCTTCCGGATAGGGAGCAGCAGCCGGTATTAGCTGCTGAATTGGGCCACGATCAATGACCGCGACACCAATCACTCCCGCTGCCGGCAAATCGATCCTCATGCGGGTCGCGGAACTTCGGGCATGGGTGTTTCTTGCATTTCTGGTCATATTCTTCGAAGTCTGGTCCCGCATCGCCTATGATGCGACGTTTATCTTTAACACCTACAATCTCAAGGCAATCTCGGTAGCTGCGACTGCGCCACTGATACTGGCGTTGGGTCAGACCTTTGTCATCATTTCTGCCGGAATCGATCTGTCTCTGGGATTCGTCATGGGCTTTGCGTCTGTTATCGCTGCTCATATGGCGAACTATGCCGCTGCACAGCTGGGTCTGCCGCCATTTCCAGCGATGATCTTCGGCGTACTCTGTGGCGTTGGAATGACGCTGGTTCCGGGTCTGGTCAATGGCTGGCTCATTGCAGCGCTTAAAGTCCCCCCTTTCATCGGTACGCTCGGCATGTATGGCGTGGCGCGGGGTGCGGCCTATCTTATCGCTGGCGGAATGACCATTGCTATCAGCAATCCCTGGTACAGTACCATCGGCAACGATCGCGTTCTCGGTGTTCCGGTGCTAGTGATACTCGCCTTGATCTGCTGCATCGTGCTCCATTACATGTTGTCTCAAACCCGGTTCGGGCAACACACCTACGCCATGGGTGCAAGCAAGGCCGCGGCAAGCCGGGCCGGCATCAACGTCAAGAAATTGACAATCAAGATCTATGTGTTGTCCGCCGTGATGGCGGGAATTGCCGGCGTCCTTTACACAGGGCGTTTTTCAGCCGGCGCACCTCAGGCTGGTGAACCTCTGCTTCTGCTTTCAATCGCGGCGGTTGTGATTGGCGGCGCCAGCTTGTTCGGTGGTTCGGGCACAATTTGGGGTACAGTCGCTGGAGCACTGGTGATTGCAGTGATTGACTACGGCCTGGTTTTTGTGAACGTCGAACCATTCTGGCAGTTTATCGCGGTGGGTCTGGTGATTATCGTTTCTGTTCTGGTTGACCAGGCTCAGCGCCGCTTTGTCGGAGGCCGCCAAGTTGAGTGATCTCACACCCATCCTCGAAGTCAAGAATGTATCGAAGCATTTCGGCGCCGTGCAAGCGTTGGACCGCGTGTCGCTTCAAGTGCACCCTGGTGAAGTCGTGGCACTCGCTGGTGATAATGGCGCCGGCAAATCCACCCTGATCAAGGCAATATCGGGAGTCTATGGCTACGAAGTTGGCGATATTCTACTTGACGGCCGCCGTATCGCCTTTTCGACACCAGAGGAAGCGCGCGACAATGGCATAGAAACGATCTATCAGGACTTGGCTTTGGCCGATAACTTGTCGATCGGTGCCAACATCTTCCTTGGCCGTGAACCGATGAAGCGCCTGTTTGGTTTCCTGCCGGTGATTGATCGCGAGAAGATGGCAAGGGCTGCCAAGGAAACCATGGAGCGCCTCGATTTTCACGTGAACCGCCTTGATGCACCGGTCGCCGCGTTTTCGGGTGGGCAGCGTCAGGCGGTTGCGATAGGCCGTGCCATGTATTGGAATGCCCGGCTGGTGATCATGGATGAACCGACAGCGGCGTTAGGCGTTCCCGAGCAGCGTAAAGTCATATCATTGATTCAATCGCTTAAGGCCGACGGCAAGGGCATCATCTTCATCTCGCACAATCTTCGCGATATTTTTGAGGTTGCTGATCGCATCGTGGTGTTCCGCCGTGGCGAGAACGCTGGGGAACGCGTACCGAAGGAGACGACTGGTGATGAGATTGTCCGTATGATGGTCGGAAAATAGATTTTCAGGCCGACTTCCGGAACACAAGTTCACCGTTCAGAAGGATCCGGTCACCTTCGATTTCACCCGAATTGACCACCCCCGGCACACCCATCTTCATGAACAGCAGGTTGAGCGCTATGCGTCCCATGCGTTCCATATCCTGAGAAACTGTAGTAAGTGGCGGTGAGGTGTAGGCTGAAAGGGGCTGGTTATCATGTCCCGCAACGCGATAGTCGCAATCCGCCCCAAGGCCAATTTTTCCGCCAGTCTCGTTGATAGCGGCTATGACGCCAAAAGCCACCCTATCGTTGGCGCACAGGAGTGTTCGCGTCGGAAAGCCGCCATTTCGAATGACGGCGAGCGCGACATCATATGAGATCCTCTCAAAGTCCCAACTGTCTGTAGCCCCTATTTCGACAAAGGCTGGATCCAGCTTTAGGCGCTCCATCGTGGCCACATAGGCCTTGCGCCGTTCCACTGCATTGAAATTGACAGCCGGCATGTCGAAATAGGTAGGCCGTCCGCCTGATCTGCAAAGATACTCGGTCATCAGAGGAATGCTGTGGTGGTTATCGGTTCCAACGAAAGCCTCCGTATCGTCAAGGGGAGCGTCGACGAAAACCAGCGGAATCTTTTTGCCGAGGCTCTTGAGCGTCGAGCGATGCGATTTCAGGCCAAGTGGTGCGATGATGGCGCCGCCAACATTCAATGATGTAATTGTTTCAATTGCCCGTTCTTCAAGCTCAGGCTGTCCGTTGGAGCTGAGGACAAGCGCCAGATAACCCGCCTCCATTGCACTGACTTCGATGCGGCGGCCCAGCGACATGTAGAATGGATCCATCGGATCCGGTACGATCAATCCAATGATCTTTGTCCGTCGCCGGTTCAGGTTCACGGCAAAAATGTTGGGTCTGAAACCTGTCGCCTTGAGCGCACTTTCGATTTTCACACGGGTCTTTTCCCGGACTGACTTGGGATCCTGAAAAAACTTCGAGACTGTTGGCCGCGAAAGGCCGACGGCAATCGCAAACTCCTCCATGGTCCGAATACTGGTTTTGGCCGATTTTGCCATGCTGCGCGTATTTGTTGCTGCTATTCGAGGATGTCACCGCGATTCTAAGCCGTCAATCGAATTTGACGAACGCAAAAATTGAAATTGACATGAAAAAAAATTGGCGCAAGGACTACGTCAAAATTGGAAGGAAAAAGACAAATGCCGGGAGCGCCGAGGATTGGTTGCATCGGGGATCTGCTGGTCGAATTCGTGTGTTCCGGCAAGAACGGGCATCATGAGATAGCCGGTACATATACCGGTCCATTTCCTTCCGGAGCAGCCGGCATTTTCATAGATCAGGCGGCCCGCTCCGGCGGCAAATGCATTTTCGTGGGCGCCGTCGGCGACGATGCATTTGGTAAAGTGGTCGTTGGACGCTTGGTGCAGGATGGGGTCGACTCAAGTCTTATCAAGACGGTGAAGGGTGTACCGACCGGCACCGCGTTTGTAAGCTATAATGATGATGGCAGTCGTGACTTTGTCTATAATATTGCTCTGTCCGCCGCCGCACAGTTCTGCGGTGACGACACGACGATTGAAGCCTTGGATCAATTTGGGCTCGACATGATGCATGTATCAGGTTCTGCATTGAGCAATCCCGAAATGTGCGGCAAAGTCTTGAGAGTTTGCACCGCTCTCCACGCACGTGGTGTCAGGATATCCTTCGATCCCAACGTTCGGAAGGAACTCATGGCCAATGCCGCATACTTCGATGCCGTGAAGGATATGATGCGGCTGTGCACAATTTTTTTGCCTAGTGAGGATGATGCTGCAGCTCTGTTCCCCGATGAGGACTTGTCCGGTTTTGCTCCGAAGCTATTCGACCGGGGGGTTGAGTTCATCGTTCTGAAAAAAGGCGCATCCGGTGCGGAAGGTATGAGCAAGGATGGCGCATACGAGACCCTCGAAGCGCATGATGTCGAGGTGCAGGATCCAACAGGAGCTGGCGATTGCTTCTGCGCAACATTTGTAACTTTGTTGGCATCCGGCATGCATGACCTGAAGAGTGCAATGAAGCGCGCCAACGCGGCGGGTGCCCTTGCCGTAACAAAAGTTGGGCCCATGGAGGGCAACAGTCATCTCCCGGAGATAGAAGCATTCATGCGCAGCCGCTCATGACCGATAGCTTCTATTTGAAGGACATTATCTCCGGAAACCGCGCTGGGAAAGCTGTTGGTATTCCATCCTGGTGCACCGCTCACCCGGAAACACTGCGTGCGATCCTTCAGGCGCACCAAGGTAGCGACGATGCCATTCTGATTGAAGCAACGTCGAACCAGGTCAATCAGTACAGAGGTTACACAGGCATGACGCCCGCTGACTTCCGAAGGTTTGTCGAACGTTTGGCGGGTGAAGCAGGGATTGACCCGGAACGCATACTTCTTGGCGGCGACCATCTCGGTCCAAATCCCTGGAGAACTGCCAGCGCAGTAACAGCCATGTCGGAGGCGCGTGACATGGTTCGCGCCTATGTTGAGGCAGGTTTCGCCAAGATCCATCTTGATGCCAGCATGTCTTGCGCCGACGATCACGTCCTGACTGAGGAAGCCATGGCCGAACGCGCTGCAGATCTGTGCGCAACAGCTGAGCAGGTGGGGGTTGACCATGAGCTTTACTATGTCATAGGCACAGAAGTGCCTGTACCGGGGGGCGAAATGGCCAAGCTAGACTCCTTGGCTGTTACCAACGATGAGGCAGCAAAACGAACGTTCGAACTGCACCATTCGTCATTCATCAAATGCGGCCTGATCTCCGCTATGAAGCGAATAGTCGCGATTGTCGTTCAACCCGGTGTAGATTTCGGCAACGATCAGGTATTCGCATACGACAAGTCAAAAGCGGCCACGCTGAGCGCGAGCGTCCAGGAAATCCCTGACGCAGTCTTTGAAGCACACTCGACCGACTATCAATCAATGCAAGGTTTGCGAGATTTGGTTTCTACTCACTTTGCAATTCTCAAAGTGGGGCCTGAATTGACATTCGCGTTCCGCGAGGCGGTTGTAGCGATGGCTGAAATCGAAGAACAGCTGCAATTTGCTGAGCGATCCAACATCGTGGCTGTTATCGACAAAGCAATGCGGGACGATCCACGCCACTGGCAGGGCTATTTTCCAGCCGGGCAGGCTGAACATGTCTCGCGTCTTTTTGGCTTGAGCGATCGTGTTCGCTACTATTGGCCGAAGCCCGAAATTTCCGCCACACTTGCAAGGCTAAGGAACAATATTGATTCTGCCGCAGTTCCCTCAGGCCTTGTATCTCAATACGCTGGGCCGATGATTCATCCTGGCGATGGAGTAACACTTTCGACGGCAATCATCCAGGCCAAGGTCGGTGGCGTTGTAGCAAAATACCGCTCGGCCTGTGGCTCAGTCGAGAGGAGTGGTTAGCTCGGATCGGATCCAGGCGATCACTTCATCCCTTCGAAACGGCGCAGATGTATTGACCACGTATGCAGTCGACAAGCCGAGCGGCTTAGCATTTTTCGACAATTCGGCTAGTTCCGGAAGGTAGTCAGCACCGAGGTGACCGGAACTTCGCTGCCCTAGCCTGTTGGAATAACGGAGAGCAATTTCGTCGGGAGGCGCATGACACCAGATTTCGGCAATGGCTACGATACCCGCGCGTTTGATATGATGCTGGAGGACCTCGATGGGCTGAAAGCCAAACCAGGCATCGACAATGACGGTGGAGTTGGGCGGAAAATCCGCAATCTGCAAGAAAATGGCCTGATAGCTTGCCTTCCCGAGTTTACGATTGTAGTCACGATCGCCAGTACCGAGGTGCGCGAAGAAAGCTTCCTTGATTGTATCCAGCGCCAGCAGGGGCCACCCGGTTTCATCGGCCATGATGCGGGAAACGGTACTCTTTCCTGAGGCAGGCACGCCATTGACGAACACGGCTGACTTCACTGCGCGAATTCCAAAGCTGCGAGGCCACTGCCGATAACACCGGCGCGATCGCCCAGCATCGCGGCTCTTACATCGCATTGATACCACGATGCGTGAGCGGGAAAGCGACACAACGCTTCCCATGCCGGTTGCCCGAGGCCCCCGCCCAGTATCACACACTCGGGGTCAAGAACAGCGACCAGGCTGTCGATACCAGTACGCAGCGGGCCAGCCCATGCGTTGACGATGCCGCGTGCATCTGCATCGTCACGCTGAAGCAACGTCAGCGCAGAAGTGTTGTGGGCAAGACCTGAAATTGATAGCAGCCTGGCCAGTGCAGTCCCCGAACTTGCGGTTTCCAGACATCCCCTTCGTCCGCATAGGCACAACACGCCATCGGTCTCGGCTGTAATGTGCCCCAGCTGACCGGCCGTCGCCCGCCCGCGAAGGATTTGGCCCCTATCCATGATAGAGCCGCCAATTCCGGTGCCAATGGTCAGCATGACAATCGACGACAATCCCTTACCGGCACCAATTGCCGCCTCCGCCACCAGCGCCATGTTGGCATCGTTGTCGACAAATATAGGATGACTGTGTTCATTCCTTAAGCGAGTAGCCAGGGGTGGTCCTGAGAGATCAACGAACCCACCGGAAAGAACAAGTCCCGCATTTGCGTCGACACGGCCAGGAACACCAATTCCGATGGATTTTATGCTGCCGTCATCAAGTTTATCAATGGCGGCGTCGATTTGGGCGATCACTGCATCAGCTGACTTGGCTGTTGGCTCGACGAGTTCGGCGTCAAGTGCGCCACTTTCGGAAACCCGCCCCGCCCGGATCTTTGTTCCCCCGATGTCAATGCCAATGGCGGATCGCATGCGCCAACTGCTTAATTGGATCTTGCCAAATTGCGGGGATAGCGGGCAAGAACGGATTGAATCTCCTTCAGCCGAGGCACGGCTTTTGACAGCAGGAGTTCCCTTTGTTTGGCGCGATCAAGCGACACGCAATCCTTCCAAAGTGAGCGCCCCGCGATTACGCCAGACGCACCATTGTCCATTGCGACGGCGACCTGCCCCATAAATGTGCTATGGTCGACTCCCGCCGACAACACCGACCAGGGAATTTCTCCCGCCATTCTGGTGATGGAAGCACAAGCCTCCGGTGTCCCGGGGTAGGGGATCTTCAGGACCTTGGCGCCAAGTTGGAGGCAAATTTGCGAGCCTCCTTCGATAAGTGCTGGAAATTTCTCCTTGTAAGAGTCTGCCGATTCTCCTGGCATGCCGTAGGTCAGGAATTCGACAACCAGCAACAAATCCTCTCTGGCAAAATCGGCAATGCAATTGCGGATGATATCGATGTTGTGATCATTGGAGCCCGGATGATCAGATCGCAGATACACCATCAACTTGCCGCCAGTGCCACCAAGTTCGCGAACACGCCGGGCGTTAATTCCTGGTACGAGCTTGGAAAGATAGTGGCCTTGTGGATCCGTGTCGTATCCAGAGGCATCGAGCCCAATGAGCAGCGCGACATCCCGCGCCAACGACGCTTCGTCCACCACACGAGGCACTGCACAGATCGGATCAAGCAGTATGCACGGAGCTTCGGAGGCCAGATAGCGCACCACGTCCGATTTGACATCGCCAAGCATGCTATCGGTAATTCTGCCCTGCTCGACAGGATCGGCGCTCAACAATTTGCGAATGCCACCACGCTGATCGCAGGCGATGACCATGATGGTGCCATTGCTATCGCAGATTTGCTGGTAGCCACGGAGTTCCGCAGTTGTCATCCTGGACATGGTGCCTCAAATGGTTGGACGGTTAACTGGATTGCCATGATGCCTGCTTTTGCGAGGAACGTCGACCCGTTCATCTTACAATTGCGCACAGGAGATGGAGTAGGAAGTATCCCAAGGTTCGCTGGCCTTGAACGCGACATCGGTTGGGATGCCCAATGCGTTAAGTGGGTTCCGATCGTTTTTGTAGTTCAGCCGGAGATCGAATGCAGCAGCAACCGGCTCGATACCAATTGCCCGGAAGCGGCCGCACCAAGGATAGAATTGCCGCCCGAAATTCGAGAGCCATAACAGGCAGGAAGGCAATGCCCGGGAGTCCCATGTCAGGCTGACCCGGTAACCCTCATCGTTATTGCAAAGATCGACACGCCCTTCTGTTCCTGTGAGCAGGACAATATCTTCGCTGGGAGAGTCAAATGGGAGCTGCTGGATGGATACCGGTAGTCCGTTCACTCCCAGGATTTGGTCCAGTCGGACATTTCTCTGGTTGGCAGCAATTAGAGATCGTCCTGGCTCCGCAGGGATGGGATAAGTCCAGGCTTTCACCTTGCTCCCGCCAAATTCAAGCCGCGCAGCTCCCGCGCGATCGGGCAGGCGAAACGTTGGGTGAAATCCGATGGGGAGTCTGGTATCACGGCGCGCATGAACAGTCAGGCCAATATCGACAGCAGCGTCTTCCGCGTTGGCGATGACAGTCCGTTCTAACCGCTCAATGGCATGTTCTTGAGGATAAACGATTTCTGCTTTAACGCCGGAGGAACCCATCTGCTGTAGGTCCCAAAGTCCGTTGGAGCAATAGCCGTGGGGTGCATGATCAATATGATCGGACACGTGCCCCGATAGCGGTCTCCAATCGCTCGGAAGGCCGTCTGGAACAGTTGTCATGCCAAAAGGAACGCAGGGCCAGTCTCCACGAAGTCTCTTGAGTACACCTGGCAACGCGTCATGTTCCGGGCCAGAGTCGTCGCACCAAGGTGCGACGGCCAGCGGTGAAATCAACCGGCCGTCTGAAAGCTTGAATTCCACCGGCCCTAGCATTGCACCGAGGGCTTGCACTTCACCAGTTACACGCGTGCTCGCGAAGTGCGCGATATTATTTATCGTCACGGATTGTCCCAGCTTCCTTCACAACACGCGTAAGGCTGCCACTCGTTGGGTAAAGCGGGATCAGACAAGCCTGCAGTGCATGATAGATGTCCGGCTTGCCAAAAAACAAATTTTGCGTGGGCCTGAGTTCATCATCCAGCTCGTGATGCCAGCTTCCAAACCGGTGATCGATGAAATTATTGGCACAAAACCCCCAGATGCGCCGATACCATTCCTCATAGAATGAATCGTTTGTGTGCGCGCCCAGAAACGTCGCAGCACCAATGGCCTCAGTCGCCGGCCACCAGATCTTGTGGCGAAGTGCCGGCTGGTTATCCCACTCTAACGTGTAGAATAGCCCTCCACGTTGCTTGTCCCAGCCAAGCTCCACAGAATTGCGAAAGAGTTTCGCCGAAGCGTCGGGCAACCATGCCAGTTTCCGTCCGCCAAGCTCCCACAGCTGGAGCAAGAGTCGCGACCACTCGAGCCAGTGGCCGGGAGTCGTTCCAGTTGGGCGAAATACATCAGAACCGCGATACTCATTGTCGACATTCCAGTTTTCGTCGAAATGTTCCGCAACGCGATAACCGAGAGCCTTGGCGTGACGCCCGATGATTAATGTCGCGATACGTTCTGCCTTGCGCAGATACGTCGCGTCTGAAGTTGCCTCAAAGGCGGCCATAAGGGCTTCGGTCAGGTGCATGTTTGAGTTTTGGCCCCGATACGTCGATATTTCGGACCAGTCCGTTGCGAATTCTTCTCTGACAGCGCCGTGCTGTTCTTCCCAGAAGCGCTCTCCAATAAGGCCGGAAACGTCTGAGAGAATCCTGTCAGCCAGTGGATGGCCGGCAACTTTTGCCCCGGAGGCCGCCAAGAGTACAAATGCATGCCCATAAGCCTGTTTGCTTCCGTCCTTGACCCCCCTATCATCGAACGACCAGAAGTAACCACCATGCAGTTGGTCGCGGTGGTGCTGCCACAGGCAATTCAATCCGTGATCGATGATAGCGTCCGCACCGGGACGGCCCATCAGGTGGGCAATCGCAAAGCAATGGATCATCCGGGTCGTCAGGTGAAGTTGCCGCAAGTCTCCCGCCGGCGCCCCCATGTCATCCAGCGCGAAGAACCCCCCCTTGGGATTGATGGATGTAAACTGATAAAAATCGAATAACCCATCGGCCTGCTGCATGAGCCAATTGCGGTGGGTCTGGATCTGCCTCCAAATGCTCATTTCAATACTCTGTTTCTGGTCATGCTTTGTCCCAGAAAAGTGGAGATTTGGCAACATTGGTGCAGAGTCAAAGGGCCTATTGGAGTCAGGTTGGATTTTGAGAAATTGCCCTCTTTTGCTAAATATTCGGAGTATGTTGAAGGCCGTGTCCGGAAAAGATGGGCGCACAACGGCGAATTGGGAAGCCAGAAATGAGCCAAGTAAAGCCACAAAGTACAACAGCAAATGCGCTGCCCTCGTTTGCGCGGAACAAAGGTACCCCGCTTCATGTGGAGTGGTTTGAAGACGTTCAAGTCAACCTTTCTGCTGCCGAGCGGCGCGCTGCCACATTGGCCACCCGGCGAACAGTGAAAAAAAACTATCAGGCGGCCTGGCTGGTGAAAGCTCTTCAGTGCATCGACCTAACGACGTTGGCCGGCGACGACACCCCAGGGCGTGTCCATCGGCTTTGTGGAAAGGCCAGACGGCCCCTGAGGCAAGACATTGTGGAAGCACTTGGCCTTTCGGCAAACCCGCCAACTGTCGGCGCGGTTTGTGTTTATCCATCCATGGTGCCACCCGCCGTGAAGGCTCTGGAAGGTTCAGGAATACCCGTTGCATCTGTTGCGACTGGTTTCCCGGCAGGATTGACGCCCTTGCCTCAGCGCCTCGCGGAGATTCGATACGCCGTCGATCAGGGTGCGCGAGAAATCGATATTGTCATTCAGCGCGCGCAGGTTTTGATGCAGGATTGGACGGCCTTGTTCGATGAGGTGTCCGCTATGCGGGAAGCTTGTGGCGATGCACACCTCAAGGCCATTTTAGCCACTGGCGACCTCAAGACATTGAGAAATGTTTATAAGGCAAGCATGGTTGCGATGATGGCTGGCGCCGACTTCATCAAGACGTCTACCGGCAAGGAAGATGTCAACGCCACGCTGCCGGTGAGTCTCATCATGGTTCGGGCACTGCGGGACTACGGCGAACTCACCAACTTCAAAATTGGCTTTAAGCCCGCTGGCGGATTGCGCACCGCAAAAGACGCGTTGACCTGGCAAATCTTGATGAAGGAGGAAGTGGGCCGCCGCTGGTTGGAGCCCGATCTATTCCGCATCGGAGCCAGTACGATGCTCGCAGACATTGAGCGTCAGCTTGAGCACCATGTGACAGGCCGCTATTCGGCCCTTAACCACCACGCCCTCGCCTGAGGATCGCCAAGATGACAAGCGTTAGAGATATTCTGGATACGATGGATTATGGCCCGGCACCCGAGTCCAATTCGCATGTCGTGTCCTGGCTCAACGCGCACGCAAGCGGTTTTGGCCATTTCATAGGTGGGAATTTTGTGGACACAAGGGGCGGGGCTCACTTTGACGTAATGAATCCCGCAAATGGTGAGCGGCTTGGACGGGTAGCCGAAGGCACCGCCGCAGATGTGGATGCGGCGGTAAAAGCGGCCCGGAAGGCATTCGGCCCATGGTCGAACCTAGCAGGTCACCAGCGTGCAAAGCACATCTACGCGATTGCCAGGCTCATCCAGAAGCGGGAGCGCTTTCTGTCAGTCCTTGAAAGCATGGATAACGGGAAGCCGATTCGCGAAAGCCGTGATATCGATGTCCCCCTGACCGCGCGCCATTTCTATCATCACGCCGGTTGGGCTGAACTCGTAGAAGATGAGTTTCCCGGCTTTCGCCCTGTCGGAGTTTGCGGCCAGATTATTCCGTGGAACTTTCCGCTGCTGATGCTGGCCTGGAAAATTGCTCCCGCGATTGCGGCAGGCAATACGGTCGTTCTCAAGCCAGCCGAATACACACCGCTCACCGCATTGGCTTTCGCGGAGATATGTCGTGAGTCAGGCCTGCCGGGTGGCGTTGTTAATATTGTTACGGGAGACGGGAAGACCGGCGCTCTCCTTGTCGAACATGAAGGCGTCGACAAGATTGCCTTTACAGGTTCAACCGACGTGGGAAGAATTATACGCCGGTCCACTGCCGGAACAGGCAAGAAATTGTCGTTGGAATTGGGTGGAAAATCTCCGTTCATTGTGCATGAGGATGCCGATCTCGATGCGGCTGTGGAAGGCGTCGTTGATGCTATCTGGTTCAACCAGGGGCAAGTGTGTTGTGCCGGCACGCGCCTGCTCATTCAGGAAGGCATTGCAGCGCGATTTCTTGCCAAGCTGAAACGCCGCATGGACACGCTCCGCGTTGGCGATCCATTGGATAAATCGGTGGATATGGGCGCAATCGTTGATCCCATCCAGCTCAGGCGCATCAGGGAAATCGTTGCGCAAGGAGAGGCTGAAGGCGGAACGCTGATTCAATCAAGCTGCGATTTGCCAACAACGGGAAACTATTTTCCTCCGTCGCTTTTTGTTGATGTGGAGCCATCCTCGACAGTGATGGACGTCGAAATATTCGGTCCAGTAGCGGCTGCCATGACGTTCAGGACTCCCGATGAAGCCGTGCAAATTGCCAATCATACGCGTTATGGCTTGGCCGCCACGATCTGGTCCGAGAACATCAACCTGGCTCTCGATACTGCCGCTCGAATGAAGGCTGGTGTGGTGTGGATCAATTCCACGAACCTGTTCGATGCAGCAGCAGGCTTTGGCGGCTATCGGGAGAGTGGCTTTGGCCGGGAGGGTGGCCGGGAAGGAATATACGAGTATCTTGTTGCGGGTTGGGAGAGGGATATTCCGCAGAACAAGGAGAAGATTTCTGAACCATTGCGCACAACTCCCGCGGAAGGGGCCAATGTCAGTCTTCTTCCGTCCATTGATCGCACCGCAAAGCTTTACATTGGAGGAACGCAGGCCCGGCCAGACTCGGGATACAGCTATACTGTCTTTGGTCCCAAGAACTCATCCCTGGGACAGGCGGGACTGGGCAATCGCAAGGATGTTCGCAATGCCGTCGAAGAAGCGGGGAAGGCGAACGGCTGGTCTTCGGCATCGGCTCACAACCGTGCTCAAGTTCTCTACTATATTGGGGAGAATCTTTCCGCTCGCGCGGAGGAGTTTTCCAACAGGTTACACTCTGCTGGGCAGTCAACGAAATCGGCAAGAATTGAAGTCGAAACGACAATCTCCCGCATATTCTATTATGCAGCTCAGGCTGACAAATTTGATGGCCGCGTACATGCTACCAAATCCCGACATGTCACATTGGCCATGAATGAACCATTCGGAGTCATGGGTCTCCTGTGTCCCGAGGAAATGCCGCTTCTTGGTTTTGTCTCTTTGGTTATGCCGGCAATTGCGATGGGGAATCGAGTTGTTGTGGTCCCATCAGCGCGCCAGCCTTTCTCTGCGACTGATTTCTATCAGGTGCTCGATACTTCTGATGTGCCGGGGGGCGTGGTGAATATTGTCACCGGAGATCGTGACGAACTTGGACGCACCCTAGCTGAGCACGATGACGTTGCAGCTCTTTGGTACTTTGGAAGCCTCGGCGGAACCCAAATGGTTGAACAAGCGTCTGCGGGAAATCTCAAATCAACGTGGTGCAATAACGGAAAAGTGCGAAACTGGCTGGACAATAAGCAAGGTCAGGGACTCGAATTTCTCCGCCATGCGACTCAAGTGAAGAATATCTGGGTGCCGTACGGCGAATAGATTGGGGCTGAATTCATTCGCCACGCGGAAAGCGCTTGCTATCCTCAAGTATGTTGAGGTCCATGTGATTGCGCATATATCGCTCACTGGCCTTTTGCAGCGGCTGATAATCCCAAGGATAATAGGAACCGTTGCGAAGCGCCTCATAGACGACCCAGCGCCGGGCCTGACTTGCGCGGACATCGGCATCGAAAGCATCCAGGTTCCAGCGGGTGGATGAGTCCGCACGCATTTCTTCAAGAACGGAATGAGCGTCAGGGTCGAGCGCTCGATTAGTCATTTCTTCAGGGTCGCTTTCCATGTCAAAAAGCTGCTCTGGGTCCAGCGTGCAGTGAACATACTTCCATTTTCCCTTGCGCAAGCAAACAAGGGGAGCCCAGGAACCTTCGGCTGCGTATTCCATGGCAACAGGGGATGCGCGTCCCAGCCCTTGGGCGAGGGGCATCAGGCTCTCGCCATCTGTCCAAGGCTTGACATCATCCATGGAGACTCCTGCAACTTCACACAGCGTTGGTGTGATGTCGATCGTCGACACGGGAGTCTCGATCAACTGCGGCCGCAGTCCATGTGCAGATATCATCAAGGGGACGCGGGCCGATCCGTCGAAAAAGCTCATCTTGAACCAGAGGCCACGTTCTCCAAGCATGTCGCCATGATCCGAAACGAACACGATCACCGCTTCTTGGCGGGATGCTTCGAGTGCCGAGAGGACCTCGCCAATTTTGTCGTCCACATAGGAGATATTTGCAAAGTACCCCTGCCGCGCGCGGCGGACTTGCGCTTCCATGATGTCAAACGCGCGCCAATCACAGCAATCCATGAGCCGTTTTGAATGCGAATCTTGCAGTTCGTAGGGAATTACCGGCCGGGCCGGGAGCAAATGCGTGCAGTTGTCATAGAGATCCCAGTATTTTTTGCGCGCCACGTAGGGATCATGCGGATGCGTAAAGCTGACCGTCATGCACCATGGCCGATCATCAGCATTGCGGGAGTAATCATAGATCTTTGCAACAGCGTGGAAGGCGACTTCATCGTCGTATTCGAGTTGGTTGGTGATTTCGGCGATGCCAGCTCCGGTCACAGACCCGAGATTGTGATACCACCAGTCAATGCGCTCGCCCGGTTTGCGGTAGTCTGGTGTCCAGCCAAAGTCCGCAGGATAGATATCCGTGGTCAGCCTTTCTTCAAAACCATGCAGTTGATCCGGACCTACAAAATGCATCTTGCCCGAAAGACAAGTGCGATACCCCGCGCGCCGCAGGTGGTGAGCATATGTTGGAATGTCAGATGCGAACTCGGCCGCATTGTCATAGACGCCGGTTCGCGAAGGTAATTGTCCCGTCATGAAACTCGCGCGTCCGGGCGCGCAAAGGGGAGAACCGGTATAGGCATTGGCAAAGCGCACCGATCGCGCTGCGAGGCGCTTCAAATTGGGTGTATGAAGCCAATCGGCAGGTCCATCGGGAAAAAGCGTGCCATTGAGCTGGTCGACCATGACAATCAGGATGTTTGGGCGTTGAGACATGCAGTTTCCTTTGGCCGAGGTGCAATGGATCGAAACTGGTGCCAACCATGTGGTTCAGCTCAGCTATTTTCTAGCCCAGCCCCGACCTATTTTGCGTCGTTTCGCCATTATGAGAGAGCCGCTGCCGGGCTCTGAGAAGCGTTCATTCACGGGAATTGCGCGGCGATTTCAAACAGATTGATCCTTGCAAATTCATGGAAACGAAATAGTCTTCGCGTCTGCCTGGACGGGTAGGGCCGGGCGTGACATTTTTTGCGAGGGCTCCCAAATGGCGAAGAAGGTAAAAAAAGCGGTGAAGACTCCGGTGCGAAAGGCCGCACGCAAGAAGACTTCGCTGACCGATATGGCAGCAGCATTATTGGCAGGTAAGGTAAAGGTCATCGATCTGACTGCCACGCTCGGGCCCGATACGCCGTTGATCAAGCTGCCGCCTTCCATTGGCCTCAATACCCCCACGATCGAGATTCATGCCATATCGCACTATGACGAGAAGGGGCCGTACTGGGCATGGAACTGGCTCAAACTTGGAGAGCATTCGGGTACCCATTTTGACGCGCCGCAGCATTGGATCACCGGCCGCGATTACAAGGATGGCGCCACCGATACGATTCCTGCAAAAAACTTTGTCGCACCGGTAAATGTTATCGATTGCAGCAAGGATGTAAAAAAGAATCCAGATTTCCTGTTGACCGTTGACCACGTGAAAGCCTGGGAGGTCAAGCATGGCCAGATCGAAAGAGGCTCATGGGTCGTAATGCGAACCGACTGGCACAAGCGCAATGGCAGTGAATCGGCATTTCTCAATGCCGATGAAAATGGTCCGCATTCACCAGGCCCCGCGGCCGAAACCATTCAATTCCTGCTGAAGCGCGGCATCATTGGCTGGGGTTCCGAAACGGTTGGCACCGATGCAGGGTCCGCCGGCGGCATGAACCCTCCATTTCCAGCGCACAACCTCATGCACAAGGCAAATCGTTATGGGCTCGCAAGCCTTTGCAATCTCGACAAACTGCCTCCGAAAGGCGCTGTAATCATTGCTGCGCCATTGAAGATCAAAAATGGTACAGGCAGTCCACTTCGCGTGCTGGCTCTGGTTGGACGCTGAGCATTACACTTTCCCATGACGGACTTTCTGGTTGTCGGTAGCGGCATAAACGCTCTCGTCGCGGCATCGCTCCTTGCCTTGAAAGGCAGGAAGGTGCTGGTGCTCGAGCGCAATGATCGGATCGGCGGATGTATCCGGACTGAGGAAGCAACAGCGCCAGGTTTCGTCCACGACGTCATGGCAACCACGTTTGTGCTGTTTTTGTTGTCGCCCGCCTATGCCGTCCTGGCTCCGGAACTTGAGAAGCGCGGGTTGGAGTTCAGTCATCCCGAGATTCCGACAGGCGTATTGCGGCCCGATGGCACAGGCTTGGTGCTAACGAAGAATCGAAGCGCAAACATCGCTGCATTTGAAGGGCTTGCACCAGGAGACGGTGCACAATTCGCCAGGGACATGGAAAAACTGGGTACCGATGCGCCTTTTCTCTTTGCGCTGCTGGGTGGCCGGCTTTGGTCCTGGGGCATGGCCAAAACCATTTTGCGCCAAGTCTGGCAACGGGGGCCGAGGTCTTTCTCATCGTTCCTGGGTGAGGCATTGGGTTCGGCCCGGAACTGGCTGGAACCACACTATAAGTCCGATCTGTTTCACGCTCTTATGGCGCCGTGGGTGCTGCACACTGGATTGGGACCGGAGAGCGCATACGGGGGCCAGATGGCCAAAGTGATTGCTTTTGCACTCGAAGCAGCAGGAGCGCCAATCATCAAGGGTGGTGCCGCCAACATTCTCAAGGCATTTGAACAACTCATTCGTGACCATGGCGGCAACATCCGTGTCAACGCGGACGTCGCAGAGGTTGTCGTCGACGGCGCGGGTTGTGCTTCCGGAGTGGCGTTGGCATCGGGAGAAAAAATATCCTCCGTACACGGTGTAATCTGCTCGATGACGCCAAACCAGCTCTATGGCCGGCTCTTGCAAAATTGTGCATTCGTGCAGCCGCAACGCGAAGCTGCCAGAAGCTTTGTGCACGGCAAGGGAAACATGCAAATTCACTACGCGTTGAAGGCGCCGCCCAGATGGAAAACACCGGGGCTCGGGAAGGTGGCGCTGCTCCACCTTACCCCTGGATTGGATGGCGTATCGAAAGCGGTAAACGAGGCCGAGCGCGGCGTTTTGCCTGCGTGCCCGACAATCTGTGTGGGGCAGCCAACCGCCTTCGATTCCTCGCGTGCTCCCGCTGGCAAGGCTATTCTCTGGTTGCAGCTTCCCGAGGCACCCCGCGTGCTGAAGGGCGATGCTGCGAATGAGATCGCCGTACCCAGGGACGGGAAATGGGACGAGGCAACGAGAGAGGCTTATGCTGACCGGGTGGAAAATCTGCTCATCCGGCACATCGACGGGTTCAAATCCCAAATAATCAAGCGCCGTTGCTATTCGCCGGCCGACCTTGAGGCCATGAACATCAATCTGGTTGGAGGCGATCCCTATGGTGGTTCCTGCGCGCTTGACCAGTTCTTCTTGTGGCGGCCTCTGCGCGGTGGCGTTAATCACGAAACACCGGTGAAACGTCTCTATCACATCGGCGCCTCCACTCACCCGGGACCGGGCCTCGGCGGAGGTTCAGGTTTCTTGCTGGCGGCCACGCTGGCGCGATAACCGATAATCGTTCCAGATTCCGTGGCTTAATGAATGCACTTGGCGAGTCGATGGCGCAATGCAGCGTCGCGGCATCAACCGCGAACCTGTTACTTCCTGGATGGAAGGATGGGCTCATGATGTGTCTTCATAGAGTGCGTCCCTCGCCAGCCCATGGCACCGGCGCAGCACAAAGTCGATTTCCTCTATGGCCTCCTTGCGATGGCCGGGCGGCGGACCGGGGCGGAACGGCGACAAGAACGTGGGTTTCTGCATCCGGTCGCGCCGGGCTTTCCAGCGCGCCAGACGCCGGGCCTGCTGCGGCAGGTTGTCGAGCGCAATCCTGACCGCGGTGAGACGGAGGCCAAGGCGCGTCGCATCGATCAGATCAACCGTCTCGTCCGGCTCCGGGATGGGAATCTCAACTGGCTGGGGCTGAAACAGCGGAACGAGCGGACTGTCGGCAAAGACGTGAATGCGGGGATTTGCGGCGGCACGCCTTTGGCTGGTGCGGCTGAACCGCTGGCGCGTGTCGAACAGCTGAAACGCGATCTGTCCGCCGCCCTTTCCGGCGAAAACAAGCCCCTTTGGCATCGGACGGACGAGCGCGGGTTTCACCTTGAGCCCGCGCGCCGCGATGGCAATCAGGCGGCGAACCGCCGATTCCACCGGAAGCAACATGCGCGATACCTCGCGGTGCAGAGACGGCGGAAGCAGCGCCACCATGCCGCCCGTTCCCATTTCCACCATGGCGATGAGCATCGCCACCATGCGGATGAGTGCTGCCTGATTGCGCTCGATAACTCTGTCCCAGTCCATGTGCCGGTAAAATTCCTCCTCCGGTCTCGCTAGAACAAAACAAGAACAATGTCAACAGCTTTTGATAAGCGGTTTGCACCTACCCCCCGACCGGTGCCGGGGGGACCTGCCGTTCGTCAAAGCGCATTCCGGTTTAAAGCGACCGGAGCGTTTGCAACGCCCCATCAAGGATAGTGCCATCCTCATCTTTCAGCGCCGAAGCAATCAGCCGGTCCATCCATATTCCTGCATCGTCGCGTCTTGCGAGCGACGGCACTGCGGAAATGACCTTGTCATACTTTGAAAGTCCTCTGGCATGAGTATCCGAATAGCCTTTTACCAGACGCCGGGCAGAAATGATGCCGCAGGCCAAAGCGTAGTTCGTAGGCAGGTGCTCTTTGGCCGTGGCAAGCCAGGCCTTCATATGGGCCAACTCTACGTGATGGCGAAGCAGCCTGCGCCGGAAACGCCGCAAGGAGGAAACAGAGTAGAGCAACAGAAAGCCACGAATTGTTGCAGTTTGAACATGCCGGCCTTTGTTGAACATCCGGTCGATCAATTTCATCAGCTTTGGCCGCGTTATTATCCAATGTCCCAGCCGCAACGGCATCATTCCGGCAATCTCTTCAGCGCGGGGATGCATGAATTCAGTGAGGTATAGTGGGTCTTTGTCTGCGGCGTTCATTTCACGCGATATACGTGTAAAGCGCGCCGCGCGGGTTTTCAGGTCGGCGACGCCAATAACGTCATCATAGGCCATTGCATTTGCGAGGTACTTGGCGGCCGCCGCAGAGAACGCAAAACCATGCGCTGTCCCGCCAGCCCGCTCGTCGATTGCAGCAAGTTCCTCCAGATTATCGAGATAATCACGGCCATATTCGACATCCTGGAAATCGATGACACGCTTTAGACCGGCGAGCGCCATGCCTTGGATATTGGCTGGCAACGTCCGGAGCCGGGAAAGCAGCTTGTCAAGTTCCTGCGACCCGAGCGATTGTGGCAAGACTGGAGTAAATTTCTCTGGCGCGGTGCGTACCGATGCGAGTTCATTGGCATCTGCCCGCAGAAATCCATCGGCAAATCCCTTGAGCGACGCGTCGACGCCTTTGGCACCCTCAGAGATCACACTTTCGAACGACTGCCGCGAAAAGGGCAAAACTCCAGCGCCAGCAAGTGCTCCAAAGATCGGAGCCGAAACTATTGTCCCGTTTGCCTTGGCGACGGCGTCCATGTCGAACGCTAT
Source organism: Hyphomicrobiales bacterium (assembly GCA_031373255.1). GTDB lineage: Bacteria > Pseudomonadota > Alphaproteobacteria > Rhizobiales > Aestuariivirgaceae > JANMMJ01. Next base: position 27,456 of record JANMMJ010000126.1, read on the forward strand.
GACGTGCCGTGCTGCAATGCCGGCCGCGGCGTTGACGGCGCGCGGGTCACCGATTGACTCACCCGGTTTCTCTTTTTCCGACACGGCATAGGCGCGATGCGTCGAAGTGATGACAACTGTCTTGTCTCGTGTCACCAGTCCACGAAGTATAGAGCGGCCGGCTTCCATGAGCTCGGATGCGACGACGACATCGACATCACCGGGTGTCGGCATGAGCGCCAGAACAGGTGAACGGCCATCGCGCGGTGGCAGCATCTCAATATAATAGAGCGTAGCTCCCGTGCGCTGGGCAACTCCCGGAACTGACGTGGATTGCGCATGCCAGCCATTGGCCTCCGCGACGCTGACGATCCAGTCCGACAGAACACCGCCACCTTGCCCACCCATGGCAAGGATCGCAACACTCAGGGGCTTTTCGATTGGCGATTGCCCGTCCGCGATCATGCATGCGCACGGTCGAAAAGCACGCGGCGCCTCTCCCGCCGCGACTGGAGAAAGGAAATCACCGCGCGCCGCAGCTTCATCTTCATTCTGTCCCAGGAACTCGCATTGCGGATCACGTCAGCCCGATAGAAAGACGGGCAGAGCACCGCTGCGTCGGCGACGTCGCCGCAGTTGCCGCAGGCGACACAGCTGTCGTCAATGGTTGCAACAGGATCATCACGCAAAGGGTCGCCAGTGTGCTTCACCGACAAGGATGGGCAGCCGGACAGGCGAATACAGGCGTGATCACCGGTGCACACGTCTTCATCAACTCCGAAGCGCTGCTTGATCATGCGCTCGCCATCCTTCTCGGCCTTGTCCATGAGAGGCTTTATACGCCGCTGCTTGTTCAGCATGCATTCCGAAGATGCCACGATGATCTTGGGTCCAGGTTCCCTGGTGGTTAGCGCCTCGCGCAGGGTATCCCGCATCCGGGCGACATCATATGTCCGGTCGATCTGGCGCACCCAGGTCGCACCAATTCCCTTGACGGCATCGACAATAGAATTGTTGGTCAGGCGTTTCTTATTGCTTGCCCGGGATGACATGATGTCCTGGCCGCCTGTTGCCGCCGAGTAAAAATTGTCAACAATCAGCATCACACCATCGTGCTTGTTGAACACGGCATTGCCCACCGAGGATGCAAGCCCGTTATGCCAGAATCCGCCATCGCCCATCACAGAAATGGCCCGTTTGTTGGCTTTTACATTGAAAGCCGATGCAGCGGCAGGGCCCAGTCCATATCCCATTGTGGTCGCGCCGATGTTGAAGGGCGGCAATATGGAAAACAGATGACACCCGATATCTGCCGAAACATGATGCTGGCCAAGCTCCTTCTCCACAAGTTTCATGGCTGCAAAAATTGGCCGCTCCGGACAACCCGTACAGAAACCTGGAGGCCGGGGTGGTACAGCAGTGGCAAGCGCCTTGACCTCCGCCGAGTCGAGAATAGCAGAGGGATCAGGCAACGGCGGCCGGTTGCCCAGCAACCTGGGCGCATTCACTTGCAAGAATGCCAACAAGCCCGCCTGCATGAGTTGAGCAGTGTACTCGCCAGCCAGCGGGAATACGTCCTTGCCACTGATCCGGGTCTGGATATCCCTGCGCCGCAGCAGCGTGTTGAGTGCCTGCTCTATAAACTCCGGCTGGCCCTCTTCGACAACGACAATGGCCGATTTACCCCTACAGAAATCCAGAACCTCTTCATCCACCAGCGGGTACGTAATATTGAGAACATAGAGAGGAACCTTGCTGTCGCCATATGAGTCGGACAGGCCAAGCTGCTGCAGGCCGCGAATGACACTGTTGTACATGCCACCCTGGAGTATAATCCCGACATCGCCTTTTACTGGACCGAACGTCTCGTTGAGGTGGTGATCCTTGATGAATTGCGTGGCCGCCGGCCAACGTTTTTCGATTTTGAGTTTTTCGTGAGCGAATGATGCTGGTGGCAGCACGATGCGATTGACGTCCCGCACGGGCGATTCAAGCGCCTGCTTGAGAGTATAGCTCGGCCTGACATTATCCTTGGTATTGAATCGGCCATGCACGTGACACGCACGGATGCGCACTTCCACCATTACCGGCGTGTTGGAAGCTTCCGAAAGTTCAAAAGATTTTTCAACCATGCGAACCATGGTCGGAAGGTTGGGACGGGGATCAGCCAGCCAGATCTGCGATTTCATTGCAAAAGCGTGGCTCCGCTCCTGCATGATGGAAGAGCCTTCGCCATAATCTTCGCCGATAATGATCACCGCGCCGCCATTTACGCCGCTCGAAGAAAGATTGGACAGCGCATCGCTCGCCACATTGGTGCCAGCCGTGGATTTCCAGGTAACAGATCCCCGGATCGGATACATCACAGATGCCGAAAGCATTGCGGCCGCGGTGGCTTCCGATGCAGATGTTTCGAAATGGACACCAAGTTCAGCCATATAGTCTGACGCGTCAGCCAGAACGTCCATCAAATGGGAAATCGGAGCGCCCTGATAACCGCCGACATAACTGACCCCAGACTGGAGCAGAGCCTTGGTAATGGCAAGAATACCTTCACCCCGGAATTCATCGCCCTGGCCGAGACGGAGGTCCTGCACCTCCCGCGAAAATGAACGTTCTGCCATCGAATTTCATCGACTCCCGCCGAGCGGCTTCACTTACCCGAGTTTTGCGCGAACAGCTGATTTGATCAAGGAATATTGACATGATTGGGCAGTGTCTCGCGATCATCCATCAATGGAGTTTCGCCTGCAACTTTGCGGCATAAAAATGCACTTGAATGTTTATTGAATTGAGTTTGAAATGCGGCGCATTCGGGCGCGGCCAGGAGTACGGGCCGTCGAGGAGGGACAAATGACTGAACTTTCGAGGCGCCAGCTCATGCAATTGGGCGCGGCCGGGGTGCTGCTTGGCAACGGGCTTGCCATCCGCGCGGCCCACGCCGAAGGTGATACGGTTACGATTGCGTATAACGTCAATCTGCCCTCGTGGGATCCGACGACCGGACTCTCGGCCGTAAATCCGACAATCCAGTCAATCTATCGCTCGGTGTTCGACCAGTTCATCGGCCAGAAGCCAAGCCTGGAGTTTCAGCCGGGCCTCCTCACCGAATGGGGCTGGACGGATGACAGAAAACAGGTGTGGATGACAGTCCGGGAGGGCGTGAAGTGGCATGACGGTTCGCCATTCTCAGCCGGCGACGTGGTCTGGTCTCTCGAAAGGGCAGGCAAGCAGGATGGCGGCAACCCAATCTCGTTCATATGGTCGAAGATCGCGAATTTCAGGATCGACGGAAACAAGATCACTGCGGACGTTGTTGCGTTCGAGCCCACCTTGTTCAAGTGGATGGCCTTCCTGACAGGCTACGTCATGCCCAAGGCCTACTTTGAAAAGATGGGCGCGGAAGGCTTCGAAGCCAAGCCCATCGGTACCGGTCCTTACATGGTGGATCAGTTCGAGCGCAATGGGTTCGTACGGTTGAAGGCAAATCCGGACTATTGGGGTGGCAAGCCGGCCTTCGGCACAGTCATCTACAAATTTGTGCCCGATGTCACCAGCCGCGTGGCCGAAATCGAATCCGGTTCATCCGACATAACGGTGGATGTGCCGTTCGAGGAATTTGATCGGCTGAAGGACAAGGAAGGCCTTGCCGGCGTTTCCACGCCAGTATCCGATATCGGCATGATCTTTCTCAACAACATCGACGCAATGAACGACAAGAATGTGCGGCTTGCCGCTCATCACGCAATAGACAAGCAGGCGATCGTGGACAAGCTTCTGCGTGGCTATGCAACGCCAATAGATACGCTCGAGGCGCCCCAATACGCCGCTTTCGATGCCAGCATCAAGGTCGGTTACGATGCCGATAAGGCAAGGGAGTTGCTGAAAGCCTCGGGTTTCGGCCCGGATAATCCAGTCAAGTTCAAGATACAGACCACACGCGGGTTGAAGCCCAAGGATTACGAAATGGTGCAGGCCATTGTCGGTATGTGGCGCAAGGTGGGTATTGAGGCCGAGATCGAGGTTTACGAGATCGCCAAGCACTATGAGTTGCGCGCTGCCGATCAACTGGCGCCTGCCGCCTTTTACAATTGGGGCAATGCTATTGGCGATCCAACGACATCGACAGGTTTCGCCATGTTTGGTCCTTCGCCGCACTCGGTATGGAACACTGACGATCTGGACGGCATGATCGGGCCGCTGTGGGGCGAGACCGATGAAACCAAGCGCATTGAAGGCTGGAAAGCTGTCGACAGGTATATTGCGCAGGAAGGATACGTCATCCCGCTGATCCAGTACCAGCAGCCAATTCTTTTCAAGAAGACAATCAAGGTGGTCCCGAACATCGCCGGATCACCTGAACCGGCGCAAATGACCGCCGGGTGATGATCGGCAGAGCGCCTCGAGTCTTTCCGGTCAGTGCTGGGCGGGCGCACTTCTCGTGTCGCTGAAGTTCGTTTTTTCTCGCACCATTTCGGCGTGTATCACGCTGCTGGGCGTTATGATTGTCGTGTTCGTATTGGTGCGCGTCGTACCTGGCAACCCAATCGCGATGATGATTGCACCTGGCGCGTCGGAAGCTGACGTTGTCGCGCTGCGCGCCCGTTACGGCCTGGATCTTCCGATTTACCACCAGTTCAGTTTGTGGTTCGCCCAGGTCTTGCACGGCAATTTCGGAACTTCGATTTCCCTGAAGCAGAATGTGCTGACCATCATCATGCAGCGGTTGCCGGCAACTTTGGAGCTTGCTGTCTTTGCGCTCTGCCTGGCCGTTGTTTGGGGTACCATGGTTGCACTGGTTTCCACGGCACTGAGGAATACGTGGTACGAACGGATTATCGACAGTTTCAACGGCATGATGCTGGCAGTGCCGGATTTCATTTGGGGCCTGACTTTCGTGCTCGTCCTGGGTGTACTGCTGCCGATCCTGCCTGTTTCAGGCAGGAGCGATCCTTCAATAGATGTCGATCTCCTTACGCAATTCTATTTGATCGAAGGCGTGTTGCGAGGTCATTTCATCTTCGTTTGGGACGTATTGAAACATATGATCCTTCCGGCATTGACAATGGCTTTGCCGCTTGCGGCCGTTATTGGCCGCGTCCTGAAGAACGCCATGATGGACGTCATGGTTCAGGATTACATTCTCCTGGCGCGCATCAAGGGGCTTTCAAATTTGCGTATCCTTTTGCAGGAGGCCTTGCGCAATGCAGCGGTGCCGGCATTGGCGCTCACCGGCGTGCAATTCACCTTCCTCATCGGGGGTACCGTGATCACGGAAAAGATTTTCTCATATCCTGGAATTGGCAACCTCGCCATTGACGCGGTGATCTATCGTGATTTGCCTTTGATTCAGGGGTTGGTCCTTACCTTCGGTGCCATGTTCATCCTGGTGAACATGCTGGTCGATGCATCTTCTGCGCTGCTGAACCCAAGACTGCGCCATGCCTGACGATCTGCGCATTGCTCTTTGCGGAGGGTTCGTTTGCCTATTGTTGTTTGCGTCAGTCTTCGCTGACGTGATCGCACCATTTGATCCGCTGGAACAGGACTTGCTCGCGGCCATGGCCAGACCCATGCAGGAAGGGCACTATCTTGGAACCGACAGTCTTGGCCGCGATGTGCTGTCGCGCCTTATATATGCTGGCCGGATTGCCATTGCCGTGGCTCTTGCCGCGAGCGTTCTCGCTTGCCTTTTAGGTACGGTATTGGGTTTGTTGGCGGGGTACCTCGGTGGATGGTGGGATGCCGTCATCTCCCGCCTGATTGATATCTGGATGGCTTTTCCGCCCGTTCTTCTGGCCATTCTGCTGGTTGCGGTATTGGGTTCGGGTCTTCATTCGGTAATCACCGCAATCGTGGTGATCGATTGGACGCGCTTTGCGCGTGTCGTAAGAGCCGAAGCACAGCAACAGGCGAAGCTGGAGTATGTCGAAGCAGCGACCGCAATTGGAATGGGTCGTGGCACTATACTCGTCACTGAAATTCTCCCCAATGTTATACCCGTCATTCTTGTGTTGCTGTCGCTTGAAATGGGCATTGCCGTCATCGTCGAAGCAATTTTGTCCTTTGTCGGACTGTCCGTTTCGACCGACATACCGACCTGGGGCGGCATGATCGCCGAAGGCCGGCAGATTATTCGTCAGGCATGGTGGGTGCTGGTATTCCCGCTTGTTGTACTGCTTCTGACGGTTCTCGCCTTCAACCAGTTGGGGGACGGAGTGCGGCAGCGGTTCGATCCGATGCTGAAGCGATGAACCCGATTGTCGAAATCCAAAACCTGTCTGCCAGTTCGCCTGCCGGACCTATACTGCGGAATGTGTCGCTTTCGGTGAGCGCCGGTGAGGTCATGGCTATTGTCGGAGAAAGCGGCGCGGGAAAGTCCACCATCGCCAAGGCTATCCTCTCGATCTTGCCAGCATCCATCGTTGTCACCAGCGGCGTGATCCTTTTCGAGGGTCAGAACTTGTTGACCTTGCCGCCGAAAAAAATGCGAGAGCTGCTCGGCTCGCGTATTGCACTCATTCCCCAGGACCCTTTGACATCCTTGAACCCGGCGCGCCGAATTGGCGAGCAATTGACCGACGGCCTGAGGCGTCGCGCGGGGCTGTCCCGTTCAGATGCCATGATGAAGGCTCTCGAACTGTTGAACGATGTTTACATTCGTGAACCCGAGCAGGTGCTCAAGCGGTTCCCGCACGAACTGTCAGGCGGCATGCGCCAACGCGTGCTCATTGCCCAGGCCTTTTCGCTTAACCCAAGCGTCATCATCGCCGATGAACCTACCACCGCGTTGGATGTTACCGTGCAGAAACAGGTATTGCGCCTCATTCGCCAGTTGCAGCGAACCCACGGAACGGCCCTGCTGTTCGTCAGCCATGACATGGGCGTTGTGGCGCAAGTCAGCGATTTCGTGAGCGTGCTCTATGGCGGAAAGGTGCTGGAGCAGGGCCCGACGGAAGTTGTGATGAGACGTCCCTCGCATCGATATACGCGCGCACTACTCGCCGCGAATCCTCGTTATGATTTGCCGGATAAGAGATTGATGCCAGTGCCAGATGACCTGATCGAAGAGTTGCAGCGCGAGGTGTCGGGCTGATGCTGGTCGATGCCCGCAATCTCAGCCTCGACCTTCCGGACCTTGGTCATCACGTTTTCCTTGGCCGGCGCCGTGCATTGCGAATTCTGAAGAACGTAACGCTCGCCATTGGCCGGGGAGAGACGGTCGGAATTGTTGGCGAGTCGGGTTCCGGAAAGACATCGCTTGGCCGCACGTTGCTGAGGCTTTATGAGCCTAGTGAAGGCCAATTGAACTTCGATGGCCTGGATATCACTCATAAATCGCCTGTAGCTCTGAGGCCGCTGCGCCGCCGTATGCAGATGATTTTTCAAGATCCACAATCTGCCCTCAATCCCCGCCGCACCATCGGCGCCATTCTCAGCGGGGCTATGCACTTTCATCATATGAGCATGCCGGAAAGAGCGATTGCGGCCATTTTGGATCGTGTCGGCCTTCCGTCCGGCGTATTGGGCCGCTACCCCCATCAGCTATCTGGCGGTCAGCGGCAGCGGGTTGGTATCGCGCGGGCAATTTCCCTGAATCCGGAGTTTGTGGTCGCCGACGAGATCGTGTCGGGCCTGGATGCTTCCACCCAGGCGCAAGTCTTGGACTTGCTGAGCAGTCTCCGCTCAGAACTTGGCCTCGCGCTGGCTTTCATAAGTCATGATCTTTCAGTGGTTCGCCACATATGCGATCGCATTGTCATCATGCAGAATGGCGAGATAGTCGAGGCGGGCAATACCGAGGAGACGTTCCGAACGCCCAAAAGCGCCTTCACGAGGGAATTGATTTCCGCGATTCCACTCCCGTTCCCCGATGCCGGGTGGTTGGATAGGTAGACTCGGAAGAACAGTCAATTCTCCCGGCCGACATTGAAGGCTGCCCTCCCGTCTGGCATGTTGTTGGGAGGGAGGTTCGGGGTCATTGGAGAATTGGACAGGTTTTTCGCATTCCCTTGTGTTGGTCGCGCTATCGGTCCTGATCGCGATCTGCGGAGGTTATGTCGGCCTTGGTCTGGCATCACAGGCGGTTGATGCCTTTGGACTGCGTCGACGGGGACTATTGGCCGGTGCTGCATGGTCCTTGGGTCTCGGTATCTGGACGATGCATTTCGTGGGCATGTTGGCGGCACAGTTGCCGGAAGGCACGCTATTTTCAGTTTTGCTCACACTCCTCTCCTTTCTCCTTTGTGTGCTGGTCGTGGGCATTGCTGCGTTTAACGTCAGCAACTATAGCCGGAAGAAATTTTCTGTCCCATTGGCTTCGCTCATCATGGGTACAGGTATTGTGATGATGCACTATCTTGGCATGCACGCCATATCTGGAACATTCATGCTGCACCATGATCTCCGTTTCTCTGTTCTTGCCGCTCTGATTGCTGTCGCCTCGAGTTACGGTGCCCTTCACATGTTTGAGGTCGAAATCAGGCAGCGTGCTTTGGCCCTGAGCGCGCTGATCTTCGGTCTCGCCGTATCTGGAATGCACTACACTGCGATGTATGGCACGTCACTCATGCCACTGCAGGAGACCTCTAAAGTTTTCGGGCCGTCGGTAAGCAGCGATGCTTTGATGATCGTTGTGTCAGTTCTGGCATTCATCGTTTCTGCAGTTTTCCTGCTCTACCTTGTGCCGGAAAAGTCGACGGCCGAAGAAACGGCAATGCCGGCATTTGCCGGTTCGATGACGGTCCCGGGCAATGCCGCCATCGCGGTCAATGTTCCAGTGGAAAGTGAAGGCTCAACGCGCATGTTTTCCGTCGATGAGATCCACGCGGTGCAGGCAACAGCGCACTATTCATTGGTTTTCGATGGACTGAATGAGCACTTCTCTCCGTGGTCGATCACCGACATGGAAAGCCGTCTGGACAAGAGCACCTTCATGCGCATCCATCGGAGCCATCTCGTGTCGGTCGCCAAGGTCAGGGCCTTGCGAAAGTCCGGAGACAGCGCGGTAGTCGAAGTTGGCGCATCTACAGTCAGGGCAATTCCCGTCAGCCGGAATCACTATGCTGAACTTAAGTCAAGGCTTGGGCTCCAGTCACGGTTGCGGCATCACAATCCGCCAAGCCGTACTTGAACTGTGCATTTCGTGCGCCTCAAGCCGCATTTCGTGCGCTGCGAGGCGTTTCGTGCATTTCCGCCCGAGCCCCCGTTGTGACCGGCCCTTGACCGTGCGTTTATATCGCTAGCTTTCCATAAAGAGAAGGCAAAGGGAGAAACACGGCATGATCACAGGGTCATTCGAATACCATCGCCCCAAATCGGTGGCTGAGGCTGTAAAACTGTTGAAGAAGGCGAAGGGTTCGCGGGTCATAGCAGGTGGCCACAGCATCTTGCCGATGATGAAATTGCGTATGGCCATGCCTTCGGCGCTCGTCGATCTCGCGGGCATCACCGCGCTGAAGGGTGTCAAAAAGACTGGCAGCAAGCTGGTCATCGGAGCAATGACGACCCAGCATGAACTGCTGGCATCAGCCCTCGTTGCCAAGCATCTACCGCTCCTCCATGAAACTGCCTTGCTCATCGCCGACCCGCAGGTTCGCTATATGGGAACGCTCGGGGGCAATGTGGCGAATGGCGATCCCGGCAACGACATGCCGGCTGCTATGCAGGCCCTTGATGCCGTTTACAGGATTACCGGGCCCACCCGTGCGCGTAAAGTAAGGGCGCGCGATTTCTACAAGGGCGCTTATGAAACCGCCCTGAAAGATGGTGAGGTGCTAACTGCAATCGAAGTCCTGATTCCCGGGAAGCACGGCTCGGCATATGAAAAACTGAAGCGCAAGATCGGTGACTATGCGACTGCTGCCGCAGCTGTCGTCGTGACCACGAAGTCAGGAAAGATTACCTCCTGCGCAATCGCCCTGACCAATCTGGGACCGACGCCGATCTTTGCCGAAGCGGCCGCCAAGGCGCTCATTGGCAGCCGGGGAGATGAGACGGCGATCGCCGCGGCCGTAACCGCCGCGCGCTCCCTGATGGACCCTGCAAATGACACCCGCGGCACTCCCCAGTATCGAACCAGTGTCGGCGGAATTTACGTGGCTAAAGCCATTCGCAGCGCTATGGCGCGCGCCTGAGGAGAATTTGACATGTCGAAAGTTCACGTAAAGATGAAAGTGAACGGTCAGGCGGTGGAAAGCCTGTGTGAACCCCGGACGTTGCTGGTTCATTTCCTCCGCGAGAATCTGTCGATGACCGGCACGCATATTGGCTGCGAGACGACTCATTGCGGTGTCTGCACAGTCGATATGAATGGCAAGTCGGTTAAGTCTTGCACCATTCTGGCGGTTCAGGCGCAAGGCGCCGATGTCATCACCATTGAGGGCATGGCCAATGCCGATGGCACGCTCGGTGCACTTCAGGAAGGCTTCCGCCAGATGCACGGCCTGCAGTGTGGCTATTGCACCCCCGGCATGATCATGCGCGCCCATCGGCTGCTCAAGGAAAACCCGAATCCAACCGAAGCCGAGATCCGATTTGGCATCGCTGGAAACTTCTGCCGATGCACGGGATACCAGAACATTGTCAAAGCTATTCAGCATGCCGCTGCCACTTTGCGTGGCGAGAAGATTTTGGAGGCCGCAGAATGAATGATATGTCCCCTAACAAGGCCGAACGCGAAGCCAAGCTGGAAGGCATGGGCTGCAAGCGCAAGCGCGTCGAAGACATCCGTTTCACCCAGGGCAAAGGCAACTATGTCGATGATTTGAAATTGCCGGGCATGCTGCATGGTGACTTTGTCCGTTCTCCTTATCCCCATGCGCGCATCAAGAGCATCAACACGAAAAAAGCTCTTAAGGTTCCCGGCGTGCTGGCTGTGCTCACTGCCGAGGAATTGAAAGGCGTCAATCTCGCCTGGATGCCGACCTTGGCTGGTGATGTCCAGATGGTGCTGGCCGACGGCAAGGTGCTGTTCCAGAATCAGGAGGTAGCATTCGTGGTTGCCACTGACCGCTACGCTGCCGCCGATGGCATTGAAGCCGTCGACGTCGATTATGAACCGCTGAAGGTGCTGGTTGATCCTTTCAAGGCGATGGACAAGAACGCCGTGATTCTTCGCGAGGACCTCAAAGGCAAGACATCTGGCGCTCATGGGCCGCGCAAGCACCACAACCATATCTTTGAATGGTCGGTCGGTGACAAGGACCTGACGGACGCGGCTTTCCGCAAGGCCGACGTCACGATCAAGGAACTCATATCCTACCATCGCACGCACCCGTCGCCGCTGGAAACCTGCCAGGCAGTGGCGTCGTTCGACAAGATCAAGGGTGAGTTGACGGTGTGGGGCACATTTCAGGCGCCACACGTCATCCGCACTGTGGCCTCGTTGATCTCCACGATTCCGGAGCACAAGATTCATATTATAGCACCGGACATTGGCGGCGGCTTCGGCAACAAGGTCGGTGCCTATCCGGGGTACATTTGCGCCATCGTCGCATCGATTGTGACTGGAAAACCGGTGAAATGGGTTGAGGATCGCATTGAGAACCTGACCGCGACGAGTTTCGCTCGCGACTATCACATGACCGCTGAAATCGCTGCGACAAAGGATGGCAAGGTACAGGCGCTCAAGGTCCACGTCCTGGCCGACCACGGCGCCTTTGATGCCTGCGCCGATCCGTCCAAATGGCCGGCCGGTTTCTTCAACATCGTCACCGGATCATACGATTTCCCGGTGGCCCATCTTTCCGTCGATGGGGTCTATACCAACAAGGCTCCCGGTGGCGTCGCCTATCGTTGCTCGTTCCGCGTGACCGAAGCGGCCTACTGCATTGAACGCGCCATGGATATTCTCGCGCAGAAATTGAACATGGACCCAGCCGAGCTGCGCATAAGGAATTTTGTGCGCCGTGACCAGTTCCCTTACCAGTCGGCGCTAGGCTGGGAATATGACTCGGGCGACTATCATACTGCCATGAAGCAGGCGATGGACAAGATCGATTATGCCGGTCTTCGCGCCGAGCAGAAGCGCAGGCAGGTCGAGTTCAAGGCCGGCAAGACACGCGAGATCATGGGCATCGGTGTTTCCTTCTTTACGGAAATCGTCGGTGCCGGCCCCTCCAAGAATTGCGACATTCTTGGTATCGCCATGTTTGACTCCTGCGAGATCAGGGTCCACCCGACGGGTTCGGCCATTACCCGCGTGGGCACGAAGTCTCAAGGCCAGGGTCACGAGACGACCTGGGCCCAGATCATTGCCACCGAGGTCGGCATTCCTGCCGCTGACATCATGGTGGAAGAAGGCAACACGGATACGGCTCCTTACGGCCTTGGCACCTATGGATCTCGCTCGACGCCGGTGGCCGGAGCAGCGATCGCCATGGCGGCGCGCAAGATCAAGGCCAAGGCACAAATGATCGCGGCCTTCTTGCTTGAAGTCCATGAAGACGATCTCGTGTTTGATATCGACGGTTTCCGCGTCAAGGGCTTGCCGGAAAAATTCAAATCCATGAAGGAAATTTCCTGGGCCGCCTATCATCAGGTGCCGCCGGGAATGGAACCCGGCCTGGAGGCGGTGAGCTATTACGATCCACCAAACATGACCTATCCGTTTGGCGCATACTTCTGCGTGATGGACATCGACGTCGATACGGGTGTCTACAAGGTCCGCCGCTTCTATGCACTTGATGATTGCGGCACCCGGATTAACCCGATGATAATCGAGGGCCAGGTGCACGGCGGACTCACCGAGGCGTTCGCCATCGCGATGGGCCAGGAAATCCGTTATGATGAAGGCGGCAATGTGCTTACCGGCTCGTTCATGGATTTCTTCATGCCGACAGCGGTCGAAACGCCCCATTGGGAGACCGATTTCACGGTAACACCTTCGCCACATCATCCAATCGGGGCAAAGGGCGTCGGCGAAAGCCCGAATGTCGGCGGCGTCCCGGCATTTTCCAATGCGGTGAATGATGCGTTCGGCTTCCTTGGGTCAACCCATATCCAGATGCCACATGACTATTGGCGGAACTGGGAGGCTGCAAGGAAGCTTGGTGTTGTTGTCTGATCGCTTGGGAGGCATGGGTTGACTGCGCACCACGCACTTTGCCCGGCCAAGTGTTCCCGGCAATGAAACTTCCGGAACTATCTTCAAGGCTGGCGGCTGTTGGCTATATTGCCGACGAAGAACTGTTGATGGCGCTGCACCTCATGCAGATTCTGGGACGGCCTCTTTTGTTGGAGGGAGAGGCAGGCGTCGGCAAGACGGAGGTAGCGAAGGCCCTTGCCGCGGCCCACGGTTCCGAACTCATCCGCCTTCAGTGTTATGAGGGGCTCGACAGATCGGACGCGCTCTACGAATGGAACTATCAACGCCAGCTTATTGCCATCCAGGCAAAATCGGCAGGCGGTGAAACCGTTGGCGAGCACGAGATCTTCTCCGAGAAATTCCTCCTTGAGAGGCCCCTGCTGCAATCGATCAGAAGGGCCACGCCACCTGTCTTGCTAGTAGATGAGGTTGACCGCGCCGATGAGGAATTCGAGGCCTTTCTGCTCGAACTTCTGTCGGATTTTCAAGTTACCATACCGGAACTTGGCACCATCAGCGCGACGTCCATTCCGCGTGTTGTTCTCACCTCGAACGGCACTCGCGAAATCTCGGATGCGCTGCGCCGCCGCTGCCTCTATCATTATGTCGATTTTCCGGGAGTAGACCGGGAAGCCGCGATCATCCAGGCGCGTTTGCCCAATGTTGGCGCAGGCTTCGCGCTGCAGATTGCCCGTGTCCTCGAACAGGTTCGAAAAGAGGATTTGCGCAAGGTGCCGGGCGTTGCGGAAACCCTTGATTGGTCCGCGGCACTCATCGGACTCGATATCACCGACCTGCGGCGCGAACCTGAAAAGACCTACGCCACCATGATGTGCCTCATTAAGACCCAGGAGGACAAGTCGCGTTTTACGAGAGAGGTGAGCCAGCGGGTCCTGGGGAAAGTTGCATGATCTGCTGCGCCAGCAATCAAGACCCTGCCGAATTCGAGCCGCTCCGCGACGCGATCGTGCTGCGTCTTTCGGCATTTGCGCGGCTTCTGCGGAGTCATGGATTTGTCGTGGGTCTGCGCGAAAACGCTGACGCTGCCAGGATTTTGGCGGAGGAGGGGATTGACAGGCCTGGCCGCGCTCAGAGCGCCATGAAAGCCTTGTTCTGTTCGCGTGCATCGGACTGGAAGGCATTCGATGCATTGTTTGAATCGCACTGGTTCGACAAAGGCGTGAAGCGCGTTGTGAAAATTGCTGGTACCGCCGCAACCACCCGCCCGGCGCTTGCGTCCGAGACCGCAGCCAGTGCGGGCAAAGGCATCACGTCTGAACTCTCCGATCCGGTAAGTGACGCAGAAGAAAGCGAAATAAAAGATGGCAGCACAGCAAGGAGTGAAGGGGCATCACGCGCCGAGCTGACTGGTGCAACCGATTTTCGCAAGATTGCCGATCCGCACGAACTGGAAAAGGCCCATGCCGCGGCAGAGCGCCTTGCAAAACTGATGCGTGCCCGGCTCACGCGGCGGGACCGCGCCCGTGCCAGGGGTTATCGCATCGATCTTCGCGCCACGATCCGGCGCAGCATTTCCAAAGGCGGTGTGCCGATCGATCTGCGCTATCGTCAGAGGAAACCAAAGCCTCTGCGCCTTGTTGTGCTTCTGGACGCGTCAGGATCCATGCAGATGTATACAGCCGTTTTTACCCGCTTCATTCATGGCGTTCTCGATCATTTTCACGAGGCCGAGGCCTTCGTCTTCCATACCAGGCTGGCGCATATTTCTTCGGCCATGCGCGAGAAAAACGCCACGCGTGCACTCGAGCGCATGTCTTTGATGACCGAGGGTGTGGGTGGTGGTACGCGCATCGGGGATTGCCTCGCGACATTCAACAAATGGCACGCGCGCCGCGTCCTCAATTCGCGCAGTTGCGTCATGATCTTCTCGGATGGTTATGACACGGGCCAACCTGAGGTTCTTTCAAGCGAACTGCAGCGCTTGCGCCGCCGTTGCAGGCGCATTGCGTGGCTCAACCCAATGATGGGATGGGAAGGCTACCGGCCGGAGGCCAGGGCCATGCAACTCGCCTTGCCCCATCTCGATCTCTTTGCTCCGGCGCATAATCTGGAAAGTCTGGAGAAGCTCGAACCGTATCTAGCTCGTTTGTGAGGATAGGGCCGATGACACTGCATCCTGACGTCATGGAACTCGTTTCGGATCTCAAATCGCGTGGCGAAACCTTTGTCCTGGCTACTGTCGTGCGTACCGTCGCAGTAACGGCAGCGAAGGCTGGCGCCAAAGCCGTTATCAAGCCGGATGGAACGATTACCGGCGGGTGGATCGGTGGCGGGTGCGCGCGCGGGGCGGTGCTCAAGGCAGCTCAGGATGTGTTGCAGGATGGCCAGCCTCGCCTGATTTCGGTTCAGCCGCCAACGGAGCTGGAACTGCGCGGCGTCGCTGCCGGCGAGGTGCGTGAGGGCGTTCGCTTTGCCCGCAACATGTGCCCAAGCCAGGGGACCATGGATATCTTTGTGGAACCTGTTTTGCCCAGGCCAAATCTGGTGATTTGCGGGTCAAGTCCGGTGGCTGTGGCGCTGGCGCGTCTGGCCCAGGTGATGGGTTATGCGATTACCGTCTGCGCGCCGGCTACGGAACAATCTGCTTTTGATGATGTCGACACGCGCGTCGAGGGCTTCACTCTACCTGTCAAGGATGCAGCGCAGCGATTTGTTGTTGTGGCAACCCAGGGCAAGGGCGATGAGGCGGCACTTCGTGCCGTTCTTGATGCCGAAGCAGAATATAAGGCCTTTGTCGGCAGCCGCCGTAAGATGGCGGCCATCCGGCAAAATCTTGTCAGTGCGGGCGCATCTCCAGAAGCCTTGGGCGAGGTGAAGGCGCCGGCGGGTGTCGATATCGGCGCTATCTCGCCGGAGGAAATTGCCCTTTCGATACTTGCCGAAATGACCGCGCGCCGCCGCCACAGAATCAGGTCGGAGGTGCCGTATTCGTCTACGCCGGATAATTCACAAGCTACGTGAACTGACTATTGCTGGCCCGGACGCATGAAGGTACCGATTTCAGCATATGAGGCTGACGTCTCAGTAAATCCGAAAGTGCTTGAATCAAGTATTTCTCTTGCGGCTTTGAGTACCGCGCCCAAGGCGGCACAAGCAAGCGCACCGCCGACAGTAACTCTTTTCACGCCAATTCTTCGCAGGTCTTCCATCGTGAGGGGCAATCCGGGCGAACCCATCAGGATGTTCAGCGGCCGGTCGATCGAGGCTATGATCGACTTTATGTCATCCAGGCGGCTGATTGCGGGAGCGTAGAGTACATCGGCACCGGCCTCCTGATAGGTTTGCAGGCGCACGATCACGTCGCCAATATCCTCATATCCGACAAAAAAGTTCTCCGCCCGCGCGGTGAGAACAAAACCGCTGGGCGAAGCGCGTGCGGCTTCGGCTGCGGCGCGAATTCTTTCAGCCGCGGCGGTTATGTCATAGAGCGGTTTGTCGGAAGACTGCGTGGAGTCTTCAATTGAGGCTCCAGCCAATCCGCATGCTGCGGCCAGCCGGATGGTTTCGGCAACGATTTCCGGAGCATGACCATAACCATTTTCAAGATCTGCACTTACGGGCACATCCGTCGCTTCGACAATCTCACGGCAGTGGTCCAGCATATTGTCGCGCGGCACAGTGTTGTCTCGCCAGCCGGCAGTAAAGGCGTAACCGACACTGGTCGTCGCCACGGCCTTAAATCCAAGTCCGGCCAGGATACGCGCAGTGCCGGCATCATGAGGGTTGGGCATAACGAAGATCCCGCTACCCTCATGAAGAGCACGAAATCGCATCACTTTTTCAGCAAGCGTCACCGTCATTTTTTCCTCCCAAGGATGCGAACTTACCTCTTTGTG
>JANMMJ010000129.1:0-10912 GCA_031373255.1 Hyphomicrobiales bacterium
TCCCGTCCCGATAGTGTTTTGCCGGGAAGCTAGTGGAAATGGCAAAGGGAAGGAAGGGCGGGCAGATAGGCCATGAGTCCCGCGAACCTCCCGGCGATGCAGAAGCGTTATGAACTGATCACCCGTGTGCTGCGTCTCAATATTCTTTCGGGGCGGCTGCCGCAGGGCATCGTGCTGCTTGAAGGTCCCATTGCCAGCCTGATGCAGTCGAGCCGCGCCCCTGTGCAGATGGCGCTGAAAATTCTCGAAGAGGAAAATCTTGTCCAGCGCTTCCCTGGCCGGGGCTTTGTCGTCGCAAGGCGCGGCGAAGCGGTCGAACCGTTGCGTGAGGATATTTCCAAGCTCGATCTGGAAATCTCGGGTGAGATCGATGAAGCCCTGCAAAGCCGCGGCATGTGGGAGAAGGTCTATGACCAGGTGGAAGAGGCGGTTGCTTCAAGTCTGATCTTCGGCGAGTTCCGCATCGTCGAAACCGAACTCGGCGCACATCTTGGCGTAAGCCGCACGGTTGCGCGCGATGTCCTGAGCCGGCTTCATGAGCGGGGCCTAATCCGGAAAAACCAGAGCTCGCACTGGATTGCCGGGCCGCTCACTGCGCAGTCCGTACGCAATCGATTTGCCATTCGCAGTATTCTTGAACCGGCTGCACTGAAAATGGCGGCACCTGCCCTCGATTATGTCGAGATCGACAGGCTCCGGCAGGTGGGCGATGAACAGCCGGGCGGCGCGGGCGAGCGCGACGACCTCGAAACCATACTCATGGAGAGGTGCATCGCCCGCGCGCCCAACGAGGAACTGATTGAGGTCATCCGCCACAACCAGATGCCGCTGATTGCCGCGAACCGAGCGCTGACGCGGCTTGGACTGCCCCGGGACCCCATTGCGGCAGACGAATTCCGTACGTTGTTCGGGATGATTGCACAGCGCCTGATCAACCCTGCGGCCGACTACCTGGAAAGCCATCTCAAGGGCATGGCTGAGAAATCGCTGGCAAGACTGAAGATTGTCGCTGTGGTCAGCGACTCCCATGTCATCGCGCCATATCTGACACAAATTCGCTAGCAAAATACGACTATTGCATTCAATAATCATTTGGATGTGCAATGGATCGCCCGGATTTGGGCGATTGCGCCAAATAATACAGCAACAAAATATACGTTGCATACATTAGTCGTTTTTGCTTACATTTGTTGGCAACACATTCTGCACTGAGCGCCGCGTTCCTGCGCGGCAGCGGTGCTAGTATTGTGGGTGGGAGGTCTAAGCCGTTCTCTTGACAGCAAATCAGGCTGCTGGAGACGGACAGCAAAGATGGCAGAACCTGCTTCCATTTTCCGGCTCGACGGGGTGTCCAAGAAATATGGCGCGCTGATCGCGCTTGAAGGAATCAACCTTGCGGTAGACTCTCATGAATATGTATCGCTGTTGGGGCCGAGTGGCTCGGGCAAGACGACGCTGCTACGCGTGATCGCAGGATTTGAGTCACCCGATGCAGGGAGCGTGCATCTCAATGGCCGCGATGTGACGTCATTGGCCGCCCATCAGCGCGGCATTGGTTTCGTATTCCAGAATTTCGCGCTGTTTCCCCATCTCTCGGTGTTCGACAATGTTGCTTTTGGCCTGGCCAATGCACCGAACCCGCCATCCGCCGATGTCATCAACAGGCGCGTACGAGACTCGATCAAGCTCGTAGGTCTTTCCGGACTTGAGGACCGGGGGACCGAGCAGATTTCCGGTGGCCAGAAGCAGCGTGTGGCACTCGCACGAACGCTCGTCACTGAACCTGGCCTCATCCTGCTCGACGAACCGCTTGGCGCGCTCGACGCCAATCTGCGCAGCCGCATGCGCAATGAGCTGCGCCATATCCGGCAACAGCTTGGGGTAACTTTTCTGCATGTGACGGGGAGCGAAACGGAAGCTCTCGCCATGGGTGATCGCATCGTCGTGCTGGATCACGGCCGCATCGCCCAGTTTGACAATCCCGACCTGGTCTACAATGCCCCCGCAACCCCCAACGTCGCGCGCTTTCTCAACCGCTACAACATCATCGAGGGCAGGTTGAAAGGCGATCGGTTTGAAAGCGCATACGGCACACTTTCATTTGGCAGGAAGATCGCCAGCGAGGAGCCGGCCTACGTCATCCGCTACGACCGCATCACGCCGGTGCCGGCCGCGGCCAGGACGAAGGAACCGGGAATCCCCGCAACCTTCGTTGCGAGCGAGTATCTGGGCTCATCAGTCATGTATTTCTTTGAAGCCGAAGGCGGCAAGGTTGTCGAAGTCGAACACCACCTGAGCAACGGAGCGCCAAAGACCTTCGAGCCGAGAACACCATATATGCTTCGGTGGAAATCCGAAGACGCGATCGTATTTGGATAACCGGAGACATGGCGAGCGCAAGCCAGGAAGACAAGACTGAGGTGACCGCACGCACCACCAAAGCCTGGTGGCTGATCGCGCCGGGCGTAATCTGGATGGCGCTGTTTCTTGTCGTTCCGATCCTGATGATTGTCTATGTCTCGTTCTGGACCCAGACCACTTTCAAGATCGAGCCGACGCTGACGGTGGCAAGCTGGAAGCAGTTCTTCGCTTCCGACACCTATCTCGCTTCGCTTTGGACCACGGTGCGCATCTGGCTCATCGTGTTGGCCACGACATTCGTGATCGGTTATCCGACCGCACTCTTTGTCGGTCTCTTCGTCAAGAACAAGACGCTTTCGACCGTCCTTCTCGTTATTTGCGTCATACCTTTCTGGACGTCGTTTCTCATTCGCGTTCTGGCCTGGCGCCCGATGCTCGGCAAGGAAGGCGCCATCAACATCCTGTTGCAGAAATTCGGCCTGACCTCGCAGCCGATCGAAGCGCTGCTGTTCACCGATCTTTCCGTGATCATTGGAATGACCCAGATTTACTGCGTGTTCATGGTAGGACCGATAGCGTTCATGCTCGGGCGAATCGACCCAAATATCATTGAAGCGGCGCGCGATCTCGGCGCCAGTTTCTGGCGCATTTTCACAAAGATTATTTTTCCGCTCAGCCTTCCGGGCGTGGTCGTCGGCGCCATCTTCGTCTCGGTCATGGTGCTTGGTGAATTTGCGACCTCGGCAGCGCTATCAGGCCGCAAGGTGAACCTTCTCGGCAACATCATCGTGACGCAGGTGGGTTCGCTCAAATGGGCCCTGGCCTCGGTCGTAGGTGTCATCCTCACCATCATCATGGGTCTGGTGATTGCCGGATTCCTCCGCATCGTCGACCTGAAGAAGGAGCTCTGAGGCATGGAATCCCGTGTGCTCAAGCCCGTCCTAGCCGTCTACGTGGCGCTCTTCATCCTGTTTCTTTATGGGCCGTTTATCGTTCTGGCCATTCTCTCATTCCAGCAGGGACCGGAGGGCGGACCACAGTTCCCGATCATCGAATGGTCTAACTACTGGTACCGGCACATTTTCGGCCTGACGCCGCCGTCGCGCGTGGCACCACTCCCGTTCGGTCAGTCGCTTATCCGTTCATTGACACTCGCCTTCATGACCATGGTGACATCGACTGTGCTCGGCGTCATGTCGGCTCAAGCCTTCCGGTCAAAATTCAAGGGCTCGGGCGTCGTCTTCTACCTGATCGTGCTGGGCATGATGGTTCCGGGTGTGCTGACCGGCCTGGGCACGGCACTCGTTGCCAATAATGTCGGCATTGAGCGCCACTGGTGGAGCACCGCTTTTGTCACCCACGTGGTCTATACCTTCCCCTTTGCCTTCCTCGTCATGCTGGCCATTCTCAACCGCTTCGATGCCTCGGTGGAGGAGGCTTCCTGGTCTCTGGGCGTTTCACCCTGGCGCACCTTCAGGAAAGTGACGTTTCCGCTGATTTTCCCGGGCGTCCTCTCCGCCATGCTTTTTGCCTTCACGCTCTCCTACGATGAATTTTCGCGCACCCTCTTTGCCAGTGGCCGCGACCAGACATTGCCGCTGGCAATCTACGGAACGTTCTCAGTCGAAATCCACCCCAATGTCTTTGCCTTCGGCGTCTTGACAACACTGTTTTCGTTTTCGCTTCTGGCGATCTACGCCATTCTCATGACGGCAAGCGTGAGGCGGGCGCGGAAAGTGGCCATCCAGGAGGATATTGGATGAAGGCCGCCATCGTCACAGGTGCGGGATCAGGCATTGGCCGCGCCATTGCCTTGCAACTGGCGAGTGACGGTTATGGCGTAGTCGTCAATGACTTCCGCGAGGAAGCGGCCGTAGCAACAGCAAAGGAGATCGGCGCGAAAGCGCGCGCCGTGGGTGGCGATGTTTCAAGCGAGCAGGACGTCAAGGCCATCGTCGATAGCTGCCGCGACGCCTTCGGCGCATGCACGCATCTCGTCAACAATGCCGGTCACGTGCATCAGGCGCGCTTTGTCGATCTCGAACCGGCGGACTTCGACCGCATGTTCGCCGTGCATGTACGCGGAACCTATCTTTGCACGCGCGCGGTTCTGCCCGAGATGCTGGCGCGCAGGTCAGGCGTCATCGTCAACATCGCTTCGCAGCTGGGCCAGATCGGCGGAGTGGAATTGGTCCACTACAGCGCCGCAAAAGCTGCAATTATCGGCCTGACGAAGGCTCTGTCCCGCGAGGTGAGTGCGGAAGGTGTGCGCGTCAATGCGGTAGCACCCGGGCCGATCAACACACCGCTCGTCATGGCGCTCTCGGAGGACTGGCGAATTGCCAAGGCGGCGGGCTTGCCATTACAGCGATTCGGCGAACCGGAGGAAGTTGCTGCAACCGTCGCATTTCTCTGTTCGCCCCAGGCGTCGCTGTTCGTCGGTCAGACGCTGGGGCCCAATTCGGGAGATGTGATGCTATGACGAAGGTGGCATTCATTACTGGCGCTGGAATAGGCATTGGCCGTGCTTCAGCCATGACTTTCGCCGCCGCGGGCTACCACGTCGTCGTAACGGACATTCTTGAGAAGGAAGGCAGTGCCGTTGTCGATGAAATAGTGTCGGCAAAGGGCAGCGCGGAGTTCCACCGCCTTGATGTGCGCTCGACCTCCGAGGCCGATGCGCTCGTAACCAAGATCGAAAAAGTCCATGGCGCCATCGACTGCATCGTCGCCAATGCCGGCATTGCCCACAAGGTGCCGCTGGCGCAGTTGAGCGACGAAAAGTGGGACCATACTTTCGATATCGATTTGAAAGGTATCTTCCGCATCGTTCGGCCGGCGCTTGCAGGCATGAAGGCGCGGAAAAGCGGCGCCATTGTCTGCGTGTCTTCGATCATGGGCGTGGCCTATGGCTGGGACGAACACGTCCATTATTCATCCGCCAAGGCCGGTGTTGTTGGCCTAGTTCGAGGACTGGCCGTTGAACTGGCGCGCGACGGCATTCGCGTCAATGGCGTGGCGCCGGGCTATATCCGCACCGCCCAACTCCTTTCAAAGGAACACTCGCTGGGGCCCGAGGGGGCGGACAAGGCAGGGGAGTTCATTCCGATGGGACGCATTGGCGAGCCGGAAGACATCGCCGACGTCATTCTGTTTCTTGCATCCAACGCCGCTCGCTACATGACCGGGCAAACGGTGGTGGTAGATGGCGGTCTTCTTGTTGGTCGATACTGAGATCATGATGAGACCAAAATGAACCCGATAAATAACGGAGGAGAGTGACATGAGCATAGAGACAATAAGAAACTACCATTTATCACGCCGCAAGTTCCTTGCCGGCGCAGCGGGAGGCGCGGCGATCACAGCTGCCGGCGATTTCCCCTTTCTCGACTCGCAGCAGGCCTTTGCCGCGAGCCTGGGCGAACAGGAATTGCGCACGGTTGGTCTTTCCGTGACGGTGCAGGAGCGCATCCTCAACGACTTCAAGGAGAAGTCGGGCGTAAAGGCCGTATCCGGCAAGGCCGACATTTTCCCCAATACCCAAACCGAGCTTCTCTCTGGCACCAGCGCCTACGACTGCTGGGAGACCATTGGCGAGCGCCTTCCCGCCGTCATTGCCACCGAGAAGATCACCGCGATCCCAACGGCATCGATGAAGAACTGGGGCAACATCCGCGATACCTTCACCAAAGGTTCTGACAAATGGGAGAAGCGGGCGCAAATCGTTGGCCAGATCTGGAAGGACGAAGCCCAGACCGAACTGTGGATGGTTCCGACCGTCTATAACTACGACTCGATCGGCTACCGCCCGGACCTGGTCTCGGCCGAGGAAGCCTCTAGCTGGACGGCTATCTTTGACTCGAAGTTCAAGGGCAAGACAGGGCTCAACGTCGATCCGCTCATTGCCTTTGGCGAAGCGGTTATTGCCATGAATGCCCTTGGCCTGTTGAACGTGCCGAACCCCGGTAATCCGGACAAGGCCTCGATCGATGAAGCCGCCAAGTTCCTTGTCTCGAAGAAGAAAGATGGCCAGTTCCGCGCGTTGTGGGGCGATTTCGGCGAACTCGTCAATCTCCTGGCATCGGGCGAAATGATCCTCGCTGATGCCTGGCAGCCTGCTGTTATGGCGGTGAAGGCACAAGGCAAGGCCTGCACCTATGCGGTAGCGAAGGAAGGCTATCGTGCCTGGTCGATCGGCAATTCCGCAATTACCGGAACGCCGAACCTCGATGCGGTGATCGCGTATTGCGATTATTGGCTCTCGGGTCCGCCGGCCATCACGGTCTCGGAACAGGGCTATTATTCGCCGACGACCAACATCAAGGACGCTATGCCGGCCGAAAAATATGCCTTCTGGTACGAAGGCAAGCCCTGGGTTGGCGCCGAGGACCGCGGCATCAAGGAAGGTGACTTGCGCGACGGCGGCTCGCTTGAGACACGCTCGGCCAACGTCGCCTACTGGCATCAGTGGCCGGATGAGTACGATCACCTCATCCAGAAGTGGGACGAGTTCCTTTCGGCCTGATGTGACATTCACCGGCCGGGGCGTGGTGTCCCGGCCGGACTTTGCTTTTTGGACTGCATGACGTGACTTACGATCTTCAACTCTCGCATGTCGGCAAGGTTTACGAGAACGGCACCGCCGCCGTCATCGACTTCAATCTTGATGTGAACAAGGGAGAGTTCATTGCCTTTCTTGGACCTTCTGGCTGTGGCAAGACAACGACGCTTCGCATGATTGCCGGATTCGAGGAAATAAGCTCGGGCGATATCAACATACGCGGGAAGCGCATCAACGATCTCTTGCCCGAGCAGCGCCCGACATCGATGATATTCCAGAACTACGCGCTCTTCCCTCATATGAGCGTGCGCAACAACGTGAATTTCGGGCTTGACGTGAAAGGCATGCCTGCTGCCGAGCGCGACCGCAAGGTGGATCGTATCCTTGACAAGCTGGGCCTCGCGGAAGTTGCCGGCCAGCGTCCTGAGCGGCTTTCAGGCGGCCAGCGCCAGCGCATCGCATTGGCGCGTTCGCTCGTCGTGGAGCCAGATATTCTCTTGCTTGATGAGCCTCTGGGTGCGCTTGACGCCAATCTGCGCAAGAGCATCCAGAATGAACTCAAGCTGCTGCAACGGAGTCTCGGCATCACATTCGTCTTTGTCACGCACGCGCAATCCGAGGCCCTTGCACTGTCTGACCGGATTGTCGTGATGAACCAGGGCCGCATCGAACAGACCAGTCCGCCCTATGAACTCTATACGCGGCCAATGAGCCTATTTGTCGCCCAGTTCATCGGTCGCAACACGCTCATTCCAGGAACCGTGAAAGCTTCCGATGATTCAGCCGTAACGCTCGAAACGCCCTATGGCACTCTCGCCGGCTCTTCGAGAACTGGCGCCACGCCCGGAGCCAAGGCCAATCTTGTCCTTCCCGCGGAAGAGATCAACCTGCTTCCTGCTTCACAATCCAAGGCGGAGCTCAGGAAGACATACGGCACCTGCACGATCCCTGTGGTCGTCCGCAATATTCAGCAAGTTGGCCACATCGTGCAGATGGAGGTCTCGCTCGGAGAGAGCGTGACGATCGGGCTCGAAGGCCACGCCGACAAGTATGGCGGGCGTTTTGCACCAGGTGATTCCGCTACGATCGCCTGGAAAAAAGACGGTGCAACGGTGATTGTCGGATAGGTATGCGATGGAGAAAACGACAGCGAGAGAACTCGGAAAGAGGCTGAGGCAGGGCAGGATTGATCCTGTGGATCTGACCGAGCAAACGCTTGATGCCATCAGAACTAGCGACGATCAGGCAATTTTCATCGATTCGCTTGCCGATCGTGCCCGAAGCGAAGCCAGAGCATCGCGCCGTCGTCTGAAGGCGGAAAAACCATTGAGCGCCCTCGATGGCGTGCCAATTGGATGGAAGGACCTCTTCGACATTGAAGGCCGCGCGACGACTGCAGGTTCGGTCGTGTTTAAGGACAATCCGCCAGCGAAATCTGATGCGGTGCTCGTCGCCGCGGCCAAGCGCGCCGGGCTTGTTTCGATAGGCACGCTCAACATGACGGAGTTTGCCTATTCAGGAATTGGCCTCAATCCTCACTATGGAACGCCGCGCAACCCCAATGGTACGGGACCTGCGCGCGCGCCGGGCGGATCGTCTTCAGCTTCGGGAGTGGTGGTCGCAAAGGGGTTGCTTCCTCTCGCCATCGGCACGGACACAGGAGGGTCGATCCGCATTCCGGCATCGTTCAATGGCGTTGTGGGCTACAAGAGCTCGACCGGTCATTATCCCATGGGAGGCGTCTTTCCTCTGTCACGCACTCTCGACACCCTAGGTCCACTGGCTCGCACAGTCGACGACTGCGTTCTTGCCGATGCTGTTCTCTCGGGCCACGCGAAGCCGCGCATCGCGAAAGCACAGGTCAAGGGAATGAATCTTGTCATTCCTGAAAACGTTGTTTTTGATGGCGTTGAACCTGCGGTTGACACCAACTTCAGGGCAGCCGTGGCGCGCATGAGAAAAGCCGGAGCCAAGATCTATTTCCGCAAGTTTCCCGCCTTCGATGCAATACTGGAACTTAATCAGAAGCGGGGACACATCCTGGGCGCGGAAGCGCTTCATCTCCATTGGGACCGAGTCTATGGCCCTGACGCCGGGCGTATGGATGCACGTGTCGTGAGTCGCATTCGCATGGCGGAGAAGATGAGTGCGGTCGATCTTGTCGAAGTGCTCCAACAACGCCAGCAGTTCATTGCCGAATGCACAGCGCTGATTGGCGACGCACTTGTCCTGTTTCCCACAACACCGCACGTTGCCATGGAGATCGCGCCGCTCGCCGCCGACCACGCGGTTTTTTTCCAGGCCAATGCCAAGACCTTGCGAAACACAATGCTCGGAAACTTTCTCGATTGGTGTGGTCTCGCCATTCCAAGTGGAATGGATTCTGAAGCGATGCCGACCAGCCTGCTGATTTCTGCGCCACATGGCAGGGATGCACAGGTCCTTTCGGCCGGGCTGGCGCTTGAGAGCATTGTAACGGGTGAGGATTGACAGCCAAAGTCTTCAAATGGACCGACAGAGAGTAATGACAAAGGAGGAACTCACATGGCTAAGACTATTATTTGCGCATTTGGTACCGACATCGATTCCGTTGCGGGTTGGATTGGCTCTTATGGCGGCGGGGACTCGCCTTCCGATATTCAGCGCGGCATTTTTGCCAGCGAAGTCGGCAATATCCGGTTGTTGAACCTGTTCAAGAAATACAAGCTGAATACGAGTTTCTTTATCCCGGGCCACTCCATCGAAACCTTCCCCAATCAGGTGAAGCGCATTGTCGACGAAGGCCACGAGATTGGCGCCCACGGCTATCTTCACGAGAACCCGATTGCCATGACGCCGACACAGGAGGAGGCAGTTCTCGTCAAGACCATTGACCTCATTCAGAAGCTTTCAGGCAAGGCGCCGCGTGGATACGTAGCCCCATGGTGGGAGATGTCGGCCTCGACCGCGGCGCTTCTGCAGAAATATGGCTTCAAGTACGATCATAGCCAGGGCTATCGCGATTTTCAGCCTTTCTATGCGCGTGTCGGCGACAGCTGGAATGTGATCGACTATTCCAAGAAGGCTGAAGAGTGGATGAAGCCGCTGAAGCATGGCAAGGAAATCGATCTCGTGGAGATCGGTGCCAACTGGTACGTTGATGACTTGCCACCCATGATGTTCATGAAGAAGGCGCCAAACAGCCATGGATTTGTCAATCCGCGTGATATCGAGCAATTGTGGCGTGACCAGTTTGACTGGGTCTATCGGGAAATGGACTACGGCGTATTCCCTTTCACCATTCATCCGGACGTGAGCGGCCGCCCGCAGGTGTTGCTCATGCTTGAGCGGCTTATCGAGTATATCAACAAGCATGACGGCGTGAAGTGGATGACTTTCGAGGACATAGCGGCGGATTTCCGCAAGCGCTTCCCCTTCGGCGCGGCCAAGCGCCCGGAAGTGATATGATAGGATAATATTCATGTGTGCCAGCTGTGGTTTTCCGGCGGCTCCCGGACACTGGACGGAAGCGGGCGCGGCGACGGCACCCGACCGCTTGCGCGAACGTTTTCGCCGCGCGCAGGTGTTGCAATCGGTGCTGCGACCCTATGGCCTGACGGCCTATGATGGCGGCCTGGTGCCCGGCATTCAGATCGCGACGCTCGCCGGCAACCAGTCGATTGTGCGCACCCTCGAAGACGTGTGGACGCTTGCCGAACAGTTGACCGGGGCCGCCATTGATCCGCTCGACCCGCGATTTCTCAGGAATGTGGAACAAGTAAGCTGAAGTGGCGAACCCTTCTGAAACCCGGATGCGGCTCACACTTCTTGGCGGCTATCTTGGCTCCGGCAAAACCACATGGCTCCGCCATCAGCTCCACGAAGGGCGTTTTCGCGACGCTTTCGTGATCGTCAACGAAGCCGCCGAAACGCCGGTGGACGATGCGCTGCTCGGGCAATCCACGAAGCTGGCGGTCCTGGCAGGCGGCTGTGTGTGCTGCACGGCCAAGG
>JANMMJ010000142.1:0-9217 GCA_031373255.1 Hyphomicrobiales bacterium
GATCCTTTCGATCTTGAGAAACTTGAATTGCTGATCCTGGAAGCGAAAGCCTCGGGCGGGTCGGAACTCGCCAACCATCAGCTTTTCATCATCAAGCTTTGTGATTCTCTCGGCTTGCCATCGCCGGCCATGGCGAAGGAGGAAACGGCGCTGAACGACTATGTGTTCGAGCGCCGCATCACCTTCAATCATGCCGATGGCTCATCCACCGGCGGACGCATCGATTGCTACAAGCGCCATTGCTTCGTCCTTGAAGCCAAGCAGTCGCCCAAGCGCCAGCGCAATCCTGCCGATCCCAAGCCATTAGCGCTATTCCCCGAAGCGCCAGCCGCGCCAAAGCTCATTGCCCGCAAGGGCTGGGACCAGATCATGCTGGCGGCGCGGCGGCAGGCGGAGGACTATGCGCGGGCCCTGCCGGTGGACCACGGCTATCCGCCCTTCCTGCTCATTGTCGATGTCGGCCATGTCATCGAGGTCTATGCGGATTTTTCGGGCCAGGGCAAAAACTACGCCCACTTTCCGGATCGCCAATCCTATCGCATCACGATGGACGATCTGCGTAAGGAAAAAGTGCGCGAGCGGCTCGCGCACATCTGGCAGGCGCCGCAAAGCCTCGATCCCGCACGGCTTTCGGCGGAGGTCACGCGCGACATCGCCGCGCGCTTGGCGAAGATCGCCGCAGCACTGGAACGGCGCAAGCACGACCCGAAAGACGTGGCGGAATTCCTCATGCGCTGCCTGTTCACGATGTTTGCCGAGGATATCGGCCTCATCGCCGACAAAGCATTCGAGAAGCTGCTGGCGCAATTGAAGGAGACGCCCAGCAATTTCGTTCCGGCCCTGCAAAGCCTGTGGACGGTGATGAACACTGGCGGCTACTCACCCCACTTCAACGCCACGCTTAAAAAGTTCAATGGCGGTCTGTTCCGCAACAGCAAGGCGCTGCCGCTTGAACCGGATGAAATCAACGAGCTTCACATCGCCGCGAAACAGGACTGGAAGGATGTTGAACCGGCCATCTTCGGCACGCTGCTGGAACGTGCCCTTGATGCACTCGAACGCTCCAAACTCGGCGCGCATTATACGCCGCGCGCCTATGTCGAACGCCTCGTCATTCCCACCATCATCGAGCCATTGCGCGCTGACTGGCAGGACGTCGAGGCCTATGCCAGCGACCTCATAAATCGGGGCGAGGACCTGAAGGCGCTCGATGCCGTGCGCCGTTTTCACCGCAAGCTCTGCACCACCCATGTGCTGGACCCAGCCTGCGGCACCGGCAATTTTCTCTATGTGTCGCTGGAGCTGATGAAGAAACTCGAAGGCGAGGTGCTGAAGCTGATGGCCGATCTTGGCGGCGAGCCGGATCGCTACAGCGACTATCCCGAAGAGGCGCGCGGCGTCCTCAAGGGCCAGCGCCTTGCCCGCACCAGTGGCCGCTTCACTGTCGAACCGCACCAGTTCTACGGCCTCGAACTCAATCCCCGCGCCGTGCCCATCGCGGACCTGGTGCTGTGGATCGGCTATCTCAAATGGCAGCTTCGCACCGGTGGCCTCAATGCCATTCAGGAACCGGTGCTGGATGAATATGAAACCATCACGCATCAGGACGCGGTCATTGCCTATGACAGGCAGGAGTTGTTGCGAGATGAGAGTGGCAAGCCGCTGTCGCGCTGGGATGGTGTCACGAAAAAGCTCCACCCCATTACCGGTGAGGTAATCCCTGACCCGGATGCGAAGGTGCCGCTTTACAAATATGTGAATCCGCGTCGCGCTTCCTGGCCGGAAGCCGAATTCATCGTCGGCAACCCGCCTTTCATCGGCGGCAAGGACATGCGGCAGGAGCTCGGAGACGGCTATGCCGAAGCCTGCTGGCAGGCGCGTCCGCATCTGCCGGGTGGGGCGGATTTTGTCATGCACTTCTGGGACGAGGCGGCAACACGGTTGCTGAGCAAGGGCACGGCGAAAGCTCCAAATCCACTGTGCCGTTTCGGTTTCATCACCACCAACTCCATCACCCAGACATTTTCACGCCGTGTTATTGAACGTCACATGGCAGTGAAAAATCCGCTTTCACTCGTCTACGCGGTGCCCGATCATCCGTGGCTGAAAGCATCGGACAAAGCCGCAGTCCGTATCGCCATGACGGTGGCGGAAAAAGGTGACAAGTCAGGGGTGCTGGCGGAAGTGGTGTCGGAAGCCGAACTGAACACCGACGCGCCACACGTGGAGTTGTTGACTCACGAAGGAAAGATTCGGGCAAATCTTATTGTCGGTGCTGATATCGCTTCATCAATTTCATTGTTATCCAACTCTGATATGTCGAGACCTGGCGTTAAGCTTCATGGAGCGGGATTTATTGTAAGCCGCTCACAAGCCAAGAATCTCGGCTTCGGGCAAACTAAAGGCGCCGAAAAACACATCCTCCCCTACCTAAACGGTAGAGACATTGCGAGCAGGCCAAGAGACGTGATGCTGATTGATCTGTTTCCACTAGCGATAGATGATGTCGCGGAGAAATTCCCCGCAATCTATCAACATATCTTGCTTAATGTGAAACCTGAAAGAGATCAGAATAGAGACAAGGATATTCGAGCCAATTGGTGGTTGTTTGGTAGAGTGCGAACGGAGCTTCGGGATTTGCTGCGAGGTCTGTCTAGATACATCGCTACCATCGAGACTTCCAAGCATCGTTTCTTCCAATTCCTCGACGCCAGCATCCGGCCAGACAACATGCTTGTAAACATTGGCGTACAATCGGCTGAATATCTCGCGGTGCTGTCATCGCGTAGTCACGTTACATGGGCTCTTGCATCAGGTGGTTGGCTTGGTATGGGCAACGATCCGCGCTATTCGAAGACGCGCACCTTCGACCCCTTTCCTTTTCCTGATCTTGATGGCCGTCAGGCGTTGAAGGATCGGCTGCGCGAATTGGGCGAGCGACTCGATTCGTTTCGCAAGCAGCGTCTGGCCGAACATGACTTCCTCACCATGACCGGACTCTACAATGCGCTGGAGCGCCTGCGTGAAATCGAAAACGGCATCGGCGATCCACTCACCCCCGCCGAGCGTGACGTGCATCAGGCAGGCCTCATCTCGGTGCTGAAGGAAATCCACGACGATATCGACCGTGCCGTGTTCGCCGCCTATGGCTGGGACGATTTGATTCCAGCGCTCGTCGGCAAGCCCGGCGCAACGCTGCCTTCCGATCACAAGTCCGAAGCGCAAGAGGCAGCCGAAGAAGAACTCCTCACCCGCCTCGTCGCCTTGAACCACGCCCGTGCCGAGGAAGAAAAACGTGGGGTGATCCGCTGGCTCCGGCCTGACTATCAGCGGGCGAAGCTCGGCATCAAGGTACCGAAGCCGGAAGCCGCCGAATTCGATCTCGACATTGTTGAAGGCGAGGAGCGCCCCAAGTGGCCCTCAGACGGACTGGAACAGATTCGCGTGGTGCGCGATCTGCTCGCGGGTGCCGATGGCCCGGTTGCCTCGTCGGTCATCGCGGCTTCATTCGATGGCCGTAACACCGCCCAGCGCAAGGACCGCGTGGCCAAGGTGCTTGAAACGCTTGTCATGACAGGCTCGGCGCGGAAGCAAGGGCTAAAGGAGCAAACGACCTACTTCGTGCCGCGCTAGGTGGATTTCACCATGGCCGCCATCTATTTGTCATCGCGGCAGGATGGATAACCGGGTCAAGCCCGGTTATGACGAAACTGGGGGATTTCTTCTTGGCTGCCCTTCGGGGCGGCCATGCATCAATTACCGCATCGCCGGGATGGAGAACTGGGCGCCTTCCTTGATGCCGGAGGCTATTTGGCAATCTCTCTCCGGGCTTAGAGTAGAAGTGGGCTGAGTCTGCGCATGCCACAGTGAAATAGCCGTTAGACACGCCCCCGAAAAACGGCGTGTGGAATCTTCCATGCGTCGAGCATTGGTTTTGACGACGACCGTGAGGTCACGTCGAACTACGTCTTGATGTCGAAGAACTCGTCATCACGGCCCCAGCGGATCGCACTGGCCGTATCCCAATCTTCGGCTGCGAAGGCGGTACGCAGACGGCGTGAAATCGCCACCTTCTCATCCGGCGTTAAAGGTGCGGAGCCAGTCAAAAGATCGCGCATACTGTTTCATAGATTAGCGTGATGACCGGGTCGAGCCCGGTCATGACGAATGTGGGGGACTTCTTATTGGCTGCCAACCGAGGCGGCCATGCATCAATTACCGCATCGTCGGGATGGAGAACTGGGCGCCTTCCTTGATGCCGGAGGGCCAGCGCGCCGTTACCGTCTTGGTCTTGGTGTAGAAGCGGATCGAATCGGGGCCGTGCTGGTTCAGGTCGCCGAAGCCCGAGCGCTTCCAGCCGCCAAAGGTGTGATAGGCGAGCGGCACCGGGATCGGCACATTGATGCCCACCATGCCGATCTGGCACTTCGAGGCGAAATCGCGCGCCGTGTCGCCATCGCGCGTATAGATCGCCGTGCCGTTGCCATATTCATGATCGTTGACCAGCGCCAGGCCCTCCTCATAGGTCTTGGCGCGGACCACCGAGAGCACGGGCCCGAAGATCTCTTCCTTGTAGATCCGCATGTCCTTCGTGACATTGTCAAACAGCGAGCCGCCGAGGAAATAGCCGTTCTCGTAGCCCTGCATCTTGAAGCCGCGGCCATCGACCTTGAGGCTGGCGCCTTCCTTGATCCCGATATCGATATAGGACTTGACGCGGGCGAGCGCTTCCTTGGTGACGAGCGGGCCATAATCGGCCTCGCGGTCGGTGGAAAGGCCCACTTTCAGCTTCTCGACGCGGGGGATGAGCTTTTCAACGAGCGCATTGGCGGCGGCCTCGCCCACGGGCACAGCCACCGAGATTGCCATGCAGCGCTCGCCGGCCGAGCCGTAGCCAGCACCAATCAGCGCGTCCACGGCCTTGTCCATGTCGGCGTCAGGCATCACCAGCATGTGGTTCTTGGCGCCGCCGAAGCACTGGGCGCGCTTGCCGTGGGCCGTGGCGCGGGAATAGACATATTGCGCGATGGGGGTCGAGCCGACAAAACCCACAGCGGCGATATCGGGATCATCGAGGATGGCGTCAACCGCCTCCTTGTCGCCGTTGACGACATTGAGGATGCCGGGGGGCAAGCCCGCCTCGAGGAAGAGTTCAGCGAGGCGCATGGGGCAGGAGGGATCGCGCTCGGACGGCTTCAGGATGAAGGCATTGCCGCAGGCGATGGCGGGGGCGCATTTCCACAGGGGGATCATGGCGGGGAAGTTGAAGGGGGTGATACCGGCGGCCACACCTAAGGGCTGGCGCATCGAGTACATGTCGATGCCGGGGCCGGCGCCGTCGGTGTATTCGCCTTTCAGCAGATGCGGGATGCCGCAGGCGAATTCCGCTACCTCGACGCCCCTCTGGAGATCGCCCAGCGCGTCGGGGATGGTCTTGCCGTGTTCCATGGAAATGAGGGTGGCGAGCTCCTCGGCGTGCCTGGCGGCCAAGTCGAGGAACTTCATCATGATGCGGGCGCGGACTTGCGGGTTCTTGGCGGCCCAGCCGGGCTGTGCGGCCTTGGCGTTCTCCACGGCGGCGCGCATGTCGGCCGGGCTGGCGAGGGCCACGCGGGCCGCCACCTCGCCGGTGTTGGGGTTATAGATGTCGGCGTAGCGGCCGGATGTGCCTGCGACGTGCTTGCCGCCGATGAAGTGGCCGATAGTTTTGCTCATGACAACTCCGCGGCCTTCGCGTTTTCCCGCAACCGCGCTCCCTATTTTTCTAAATCCGCTTCAAAAATTTCCGACAAATTTTTTGTCGCATTTATCGGTGCGCGCAATAGCGCGTCAATGGAATTTTCATTCTATATTTTCTATTTGAGAATGAATATTCTGTCAAGCCTGATAATGCATATTGTTCAGCCTGTGCTAAATCCCTGCCATGCTTGTCGAAGAGTACAACAGCCGTGTTGCCAGGAGCGATCTGCACGGCGATCAGGCCCAGTATAACGTCGTCACCCGGCTCGAACACCTTCGTCAGGAACTCCTGAAACCGCAGCCCACGGACTGGCTGGCGAAGTTTCGCGGGAAAAAAGCCCAACGGCCAACGCGCAGCCTCTATATCTGGGGGCCTGTCGGGCGCGGCAAGACAATGCTCATGGATCTCTTGTTTGGCGCTGTCGGGGGAGACGCGAAGCGCCGTATCCACTTCCACTCCTTCATGCAGGATGTGCACCAGCAAATTCACGCGGCGCGGCAGTCAAACACTGGGCAGGACGCCATTACTCGGGTCGCTCACGGGATCACAAAGACCGCCCGGCTGTTGTGCCTCGACGAAATGCAGATCGGAGACATCGCGGACGCGATGATCATCGGAAGACTTTTCGAGGCCATGCTGAGCCAGGGTCTGACGATTGTAACAACGTCCAATGTCCCCCCTTCCGGACTCTACAAGGATGGGCTGAACAGAGCCCTGTTCTTGCCATTCGTCGGGCTGGTGGAATCAGAGTTCGACGTCGTCTCCCTGGAAGGCCCAACCGACTACCGGCTTGGACGGGTCAAGGGATACGAGAGTTTCATTGCGCCTCTCGGTGTGGAAACAGACAAGCGCATTCAGGAGGTCTGGGAGCGGCTTACAGACACCATTCAAGGCGAACCACAGGAACTAAAGGTGCTTGGACGCATGATCAGGATCCCTCAGGCAGCGAGGGGCCGCGCCCGCTTCAGCTTTGCCGACCTGTGCGAAGCGCCGCTGGGATCGGCCGATTATCTGGCAATCGCAGAGAGTTTTCGCACGATATTTGTCGAAAACATTCCGACTCTTGGACCCCACAGGCGCAACGAAGCCAAAAGACTCGTGCTGCTGATCGATACACTTTACGACAGGCGGGCGAGACTGGTTGCTTCTGCAGAAACGGCACCAGCGGGAATTTATCCGTCCGGCGATCACAGCTTCGAATTTGCCAGAACCGTGTCCCGCCTCCAGGAAATGCAGTCGGTGTCGTGGTGGGGCGGCCGAATAGCCGAAACATGAATGTCAAACTTCTTGTCCATGCTTCCAAGGATCAAGACGAACCGACTTGAAGGCTCAGTCCATCAAGAGTAGAGGAATGCACCTTGTTGCAGTGCAATACGGCGCTGCCCAGAGAGGGGTACAGGTATGGCAAGAAAACGGATTGCGCTGATCGGCGGCGGCATGATCGGTGGCACACTGGCTCATCTCGCGGGTCTCAAAGAGCTGGGTGACGTCGTGATTTTCGATATTGCCGATGGCTTGCCTCAGGGCAAGTCGCTCGACATTGCGCAATCGGCTGCCGTGGAAGGATTTGACGCAAAACTTACGGGCGTCAACAAGTACGAGGCGATCGAAGGGGCCGATGTCTGCATCGTAACGGCGGGGGTGCCGCGCAAGCCCGGAATGAGCCGCGACGACCTGCTTGGCATCAATCTCAAGGTCATGTCGCAGGTTGGCGCAGGTATCGCAAAGTATGCGCCGAAGGCGTTCACCATCTGCATCACCAATCCCCTGGATGTCATGGTCTGGGCGCTGCAGAAATACTCCAAGCAGCCGCATAACATGGTGGTGGGCATGGCGGGCGTACTGGATTCGTCGCGGTTCCGGCACTTCCTGGCAGAAGAGTTCAATGTCTCAATCGAGGATGTGACAGCGTTTGTGCTTGGCGGGCACGGCGATACGATGGTGCCTCTCACGCGCTACTCGACGGTTGCGGGAATTCCCATTCCCGATCTCGTGGAGATGAAATGGACCACCCAGCAGAAGATTGATCAAATCGTGCAGCGTACCCGTGACGGGGGCGCCGAAATCGTGGGCCTTCTGAAAACAGGCTCGGCCTATTATGCGCCGGCTGCTTCAGCGATTGCCATGGCGGAGAGCTTTCTTCGCGACAAAAGGCGGGTTCTGTCCAGCGCTGCGCACCTGACAGGCCAGTACGGTTGCAATGATCTTTATGTTGGCGTTCCAGTGGTGATCGGCTCAAATGGCGTTGAGCGTATTGTCGAGATCAAACTCGATGGCGAAGAAAAGACAGCCTTCAAGAAATCCGTCGATTCGGTCAGGGGATTGATGGATGCGGCAAAGCAGATCGCACCGGACCTCGCATGAACATCCACGAGTATCAAGCCAAGGATTTGCTGCGCGGATTTGGCGTAACGGTGGGCAAGGGCCTTCCGGCCTTCTCCGCCGACGAGGCTGTCAAGGCTGCGGAGACACTGGGTGGTTCGATCTGGGTGGTGAAAGCGCAGATTCACGCCGGAGGACGGGGCAAGGGTGGTGGTGTCAAAGTCGTGAAGTCGATCACAGATGTTCGTGTCGAAGCAACCCGCATGCTGGGCATGACGCTCGTTACGCACCAGACAGGGCCGCAAGGCAAACTCGTCCAGCGCCTCTACATTGAGGAGGGTTCGCAAATCGCGCGTGAACTCTATCTATCCTGTCTGGTTGACCGGGAAAACTCGCGAATAGCCTTCATTGCTTCGACGGAAGGTGGCGTCAATATCGAAGAGGTTGCAGAAAATACGCCCGAGAAAATCGTCACCGTGCACGTTGATCCGGCGTCCGGCTACCAGCCCTATGTCGGGCGGCGCATTGCATCCGCGCTCAAGCTTGAAGGCGACCAGGTCAAGCTGTGCGTGAAAATGATCGGCCAGCTCTATCAGGCATTCACGGCCAAGGACATGAGTTTGCTCGAAATCAATCCGCTGGTCGTCACGGCCGACGGGAAACTGCTGTGCCTCGATGCCAAGATCAATTTCGACAGCAACGCGCTCGACCGGCACCCCGATATCAAAGAATTGCGCGATCTTACGGAAGAAGACCCGAAGGAGATCGACGCCTCGAAATTCGAACTTTCGTACATCGCTCTGGATGGAACGATCGGCTGCATGGTGAATGGCGCGGGCCTTGCCATGGCTACGATGGACATCATCAAGCTTTATGGTGAAGAACCTGCAAACTTCCTTGATGTGGGCGGAGGCGCTTCGCGCGAGAAGGTGACCGCGGCATTTAAAATCATTACGGCGGATCCAAAAGTCAAAGGTATCCTCATCAATATATTCGGCGGCATCATGAAATGCAACGTCATTGCCGAAGGTGTTGTGGCAGCCGTCAAGGAAGTCGGATTGCAGGTTCCACTCGTGGTTCGGCTGGAGGGGACCAACGTGGAACTCGGCAAGAAAATCATCCGGGAATCCGAGCTTAACGTCATTCCCGCCGATG
>JANMMJ010000155.1:0-9375 GCA_031373255.1 Hyphomicrobiales bacterium
ATCGCCCGCCGATGAGGCGGCACCGGTCCCCGAAGTAGGCGAGCCGTCCTTGCCCGACCAGCCGGGCGAAACCAGTCTTGGCGAGGTTCCCGTAATTACAACGGTTGAACTCACCCCAGACGTTGCCAAGTGTGCGGTGGACGCCTTTGCCCTGGTGCGCGACAAATATCGCGAGGCCAACCTCGAGGAGTTCGAAAATCTACAGGATTTTGTGGACCAGGCACCGGAGGGAAAAGCATTCGATACCGACGTGAAGGGCTTTGGCTTTGCCAATGTGACGGACTGGAATACCGCCATAACCAGCGTTGGATTTGCCTACTCGGCCTTGACGGATGATCAGTCTGAGGAAATTCATCTGCAGATCGAGGAAATCAACAAGGACACGACAATCGCGCAGGACATGAAAGACAAGATGGTGGCCAGCCTTTCGGCCATGATCCCCTCTGAAAACAACAAGAAGGTCGTTCAGGCCCTGGCAGCCGACCCCTCTTACGAGGAAAAACTCAAACTTCTCGGCGAAGAAGAATAGTCCATGCGGTCTTATGTCGATGCCACACAATCGCAGGATGGCGTGCTCCGCCTCGTCCTCAACGACCCTGAGACCCGCAACGCGCTTTCCGAGGAAATGATGGCCGCGCTGCAGGTGGCGCTGGATGAGGCGGCCCAGGATCCTGCAGACCGCGTCATTGTGCTGGCCTCGAAGGGGCCGGTTTATTCCTCAGGCCACAATCTCAAGCAGATGACGGCACATCGTTCCGATCCCGACAGGGGAGCCGCTTATTTCGCAACTCTATTCCGGCAATGTGCGGTGCTGATGCAATCTATCGTCAACCACCCCAAGCCTGTCATCGCCGAGGTGCAGGGGATCGCGAGTGCCGCGGGATGCCAGCTTGTTGCGAGCTGCGATTTGGCGGTGGCGTCCGGCCAGGCAAAGTTTTGCACGCCGGGCGTCAACATCGGCCTGTTCTGCTCGACGCCGATGGTGGCGCTGTCGCGCAATCTGTCGCCCAAGCACGCCATGGAAATGTTGCTCACCGGCGACGTGCTGGGGGCGGCCGATGCCATGCGGATGGGGCTGGT
Source organism: Hyphomicrobiales bacterium (assembly GCA_031373255.1). GTDB lineage: Bacteria > Pseudomonadota > Alphaproteobacteria > Rhizobiales > Aestuariivirgaceae > JANMMJ01. The sequence continues at coordinate 1,081 of JANMMJ010000155.1, forward strand.
CAACCGGGTGGTTCCCGAGGATGAACTCACTGCGCAAACCCATGCCCTTGCTGTCAAGATTGCCGGGAAGTCCGCAATGACGGTAAAGACCGGAAAGCGCGCCTTTTACCACCAGCTCGAATTGGGCCTCGCGGAGGCCTACGCCTACACATCGCAGGTCATCGCGGAAAATATGCTCAAGCGGGATGCTGAAGAGGGCATTGCCGCCTTCATCGAGAAACGCCCGCCCGTTTGGGAAGACAAATAATGCAGCCACGCCTCAACGTCGTTACCCTCGGCGTTCGCGATATTGCCCAGTCAAAGGCTTTCTACGAACGCCTCGGCTTTGTAGCTTCGTCCGCTGGCAATGAGTCCGTGGCATTCTTCGATGCGGGCGGGGTCATACTGGGATTGTTCGGTCACGATGCCCTGGCTCACGACGCGAATATGAAAGCTGGCGATGCACCGGCCTTTCGCGGCTGCTCGCTCGCTCATAATGTCGGCAGTGACGAGGAAGTGGACGCGGTGATCGCTGAGGCGGTTGGTGCAGGTGCGCGCCTGGTCAAAGCGGCTGAGAAGGTCTTCTGGGGCGGCTACAGCGGCTATTTCAGCGATCCCGACGGCCACCTGTGGGAAGTCGCCCACAATCCCTTCTTCCCGCTCGATGCGGCCGGCAAGATCACCCTTCCATGAACCATGACAGCTACGATTCTGACTATATTCGGGGCATACTGCGATCCGTAAAGACGATTGCCCTTGTTGGCGCATCGGCCAATGAAGTCCGGCCGTCATACTTCGTCATGAAATATTTTCTCGACAAGGGATACGACGTCGTCCCCATCAATCCAGGACTCGCAGGAAAAACCATATTCGGCCAGTTGGCTTATGGAGCCCTGGCAGATGTGCCGAGGCCGATCGACATGGTTGATATCTTCCGCGCCAGCGACGTGGCGGGAGACGTGGTCGATGAAGCGCTTAAACTTGATCCCCTTCCAAAAGTCATTTGGATGCAGCTTACGGTCAGGAATGACGAAGCAGCCCAGTGGGCGGAAGCAAGGGGCATCAAGGTCGTGATGAACCGATGCCCCAAGATGGAATATGGCAAGCTGTCAGGCGAATGGGCATGGGTGGGTGGAAATTCAGGACTCATATCTTCCCGCAAACTGAAACTGCACGCCAGCGGCAAAATCCAGAGCCTTGGGCTGTCTGATAGGTCCTAAAGTATTAAGCCGCTATCGGCTGCAACCAGCCTGTCCGTTTTGCCGGTGGAAACGAGAACTGGATTCTCGATGTTTGAACGATCGGCCTTTACCGCGCGGTTGACCTCTGTCTGCATCTGCGTGACCGTATCGGCATATGACACAACGACGCCGCCAGCGACCGCAGTGGCGCCTGCCAGAATGATGATGAGAGCCTTAAGCATTTCGGTCTCCACAAGAAAGCTTTGAACTTACAGCCATATTGCGCCGATGCCTGGCTTTGGTCCAATCAACCCACTTGCCATGTTGGTTACTGATTAAATCAATGATTTCAGCAGGTTGGACGAGAACTTTCGGGCACACTCAAGACCCCTCGCGCCGCCGTGATTGGACGCGACCAGTTCGCGATCATCGAAAGACGGTCACGCATCACTCTGCTCGCACGCGCACATAGCTTCCCGGCGCATCTTCGAGTGGCTTGAGTTTCCCCTCGCCCGGCACGCGCGCCGATACCATTTCGCCGCTGAGTGCCGAAATCCACGAAAGCCAGTCGGGCCACCAGGATCCGGCATGCTCGGTCGCTCCCTTGAGCCAGTCCTCTACGGTCGCCGCATCATTTTCATTGGTCCAATACTGATACTTGTTTGCTTCGGGCGGATTGACCACCCCGGCGATATGACCCGATCCTGCGACTACCATGCGCGTGTTGCCGCCGAAATACTGGCCGAGCCCGAAGACCGACGCCAGGGGTGCGATATGATCTTCGCGCGCGGCGAGATTATAGATCGGCACCGTCACCTTCTTCAGGTCGATGCGGACATTTTCCAGAACCATCTTGCCTTGCGACAGGCGATTGTTGAGGTAGCACTCCCGCAGATAGAACGAATGCACATTGGCCGGCATACGCGTTGAATCGGAATTCCAGTAGAGAAGATCGAACGCGATTGGATCCTTGCCGAGCATGTAATTGTTCACGACATAGGACCAGATCAGGTCGTTGGAGCGCAGAAGATTGAAGGCATCAGCCATGCGCCGGCCAGGCAGATAGCCCTTGTCCGACATCCGGTCCTCAATCCATTTCACCTGCTCGTCGTCGACATAGACCAGCAGGTCTCCAGCTTTTTCGAAGTCGACTTGTGTGGTGAAGAAGGTGACTGCGTTGATCCGGTCATCGCCCCTCGCCTTCATGAAGCCGAGTGACGAAGCCACCAGCGATCCTCCGACGCAGTATCCAATTGCGTTGACTTTCGCCGCTCCAGTTGCGTCCTGGACCGCCTGGACGGCTGCAAGAAATCCGTCGCTCATGTAATCCGAGAATGTCTTGTGGCTCAGGGTTTCATCTGGATTGATCCACGACACGACAAACACCGTGAGCCCGTGTTCCACTGCCCAGCGCACGAATGATTTCTTGGGATTGAGGTCGAGAATGTAAAACTTGTTGATCCATGGCGGCACGATGAGCAGGGGATATTCGTGGACCTTTTCGGTGCTTGGTGAATATTGAATGAGTTGCAGGGTGTCGTTCTGGAAAACCACTTTCCCCGGCGTGGTAGCAATATTCTTGCCGATCTCGAAGGCCCCGCCATCCACCTGCCGAATCCGCAGCTTTCCGCCGCCTGCGGTCAGGTCTTCTTCAAGATGACGTAAACCCTCCACCAGATTGGCGCCATTGGTGGCAAGTGTCGCGCGCACCACCTCCGGATTTGTCAGGCCAAAATTGGACGGCGACAGCGCATTGGCGATCTGTTCGACATAGAACTTCGCCTTGCGCTTTGTATGGGGATCGACACCCGAAGCGTTCTGCACAAAATCCTGCGCCCAGCGCGCCGAGATGAGATAGAACTGCTTCATGAAATCAAAGACGGTGTTTTCCTGCCAGTCCTTGTCGTTGAAACGCTTGTCGCCGCGCTCGGGCTTGGCCACCGGCGTGACCTCCTGCCCGAGAAATTTCGACCAGGCATTTTGCCAGAGTTGGGTATACCCCGACAATAATTGCATCTGCGCATCCATCAGGCGCTGCGGGTCATTCATGTAGGATTTGGTGATTTCACCAAGCGTCTTGCTCACCTGCTCGACCGGAACGATCTGCGTTTCCATTTCATGCTTTGCCACGTCGCCCTTTTCGGCCAGGGCCGAAGCGATGCGCGCAGCGTGCTCGAAAACCTGCGCCATGTTGCGCGCAAACGCCGTCGGATCGGCCAGACGAAAATCGGGCGGGGTAGTTTTGGGATCATTCATGGTCATCGCCGGTCACACCTTGTGGGCGTACCATAGAGTTGATCGCCTGTTGCGGCAATCCGGTGATGACTTTCGCGTAGAGTTTCTAATGGTGTCCCGGCAGCATCCGCGTCAGAACCTCGTCGTGATTGATGAAATGATGCTTGAGCGCCGCAGCCACATGAAGAATGAGGAGCGCGATGCCAAACTTGCTGCCAGCCTCGTGGAGTGCTCCCACCGGAAGGCCAAGATCTGGCGCCGCCGGCACCGCGAAGCCGAACATCAAGATGCCTGCAAATGAGGGTTCCTCGGCGAGAAGATGCGGCAACGCCAGCCACCCCGTAACCGGCAGTCCGATCATCAGGACGTAAAAGGCGAGATGGGTAAATCGCGAGATTACGGCCTCCCACCTCGGGCTTTGCTTGGGCGCCGTGGGCGCGGGATGGCCAATCCGCCAGGCGAGCCGGACAATGGAAAGGATCAGTACGGCAGTACCTATGGAGACGTGGAGCGAGGGAAGAAAAGTGCTTTCGCCCTCCTTCTCCATCAACTCTTCTCCAAAAAACAGCATTGGAATGAGCAGGAGGGCAATGATCCAATGCAGAATCATCGCCACGGCATCGTATGTACGATGTGGTTGCGTTGTGGTCATGGTAGTTTCCCCGGTAACTGCACGGACTATAGCGGATTTTCGCAGACGGAACCGCTCCATTTCATGACAGGTTGCCGAATTGCGCCGAAAGGTCTTGCATGGCGCTAAAATGTCGCGGAAAGCATGCCTATGCCCATTTCTTGCCAATTTCAGCCGCGGCGGTCATAAGGTGCGCCAACGCGTGGACACACGGCCGGGAAATTGATGGGAAAATCGCTGAAACTGGGTATTGCGGGGCTGGGCACCGTGGGTTGCGGCTTACTCGATATCCTTGATCGCCATGCAGCCGTCATCGGTTCCAGAGCTGGCAAATCGATTGAAGTCACCAGCGTATCTGCCCGTGACAAAACGAAAAACCGCAACCGCGACATTTCGCAAATGACGTGGTTCGATGATCCGGTGGCGATGGCCAAGAGCCCCGAAATTGATGTCTTCATTGAATTAATGGGCGGTGAAGGCGATCCTGCCAAGTCTGCGGTAGAGGCGGCAATGAAGGCCGGAAAGCACGTCATAACGGCAAACAAGGCCCTTCTGGCGCACCACGGAGCGTCACTGGCGCGCCTCGCCGATGAAATGAATGTCATGCTCAATTTCGAAGCCGCGGTTGCCGGCGGCATCCCTATCGTCAAGACCATGCGCGAAGGGCTGGCCGGAAACCGCCTTGGCCGTGTCTTCGGCATACTGAACGGTACGTGCAATTACATCCTGACCAAGATGGCAAATGAGGGCCGTGCCTTTGCCGATGTCCTCAAGGAAGCCCAGGCTCTGGGCTATGCCGAGGCGGACCCGACATTTGACGTTGGCGGATTTGATACGGCTCACAAATTGGCTGTGCTCACATCCCTGGCTTTTGGCGTCGAACCGGCGCTGGCGGAAATTGAGATCGAGGGCATTGAAGCCATAACGCTCGAGGACATTCGCAATGCCGGAGACCTTGGTTACAAGATCAAGCTTCTGGGCGTGGCAGTCGGCAGCAGCGAAGGTGTCGAACAGCGGGTGCATCCAACTCTGGTTCCCAAGGGATCGCCGGTTTCAGACACCGATGGCGTGTTCAATGCCGTCGTGGTGCGGGGCGATTTCGTCGGCGATCTGATGATGGAGGGCAGGGGGGCAGGCGCTCACCCGACGGCCTCGGCCGTTCTCTCCGACATCGTGGATATCGCCCGTGGCAATCATCGCCCGGCATTTGGCGTTCCCGCAAGCGACCTCCGGCCTTATATGGCGGCACCCGCAAAGGCCCATGAGGGCGGCTTTTACGTCGCCCTGGAACTCCATGATCGTCCAGGTGCCGTCGCTGCAATTGCAAGAATTCTTGCCGATGAACGCATTTCAATTGAATCGATCGTCCAGCGCGGCAAGCGCGAAAAAGATGAGCAGAGGGCCACCGCGCCGTTCATTCTCATTACCCACAATACGCTGGAGACCTCCATGCGGGCGGCTCTTTCCCGCATTGAAAGCGACGGACACGTCGCGTCCAAGCCACGTATGATCCGAATCGAAAGGCTGTAAATCCATGCTCAATCGCATGCTCACGATCGAAATTGCGCGCGTCACCGAAGCCGCGGCGATTGCCGCCGCATACTGGATCGGACGCGGCGACGAAAAGCAGGCTGACCAGGCAGCCGTGGACGGAATGCGAACCGCATTGAACGCCATCGTCGAAATGGACGGTCTCGTCGTTATCGGCGAAGGCGAGCGCGACGATGCTCCCATGCTTTACATCGGCGAGAAGGTTGGCGGCGGCAAGGGTGCCCGGATCGACATCGCCCTTGATCCGCTTGAGGGAACGACCCTCTGCGCCAAGGCCATGCCGAATTCCATCGCCTGCGTGGCCATGGCCGAAGGCGGCAGCCTCCTGCACGCGCCCGACACGTACATGGAAAAGATTGCAATCGGTGGGGGCTATCCCGATGGTACCGTGGATCTCGATCTGCCGCCCGAGGAAAACATTGCCCGCCTCGCAAGGGCGAAAGGCGTGAAGCCATCCGATATAACCGCCTGTATCCTTGATCGCCCCCGGCATGAGGCGTTGATCCAGGCGGCTCGCAAAACCGGAGCGTCGATCCGCTTGATTACCGATGGTGACGTGGCCGGGGTCATTCATACGGCTAATCCTACGGAGACCGGCATCGACATCTATATGGGTGTCGGCGGAGCACCCGAAGGCGTACTTGCCGCTGCTGCGCTCCGCTGCATCGGCGGCCAGATGCAGGGCCGTCTGCAAACCAAAAGTGCCGAGCAGAAGAAACGGGCTCACGGCATGGGAATCAGCGACTTCGAAAAGAAACTGACCCTGCATGATATGGCCTCGGGCGACGTCATGTTTGCCGCAACCGGCGTGACCGACGGCTCGATGCTCTCAGGCGTGCGATTCCTGAAAGACTCGATCCAGACTGAAACTGTCGTCATGCGTTCCGCAACTGGCACAGTGCGCTGGATCAGGAATATTAAAAGGATTTGAGCGAGCCCGCCGCGTTCCTGAACGTTAAACGGTCGCTCACTGGCCGCGCCTGGCGGGCCCGCCTGGGTGACGCGCGTTTGGCCGAAGCAATATCGCAGCGCCATGAGGTTCCTGACATTCTGGGCCGCGTTCTCGCCGCGAGGGGGGTAGGCATCGACAACGTCGAGGCCTATCTCAATCCGACCCTGCGCACCCTGATGCCGCAACCTTCCGCACTTCGCGACATGGAGCAGGGCGCCGAACGTATTGGAGATGCAATCACATCAGGTGAATCGATCGGCGTCATCTCCGACTACGATGTGGATGGCGTGTGTTCGGCGGCATTGTTTCGAGATTTTCTTCGCGCCGTGGGCAGCGATTGCTTCATCCATATTCCTGATCGCATCACCGAAGGCTATGGCCCGAGCGAAGCGGCCGTTCGCGCACTCAAGGACAAGGGCTGCGGATTGCTCGTCACTCTCGATTGCGGCGTGATGGCTCATGACCCATTGGCCGAAGCCGCAAATCTTGGGCTCGATGTTGTCATCGTCGATCATCATCAGGCGGGCGAAATTCTGCCCACCGCACACGCGGTCATCAACCCCAACCGGCGCGATGACATATCGGGCTTTGGCTATCTCTGTGCCGCCGGCGTGACCATGATTCTCGTGGCCGCAATCAACCGCCTGCTCCGCGCCAGGGGCTGGTATTCTGAGGCAAGGCCCGAGCCCAACATGCTGCAGTGGCTCGAACTCGTGGCGCTTGCGACTGTGTGTGACGTCGTGCCTTTGACAGGCCTCAATCGCGCCTATGTCACGCAAGGCCTGAAAATCATGGCCAGGCGTCAGAACCCCGGTTTGGCAGCGCTGGCGGATGTCGCGCGCCTCAAGAGGAAGCCCGATCCCTATGCCTTGGGCTTCATGCTGGGGCCGCGCCTGAATGCCGCCGGACGGGTGGGCAGCGCCATGCTGGCTCTTGAACTACTTGCGGCCAGGGGACGTGGCGAGGCCAATGAGATTGCCATGCAACTCGAGCGCCTGAACCGGGAACGGCAATCGATTGAGATGGAAGTCGTCGCCCAGGCCATCATCCAGGCCGAAAATGCGCTGGGGCGCGAAAGCCGGACCCCTGTTCTGGTGGTGGCGGGGGAAGGCTGGCATCCGGGCGTGCTTGGCCTTGTCGCCTCCCGCCTGAAGGAGCGTTTCAATCTTCCTAGCTTCGCGCTGGGTTTCGCCCGCAACGCAGCCGTGGCGAGTGGTTCGGGCCGGTCCATCAGTGGAATCGATCTCGGCTCTGCCGTAAGGATCGCCGTCGAATCCGGAATTGTCGTAAAGGGTGGTGGTCACGCGATGGCGGCAGGGCTTACGCTTGAGCGCGACAGGCTGGGTGACTTCCGCACCTTCATGGAGAAACAGCTTGCAGCGGCCGCCGGCCTGGCAGCGCAGCGGGTTCTAGACATTGATGCTGCGGTCACGGCTTCCGGGGCAACACTGGAGCTGATCGAACTTCTGGAGCAGGCAGGCCCTTATGGCGCCGGCAATCCGTCACCCGTGTTTGCCTTTCCGGCACACCGCGTCGTCTTTGCCGGCAGTGCCGGCGCCGATCACGTGCGCTGTTCGCTGGTCGGCAGCGACGGAACCCGCATCAAGGCCATCGCCTTTCGCGCCATGGGCACCGAGTTGGGCGAAGTCCTCCTGTCCGAACGCCAGCAGCCGCTTCACATCGCCGGAAGGCTCACCGTCGATGACTTCAACAGCGCCAAAGTCCCGTCTCTGCACATTGAGGATGTGGCAATTCTGCCCTGAAGC
>JANMMJ010000158.1:0-41304 GCA_031373255.1 Hyphomicrobiales bacterium
ACGAGCATTTTGATCCATCGACGCTCGCCATCACCACTGTCGATGTCGGAAATCCGGCGGGAAACGTCATCCCGGCCCGTGCGTCTGCCAAATTCAACATCAGGTTCAATACCGAGCACACTTATCAGTCATTGAGAGACTGGGTCGACTCGCAGGTCGCCGCGGTGACTGCTGAATTGGGTGGAGTCTTCAAGGTCCACGCCTTCGAAGGAGCCGATGTGTTCATTACCGAACCTGGCGCTTTCGTTGGTCTGGTGCTCGACGCTATCGAACAGGAAACCGGCCAGGTGGCGAGACTCTCGACCTCTGGCGGCACATCCGACGCCCGCTTCGTCAAGGACTACTGTCCGGTTCTCGAGTTTGGGCCGACCAACGCCACGATTCATCAGGTGGATGAGCGCATTGATATTGAAGAGCTGCGCGCCACGGCGCGCGTCTACTTCGCCATTATTGAGCGTTATTTCAATAATCGACCCTGACCAGAAACAATCCATCGGGTGGCGCGACCGGACCGCAGGCGGCGCGGTCCCGCGCGTCCAGCGCCTTTTGCAAGTCACGCGCGCGCCACTTGTCTTCGCCAACCAGCCGCAGCGAACCAACCATGGAACGCACCTGGTGATGCAGAAATGATCTTGAGTCCGTGCGAATTTCAATTTCATCGCCAAATCGCATCACATCGAGCCTGTCGAGCGTCTTTTCTGGTGACTTTGCCTGGCAGCTGGCGGCGCGAAACGTCGTGAAGTCATGGTTGCCCACCAGTACCTGCGCTGCATCGTGCATGGCATCGGCATCAAGTTTGATGGGGATCCACCACACCTTTCCCTTGTCCAGTGCTGGAGGAGCATTGCGGTTAAGGATGCGGAAAAGATAGTGCCGCCGGGTTGCTGAAAACCGTGCGTGAAAGCCGTCTCCTGCCTCCTCCGCCAGAAGTACGCTCACCGGGTGCGGCCGGACATTGGCGTTAACGGCGTTACGGAGTTCATAGCAGTCCCATTGCTTGATGAGGTCGACATGCGCCACTTGCCCAAACGCATGAACGCCCGCATCGGTTCGCCCTGCGCCATGCACGACAGCGACATCGCCATTGATTCGCGCCACGGCGAATTCCAGCACGCCTTGCACCGTCCGTTCCTCCGCCTGCAATTGCCACCCGGCGAAAGGACCGCCGTCGTATTCAATTGTCAGTTTATACCGTGGCATGATTAGAGCGCCGTACCGGCAGCAACGGGAAATCCGCGCAGGAATACGTCAGCCGCCATTGGACCCTTTCCCTCGCGCTGAATTTTGAGCAAGCGTACCGCATGGCGGCCACAGGCAATTGTCAGCCTGTCGTCGAGAGTCACGCCCGCGGGCCCTGACGCCTCGACTGTTGCACATTGCAGGATTTTTACCCTCATCCCGTTGATCAGGCACCACGCACCCGGAAAGGGTGCAAGACCGTGGATGTGATTGCGCAAGGTTTTCGCATCGCGCGAGAAATCAATCCTTGCTTCGCTCTTGTCGATCTTCTTTGCGTAGCTGATCCCCGTTTCGGGTTGGGCCTGGCAGTCCAGCGGAAAGCTCGACAGCGTTTCAACCATGAGTTTTGCACCGAGTTGCGCCAGGGTGTCATGAAGCGTCCCCGCGGTCGTCTCGGGGGAAATTGCAACCCGTCCCACCTGACACATGGGACCGGTATCAAGCCCTTCGTCCATCCGCATGATGGTGACCCCTGTCTCGGCATCGCCGGCCATGATGGCGCGCTGGATAGGAGCCGCACCCCGCCAGCGTGGCAACAACGAGGCGTGAATGTTGAAACAGCCATGTAAAGGCGATTCCAGCACCGCACGGGGCAGGATGAGCCCGTATGCGACCACCACGGCGGCGGCAGCGCCAAGCGAGGCGAATGCGTCTTGTTCGGCGGCCTGCTTGAGGGACACTGGCGTGCGCACCGCAATGCCGTTTTCAGCCGCCATCTCATGCACGGCGGATTTCTTCTCTGCGTAGCCCCGTCCAGCCGGGCGAGGGGGTTGCGAATAGACTGCGACAATGTCGTGCCCGGCAGTGATCAGAGCCTTCAGGGCAACTGCGGCGAACTCCGGCGTCCCCATGAATACCAGCTTCATTCGCGCACCTCGTACGCGTTGGAATTATTCACAGCTTTGCGAGTTTCTGGGCTTTGGAGAATTTCTTGATCACCCGGTCGCGCTTCAGCTTGGAAATGTAGTCGATGAACAATACCCCATTGAGATGATCGATTTCGTGTTGGACGCAGGTTGAAAGAATGCCTTGGGCATGAAGTTCCTGCGGTTCGCCCTTCCGGTCGAGATAGCGCACCTTTACTTCCGAGGGCCGGGTGATCATTTCATAGAATTCCGGAATGGAAAGGCAGCCCTCTTCGTAGTCGCTGACGTCTTCACTGCGCCACGTGATCTCCGGATTGGCGAGAAACAGCGGCTTCTTTTCCTCGCCGTCCTTGGCAAGGTCCATGACCAGCATGCGCTGTGGTGCGCCAAGCTGTATCGCCGCCAGCCCAATTCCTGGCGCGGCATACATGGTCTCCAGCATGTCATCGAACAGCTTCCGGGCTGCCGCATCCACCCGCGTAAGCGGATTTGACACCTGCCGGAGCGTGGGGTCGGGCAGCTTGATGATATCGCGAACGCTCATGGGGGAGAAATAGGCGAGCCCGTTGAAAGCGTCAACGATCACCAAATTCGGGCAAAATCCTTGCCTTTTCCAGCCATTTCTCCCATATCCCACGCGGGAGGTTGGCGGCGGGCGTGCCGCTTGCCAATCGGGTCAGGTCCGGAAGGAAGCAGCCCCAACGAGTTTGGCACGGGTCGTGTGTCCAGCCTCCCACTTCATCCTGATGCCCATCTTTTCACCGATGCAAACGGGCCACTCGCCGTAGGCCCCATTGCGATGCCACAGAGCAATTTCGCTTCACGGCATCAGCCGCAAGTCCACCGCCGCTTCGATGGATGGATGTGATCAGGATGTGTCTTCGTGAAGCGCGTCGCGGGCCAGCCCATGGCATTGGCGCAGCACAAAGTCGATTTCCTCTATCGCCTCCTTGCGATGGCCGGGCGGCGGACCGGGGCGGAACGGCGACAAGAAGGTGGGTTTTTGCATCCTGCCGCGCCGAGCTTTCCAGCGCGCCAGACGCCTAGCTTGTTGTGGCAGGTTCTCAAGCGCCATCTTGACCGCGGCGAGTCGGCGGCCGAGGCGCGTCGCATCGATGGTGTCATCCGGCTCAGGGACGGGACTCTCGGCCGGCCGCCGGGGCTGGAACAACGGGACGAGCGGACTGTCAGCAAAGAAGTGAATGCGCGGATTTGCCGTCGCGGCGGCACGGCTTCGGCTGCTCAGGCTGAACCGCTGGCGCGTGTCGAAGAGCTGAAACGCGATCTGTCCGCCACAGCTCTTTGTGGCGAAAGCAATCCCCTTGGGCATCGGACGGGGTGGAGCGGGTTTCACCTTGAGCCCACGCGCCGCCATGGCAATCAACCGGCGCACCGCCGACTCCACCGGAAGCAGCATCCGCGACACCTCGCGGTAGAGAGATGGCGGAAGTATCGCCGCCATGCTGCCCGTTCCCATTTCCACCATGGCGATGAGCATCGCCACGATGCGGGTGAGTGCCGCCTGGTTTTTCTCGACGGTGTTGGCCCAGTCCATGTGCTCGACAAATTCCTGTTCCAGCCCGGACTAGAACATAACAGGAACATTGTCAAGAGCATTTTGGGTCTTCCGCCGCCGACAAAGCGCGGCATATCAGGCCCCGGCCAGAAGCGCGCGATCTTCGGCCTTGTCGAGCGTGCGGCAAGGTCCGCACGTTCCACATTATGCGCGCCTCTGCCGCTGAGGTTCGCGCCATCATTGTCAAGCACGCCTCGCGCAAATCCGAAGTGCATACCGACGAAAGCCCGATCTACACGAAGCTCGGATCAGAATTTACGGCGCACAAGACCGTTGTGCACTCAAAGAACGAATACGTTCGTGATGACGTTCACACCAACTCAATCGAGAGCCACTGGTCGGTTTTCAAACGCGGCATGTCTGGAGTGTACCAGCATTGCGTTGAAAAGCATCTGCACAGGTATCTGGTAGAGTTCGACTTCCGTAATAACCACCGCTCGAAGCTTGGGATTGGTGACATCGAGCGCACCTTCGCCGCTCTTAAAGGCGCAGAAGGCAAGCGGCTCATATACCGACATCCTAACTAAACCAGAATATCGATATCGAGCCCCGCGTAGGCTTAAACTTATCAAGAAGCGCGGGAAGAGGCCCTAGATCGTCCACGCGTGGCTTTCTTCGTCGGCCTTTTCTGCGCACGCGATTTTACCATTGGTTTTGGTAGCGTGTTCAGGGCGGCCTTCAGGGCCGCTTTGAACCGCACGTCTGCCTCGTCATTGGTGAATTGGTTCTCAGAAACTGGTTTCCTCATAAATTGACTTTATAGGGGCAAATTTGCATTAAAGAACGATGCCCCGTAATGAGCAATTAAGACGTTTGGTTGAACGATTACTTGTCGGAGACTTCCGGCAACACGACATCGCGGACCTGCTTCTATGGTTGCGCGAACGTTCTTTTGGTTCCTCTATTGCGGAAATGGGCGATTTTCGCGCTCATTATGAATCAAGAGACAAAGGTATAGTCACTCAGAAATTGCGCGATTTTTTCCGCTATCTTGAACTTCGCTGTATGCAACCCAACGAACCAGGCAAAAAGCCGGTCTTCAAACAGATTAGGCCGGTCGGATTACCCGCAGACTTTCCGCAAATCATTAGAAGTCGCTTCCGCAGCCTTGATCCGAAAGAAATCAAGAGGGTAACCGGTTTAAAGCTAGGTCCCGCAACAAAGGTGCTGAACGACCTGCTCAAGAATTTTTACAAAGACAAAGACGACACCCATTTCCTTCAATTCAGGCACACGCTTGTAGAAAATAAATTGTTGTTTCTATGTCTAAATTCGCTAATGCCGAAAGCGGTATTCACGCAACGTGGTGTGTGGAATGACTTTTGTATGGTGTTGACCAAAAACAATCTGTTGCAAAAGGGTGAGGAGAAACTTCTCAAACCGATGGAACCGCCCTTCATGCTTTATTTGATGAAGATCATGCACCAATGCGAAATCCCGCTTGTCAGTGGAAAAATTGCCACGTTGAATGCGGGGGCAACCATGAAGGATGATAAGATGTACGTCGGCGCAACTGGCGACTGGATTGTGCCGGAATTGCAGGGACGAGCCGTAGCAGTGGTTCCGGTATTTGACTTGGATCTCAAGGCGTCCGAATGGTGCGAACCCGGTTTCCAACCGGATCGTTTCAGAAATTTCCCCGGTCCGATTGAGATTTCTTCTAACCTCAAACTCTGCGCTCTATGAACCGGTTTGGCGAAGACTCAAGTAATGTTCCTCAATCCTCTTTTCGCACCGCTTTAGGTCGCTTGTGATCCTGCGCGAGTTATAGATTGTCTCGTATGTAAGCGCTCGGTACTCCTCTAGCTAGTCTCTCTTCTTCATCGATAAATAGATGGCTTTTACTGGCTCACTTTCGGATAAGGCTTTTGCTTGGGTGGATTTCAGGACGGCCAAACCGGCCCGGACCATTGCCGGGTTAAAGACGTCATTGGGATTGATTTCTTTCTGCACCATACAAACTCTATATAATGTGTTTGTGGTGCTATCAAATTTAATAAGAATATTTTCCCATACTGCACTTCACCGGCGCTGCAATGCCGGCTGGCGCCGATGAGGCTGTTCGCACGCAGAAACCAACTCCACTGCGGAGTGCCGGTGTAGTTACTGGTTTCATCAAAACGCGTTGCGATGCTAGAACCAGCCTCATGACCGATGCCGCCAGTGGCGCTTACCGCGTCCTCGCCCGCAAATACCGTCCCGTAACCTTTGCCGATCTGATCGGCCAGGATGCGGTGGTGCGCACGCTGTCGAACGCCTTCGCCACCGGACGTATCGCCCAGGCCTACATGCTTACCGGTGTGCGGGGCGTCGGCAAGACAACCACCGCCCGCCTCATTGCCCGCGCGCTCAACTATCCGGACGGCCCGACTGTCGACCTTAAGGAGTTTGGCCCCCATTGCCAGGCCATCCTCGAATCGCGCCACATGGACGTCATCGAGATGGACGCAGCCTCCAATACCGGCGTCGACAACATGCGCGAGATTATCGACAGCGTGCGCTATGCGCCGGTTTCAGCGCGCATGAAAGTCTACATAATTGACGAAGTGCACATGCTCTCCAAAAGCGCCTTCAATGCGCTCCTCAAGACTCTTGAAGAGCCGCCTCCGCATGTGAAATTCATCTTTGCCACTACGGAAATCCGCAAGGTTCCGGTCACCATCCTCTCCCGCTGCCAGCGCTTTGATCTGAAGCGCCTCGACGCAGCCCTGCTCTTTGAGCATTTCAAGGCGATTGCCGAAAAGGAACAGGTCGCGGCGGAGGACGAGGCGCTGAAACTGATAGCCCGCGCCTCCGAAGGTTCGGTGCGCGATGGTCTTTCGCTGCTCGACCAGGCCATTGCTTATGGCGACGGCAACGTAAAGACTGCGGACGTCTATGGGATGCTGGGAATTATTGACCGCACCCGTGTCATCGAACTGTTTGAGTTTGTCATGGCGGGCGATGCGGCCGCTGCCATAACCGAAATCGAAACACTGCATCGCTCCGGTGGCGATCCGGCCACGATTTTGACGGACCTCGCCGACTTTGTTCACTGGGTGACACGGCTCAAGGTGGTGAAGGACGCGGCTCTTGCCGATTCTTCGCGTACCGAGGCCGAAAAAACCAGAGGCGTGGAGAACGCCGCCAAAACTGGCATGGCCCATCTCACCCGCGCCTGGCAGATGCTGCTCAAGGGCATTCGTGAAACCGAACTGGCGGCAAACCCGTTAATGGCCGCCGAAATGGTGCTGATCCGCCTCGCTTATGCAGCCGACCTGCCCAGTGGGGAGGAACTCGCAAAGCTGGCAAGCCAGGCTGCACCGGTTGAAAAGCCGAGGCCCGCACCCGCTGCCCAGTTGCTGAAGCGCGATACGGAGCAGCCAGCCGTCACGCATAGTCCATTGGCGCTCAAACCTGAAGTGGTTGAGACTCGCGAGCCGGCTCTCGAAACGCGGAGTTTTTCGACCTTCAGGCACATCGTGGATTACGTCGCCGAAAAACGCGATATCAAGCTGCGCAATGACCTTGAACGTCAGGTGCGCCCCATTCGCGTGGCTCCGGGGCAAATCGAATTGGCGATGGAGCCGGGCGCTCATCCGGGGCTTGCCAACGAACTGGCCCGTAAGCTTGAAGCCTGGACCGGCATGCGCTGGATGGTGCTCGTTGCCAGGGAAGGCGGTGAAAAGCCGCTTGCCCTTCAGCACAAGGACGCGCGCGAGTCCCTTTTCCGCGAAGCCCGTGAGCATCCCGGCGTGCAGGCGGTCCTGAAGCGTTTTCCGGGCGCTGAAATTGTCGATGTGCGTGATCCCGAACCACAACAATTGGAATCCGATGAAGAACCTCAGTGAGATGATGAAACAGGTCCAGTCCATGCAGGCGCGCATGGAGGAGATGCAGGTGAAACTGGAACAGTCGACTGTTACCGGCCAGTCGGGTGGCGGCATGGTAAAAGTGACGTTGAACGGCAAGAGCGCCATGACGTCCATTGTCATTGATCCCTCTTTGCTCAAGGCGGAGGAAAAGGAAATTGTCGAAGATCTCCTGATCGCCGCTCATAACGATGCCAGGGCCAAGGTCGAGGCCATGACGGCTGAGGAGATGAAGAGCGTGACCGGTGGCCTGCCGCTTCCGCCTGGCTTCAAGCTTCCATTCTGAATCATATGCGTCGCACCGCCGGCCCTGAAATCGAACGGCTCATTCAGTTGCTGGCCAAGTTGCCGGGTCTTGGACCCCGCTCGGCCCGCCGTGCCGCACTTCATCTGATCAAGTACCGGGAGAAGTTGCTGGTTCCGCTGTCTACCGCCATCGCCGAAGCGCGTGACACGGTGACCGTCTGCTCGTCCTGCGGCAATGTCGACAGCCTTGATCCCTGCACCCTTTGCACCGACCACCGGCGCGATCAGACCCTGATCTGCGTGGTCGAGGAAGTAGGAGATCTCTGGGCCCTGGAGCGGGCCGGAGCATGGTCGGGGCTCTATCACGTCCTGGGTGGAACTTTATCGGCCGTTGAGGGTGTCCGCCCGGAAGACCTCTCCATCGGAGCACTGGTGGAGCGTGCCGCCCACACGGGCGTCAAGGAGGTTGTGCTGGCGGTCAATGCCACCGTCGAAGGCCAGACAACAGCACACTATATCACCGAGCGCCTGAAAGGCCTTGGTATTCAGACATCGCGGCTGGCCCACGGCGTGCCAGTTGGCGGCGAGCTTGATTATCTCGATGAAGGCACCCTGACGGCGGCCATGCGCGCCAGGCGTCCATTTTAACCATTAATCGATTCAAATTTTAACTTCGCCCAGGACGGACCGGTCCTTGCTCAGTCTTCACTGACTCATCAACGGGCCGTCCTGAAATGGATCAATCCAGCGGCGGCCTTGGATAGCCAGGGAGCCACAGGCATGACCAAGTTCGCTTCACTTCTCCGCAAGTTCCGCCGGTCGCAGACGGGAACGACCGCGGTAATCCTCGCTCTTACAGCTGTTCCCCTGATGCTGGGTGCAGGCATGGGCCTGGACTTCATCCGCGCCAGCAACCTCAAGGCCCATATGCAGGGAGCCATTGATGCAGCGGCCCTTGCAGCGGCCGCGTCTCCCAATCTCACGGAAAAGCAGCGTATTGAACTCGGTTCGAAGGCATTCGCCCTCAACTGGCGCCATGCCATGACCATCGGGATCGAGGCACGGCCGGTGTTTGTATTTGCCAAGGGCGGCGTAAAGGCCAGCGCTGAAGCCGAGATGACCACGTCCCTCATGAACATTGCCGGCATCAGCTCGCTTGATATTTCGGGTTCGACCACCGTTAACATCCCCGAGAACAAGAAGGCCGAGATCGCCCTCGTTCTGGACTATTCCGGCTCGATGGAAGAGATTTCCGGCGGACAGGTCAAATACGTGGCCATGAAGAAGGCCGCCAAGAACCTTGTCGCCGATCTCAAGGCGACGGCTCCTGGCCGCGTCAAGATCGGACTCGTACCGTTTTCACACCACGTCTGGACGGCATTGCCGAAAGACTATGTCCGCGGTCAGTCAGGCCCCGGCAACTGGACTGGCTGTACGCAGGACCGCCTTTCCCCCTACAATATCCAGGATACGACGCCCGATCCGGCCAATGACAAGACCAAGTGGGGACAGCCTTTGGCCAACGTGCCCGGCCATAAGAATTGTGACGGCTACGCAGCGCGAAAGCTGATCGTGAAACCATTGACCGACGACTTGGCTAGCGTCAGCGCGCAACTCGATGAAATGCGCCCATACGACTATACGCACATCGCACTTGGCGTGGAGTTTGGTTGGCATCTTCTTTCGCCAAACGCACCTTATGCCGGTTCCGCGGCCTATGATGATAAATCGACCGGCAAAGTCATGGTTGTGTTGACCGACGGCCGTCAGACCGAGCCGGCTTTCGGCCCCAATGGCGTGCGCGACGACGTGCAGGGCGAAAAAAACCTTTCGGCCCTCTGCGAAGCCGCCAAGGCCAAAGGCATCACCATGATGACGGTTGCATTCGATTTGCAGGATATCGACACCAAGACGCGCCTGCGCAATTGTGCAACGGACCCCAAAAAGCACTTCTTCATTGCCGAGGACAGCGCCGAAGTTGCCCGGGCCTTCGAGGAGATCAAGACCCAGATCACTGCCAGCGTGTTCATCAGCCAGTAGTTTTCCGGTCTCGGCTCCTTGCGTGCAGGAATTTGAAGTAAATTCAGGCCGTTAACCGCAATTCTGCGACATCTCGCATCACCCGTGACGTGATCACAATTTTGCGGCAAATTTCCATCATCAAGGCGGTCCGGGATGAACCAGAACCTGCGCCCGGCGTTTCGTTTGACAGGCGGCCTATCGTCAATGGCCCCAGAACCAATTTAAGGAGCAACAGATGCTGAATTTTATCAGAGTGATGTTCATCGCAGCGGCAACCGGCATCTGCGCAACGGGATCGCTGGCACTTGCTGAAAGTGGACCGCTGGGAACCTGGGCCATGACCAATGGCAAGGTAACTGTGCGTGTGCGCGATTGCGGTGGAAAACTGTGCGGAGCAATCGTCGCACTGAAAGAGCCGATCAGCAAGATAGACGGCAAGCCGAAGGTCGATCGGGAAAATCCCGCAGCATCATTGCGTAAGCGCCCGCTTATTGGTTTGCCGGTGCTCATTGCCATGAAACCGGCGGGCAAGGGCTTGTGGAAAGGCGCCATCTACAATCCTGACGATGGCAGAACCTACTCGGCCAGCCTCGAACTCGCAGGTCAGAACCGCATGAACGTCAAGGGCTGCGTCGTGGGCTTCCTGTGCAAAACCAACAAATTCGTGCGCGTCAACTGAGCGGTTTGTCGGACTTTTCCTGATCGCCCGTATGGCCCCGGTCAGGTTCGAAAAAGCTTCTGCTGCTTTCAGCGTGGATGGTAAGCTCTCCGAGCTTCACCCGGGCATCGCCCTGCGAAAAGTAGATGTCGGCCGAGCCCATTTCGCAAGGCACTTGCACGCTGAAGCGAGCGTGCGCGCTTCTGGGATCATCAGGGTACTTTCGTGCCAGGCCGGGCGATGCGCTGCCAAACTTGCCCTCTACGCGACCAGTGGCTTGAGCAGAGGCGGGACCGGACGGTACAGCGAAAACATTCGTGATCGATGGCCCATTCAGATGAGGAAGAAGGACACCGCGCATTGCAATGCGTGACCCTTCCTCGTCAGTGGCAAGTTGGTCGAACTGGAAGTCCCTCAAGGACTCTCGCAAGGTCTGTCTCGAAGCAAGCTGAAGCCGCGTTTTGTCATGGAACTGGACGCTGGCAGGCCCATAAGAGTGTGGTGTTTCCAGTGCGCTCGCGATCCGGGTTTGATCGAATGCGATGCCGAGCATCGCAAAAATGGCGCGCAAGGACGCACCCGGCTGCACCAGATCGTTATAGTCGATCAGTGCAGAGTTTGAGGAATGCCTTTCCGCGTAGCTGCGAAATCGATTCTGCATGGCATCGACCTTCGCCATCGCTGCGGAGGCGGGCAAGGACTTCCAGAAACCGCTCGTCACGATATCCGCTGAGTTCCGAACGAGGAATATGTACATGCACCCTGGAAAAACCTGGCTGAGAAATTTGAGGAAATCGTCAAGATCGGGCATGTCGTAGCGGACTTCCTTGAAGCCGCTCAGCACCGCAGACGCTGGAACGTGACCATCCACAAATTCACGGCAGATGGCATGGACGCTTTGCTCAATCGCAGCGGCATCGATTGCGTCAATGCTCTGGAATGGGCTCCTTGTTGCTGTTTCTTCGCCGAGATGAGCGAGCGAAAGGTTCAGTGCCTCCAATGACTTGTACTGATAGTAGAGGAATCCAAAATTTTCTCCGTGGATATGTACGTCATCATGGGCATTCAGCATGCCGAGAAGCAGTGTCGACCCGGTGCGGCCGGTTGTGACGATGAACGTATGGCGGAGCTTGGGCATCTATGTTGTCACGAGATGAAAGTGCAGGAGTTCTTGTAGTCACTTCCGGTGCCGCTTGAAAGATCCGAGCACCCGTTTTGAGTTGCGCACCGAGCCGTCTCCAACAGGGGATTGTCGCTAACCGGTTGTTAACCGAGTGGCTGAATCGCTCCTTGCGGTTAACCCTCCCGCATTCGACTGTACCTTAGATTACGCGCCGGAGGTATTGGGGGGACTGCGATGCTGGAGGACTTGCTGAATGTTCAAAGTGCAACTGGCGAATTGAGCAGCCGGCGCGCGCGGCCACCGCAGGACCTTTCGGACTATCGCGCGCTATATGATAATCTTCAGGTCGGATTGTATCGCTCGACAATCGCAGGCAAGCAGATCAGTGCAAATCCGGCTCTGGTCCAGATGAACGGATTTTCCAGCGAAGCCGAAATGCTCGCTGCGGTGAACGACATTGCCGGCGAGTGGTATGTCGAGCCAGGCAGGCGATTCGAGTTTATGGAAGAATTGGCGCGCAATGGCGTCGTGACAAACTTCGTATCGGAAATCTATCGATACAAGTCTCGCCAGCGCATCTGGATAACCGAGACTGCTCGGATCGTTTACGACGAAGCCTCCGGGGAACCGCTCTTCTATGAGGGAACTGTGCAGGAAATCACCGAAACCCAGCAACGCCTGGCGACCGGCGAGCTTTTTCGGAAATTCTCACAGGAGGTTCCGGGCTGTCTCTACCAGTATCGGATGCGGCCGGATGGATCGACGTGCTTCCCCTTTGCAACTGGCGGGCTGAAGGATCTCTTCGGGTTTGATCCGGAGAACGCCATGACAGACGATCGCGCGATGTGGTCAATGATCCATCCGGACGATCTTGAAAACGTCTGGACAAGCCTCAGAAAATCCGCAGCCGATCTCGTCGATTGGTCGCACGAATTCAGGATCATCGCGAAGGACGGCTCAATAAAATGGATTCATGAGAACGCCTCGCCGGAACGTGAACCTGACGGTTCGATTCTCTGGCACGGTTTCATGAATGAAATCACCGAGCGGAAGCAGTCCGAGGTTCGCATACATCGAATGGCCTACTACGACCTTCTGACCGGCCTGCCCAATCGCAAGCTCCTGCTCGATCGGCTTGACCAGGCGCTGGCCGAAATGCGCGGAAAGGCCAGGGACACGGCACTTCTGTTCGTTGACCTGGACGGCTTCAAGGAAGTCAACGACGCCTATGGCCATGAAGTTGGAGATGATCTTCTGCGCGCCGCTGCGGCACGCTTTGAAAGCCTGACCGATGGCAGTGGGCTGGTGGCCCGTCTGGGCGGCGATGAATTCGCCATAATGCTGCAGGGTTTGGACGCGGCGAGAGCCGCGGTTTCGCTTGCGCAGGATATCAATGGATTCTTTGCCGAACCGATGATCTTTGGCGGGCGGGTGGCCGCGGTTGGCGCCAGTATCGGCATTGCCAAGGCCTCGGACTCTGTTGATGGTGCCAGCGAATTGCTGCGCTGTGCGGATCTGGCGATGTACTCCGCCAAGCTCAGCGGCCGCAATCGCTTTTGCATCTATGACAAGTCGCTTGACCGAGAGCGCGAGGAGAAGCGGCGGATTGCCAGTGATCTCCGTACAATCCTTCTGGAAGAAGCACTGCGCGTTGTCTACCAGCCGATCATTGACGCGAGGACCGGTGAAATTTGCGGCGCTGAAGCGCTCCTGCGCTGGCCGGAGAATCGCGGTGAAATCGTACCTCCGGACGTTTTCGTACCCATCGCCGAACAATGCGGACTGATCGACAGTTTGGGAAGCTTTGTGCTGAAGGAGGCGTGCCGGCAGGCCGCCGCCTGGCCGGGCATCGCGATCAGCGTCAATGTCTCGCCGCTGCAGCTGATGAATCCCGCCTTCCCCTCGCAGGTGGCCGCAATCGTCGATGGCTCCGGACTGGAGCGTGGCCGCCTCGAACTTGAAATCACTGAAAGCTTCATCGTCGACAATGCCAGGCGCGCGGCCGTCGTCATTGCCGAATTGAGGCTTCAGAACATCACGATTTCACTCGATGATTTCGGTTCGGGCTTCTCGTCGATTGGCCACATCCGGCGATTCAAATTCGACCGGATCAAGATCGATCGTTCCATGGTCAGCGGCATTGCTGACCGGCCTTCTGCGCTGAAACTCCTGCAGGCGACCATTGCCATGGCGCACGCGCTGGATCTTGAAGTCACCGTCGAGGGTGTTGAGAAAGAGGAGGAGGTACCGCTGCTCCGGCTTGCGGGGTGTCACCAGATGCAGGGCTTCCTGTTCTCCAGACCGGTGAGCGCCAGTGTCCTCAAATCCCTGTTGAACAAGGCCGGGACAGTAAATCCCCAGCGTGTGCTCTCCGCCTAAATCAGCAGCGTCAGGCACACATATCCGCTGGTCATGGCTGCAAGGGCCATTGCGCATGATATTCCGCCCAGAATGTGCAGGCGCTGCCTGTCAGCCTCGTTCCGCAATGCCGGGTAATTGTCTGTTTTCCATCGCATCGACTGTCAACGCGCCTTGCGCGAAAAGGTTCCGGAGAACACCCGCAAACCGGCATGTTTCGATTGGAAAAAGCCGTCGCATCTTTGATGAGCGCGGCCCGTCCACTTTCTGTTGAAAGCGGACGGGCCTTTGGCCGACGCAAGCTCGGGACGGCGACAGGAGCCGCGTAGGCCAACTCGCTCGCAAACGGGGGAACTAAATCTGGAATTCCGATCTGCTTTTCGGTTTCCCCTCATAGAACCCGGTGTCTTCACCGCGGTTGATCCCCCGCTGGATCAGGAAAGAGACTGAACTCGATTCGTGGCCCAATCAGGATGAATTGTGGGCGAATCGTGGGCGCGCCTTCCGCCCGTCATCTCTTTCCATCCCCGCAAAAATAATACGGTTCTGCCAAAAAATCTCAATCAAAAAACAACTTAGCTATGAGTCTCCTGCAATCCGGCCATGACTCAAATGTGTCCAACATGTGGTGAACGACGCAACCGCGCCGAACAAAAAGCTATCGCCGCTCTTCTTCTCATCGCAGGAAAGAGCCGGTCGCCCGCACCAGTCCGTCGGCAATTCCAGGCTCCGTCGCCGTATGGCCGGCATCGGCGACAATATCGAGGATCGCCCTTGGCCATGCCCGGCTCAGGCGGTAGGCGCTGCGGACCGGTGTCACGACATCATACCGTCCTTGCACGATCACCCCAGGAATGTCCGCGATCCTTGCAGCGTTCTGCAGCAGTTGCCCTTGCGCTAGGAAGCATTGGTTCATGAAATAGTGGCACTCAATACCGGCAAACACCGTGGCAAACCGTTCTTCACCGAATTTCTGCACGCGGCTCAAGTCCGGCAGAAGCGAGATGGTGGTCCCTTCCCATTGGCTCCAGGCCCGCGCCGAGGCAAGCTGTTCTTCACGGTTGCTCCCCGTCAGTCGCTTGTGATGCGCCGCAACCAGATCATGCCGCTCATTTTCGGGAATGGGTGCGATGAACTGCTCCCATGCGTCGGGAAAAAGCCAGCTTGCGCCGTTCTGGTAGAACCAGCCGATTTCTTCGGTATCGCCAAGAAATACGCCGCGCACGATCAACTCATCCACACGCGCGGGGAATTCCTGGGCATAGGCCAGGGCGAGCGTTGAGCCCCACGATCCCCCGACCACCTGCCAGCGTGAAATCCCCAGGTGCTGCCGCAGCTTTTCGATGTCGTGGACGAGTTCCCCCGTCGTATTGCCGTCAAGTTCACCAAGCGGGGTGGATTGACCGCAGCCGCGCTGGTCGAACACCACGATCCGGTAGCGCGATGGATCATGCAGCCGCTTGAGGAATGGCGATATGCCACCGCCCGGGCCGCCATGCAGCACCACGGCAGCCTTGCCCTTCGGGTTGCCGCATTCCTCCCAATAGATTTCATGCACGGGCGAAACCTTCAGGCGGCCGTTTCGAAACGGCTGGAGGTCCGGAAAAAGCTCAAATCGCATCAGCACGATATCTCCTCGAGGCAAGGCTTGCGCTTTCCTATCATGTCGCTAACGTCTGTCGAGACAAGATCGAAATCGGTTGCCGCCAGCGGAATGGCATTGAGGGAACCAGCCTGATGACCGGCCAGCGCATCGTCATCGTAGACGATCACCCCTTGTTCAGAGATGCGCTGAAGCATTCACTTGCCGCAACCATTCCGGATTTGGCGATCGACGAGGCGGGCAATCTCGATGCGGCCGTCAAGTTGCTTGGCTCCGCCGAAGCAATCGATCTTGTTCTCCTCGATCTCAAGATGCCGGGCGTACAGGGCCTCTCCGGTCTGGCGTTTTTGCGCGCCCAGTTTCCTGCCATTCCGGTTGCCATCGTGTCGGCCAGCGAAGAGCCCCATTTGATCCGCCGCGCCATAGACCTTGGGGCATCGGGTTACATTCCGAAATCGAGTGCGATTGATGAAATCAAGGCGGCAATATCGGTAATCCTCAGCGGCGATATCTGGACGCCTCCGGATCTGCCAGCAAGCACTGTCGTGACCGAGGGCGACGATCTCGCAAGGCGCCTTGCAACACTGACGCCGCAACAATTGCGTGTCCTCATGATGCTTCGCGAGGGCCTTCTCAACAAGCAGATTGCCTATGAGCTGGACGTTTCGGAAGCGACGGTAAAGGCCCATGTTTCCGCCATTCTGCAGAAACTCAATGTGGATAGCCGCACCCAGGCTGTCATTGCCGCGGCGCGGATTGACGAGGAAACACCGTTGCCTGACGTGAAAAGCGGCTGACTACTCTGCTGCTTCGGCGCGGATCGCCGCGTGCGTCATGGCGGCCCTGAGTGCCGCTGGCCTTACCGGCTTTCGGATGTACTGGACGTCATGCGCCAGCGCCAGGTCCTGCACATGCTTGGCGCGTTCCGCCGTGATCAGCACCGCCGGGATCGGCCGCCGCGCCCGTGCCCGCAGGCGGTCGATCAGGGCAATCCCGTCATCGCGGTGCAGATGATAGTCGGCAAGAATGATATCGATCTTGCCATCTATAGACTCGAACCCCTCAATGGCTTCGGCCACGGAACTTGCTGTCACCACCTTGCAGCCCCATCCCGTCAGAAGCGCCGACATGCCCGCCAGGATGCTGACTTCGTTGTCGACCACCAGCACATTCATGACTGCTCCAAGCCCGCGACGGGACAGTGGCGACCTGCTCACCGCGGCGACTTTGACGTTATCCGCGGCGCGAGGGATAGTTATGGCAAGCATGCTTCCGCGCCCGGCGGCCGAACGCAGAGTGATGGGATGCCCAAGCATCTTGGCGATGCGTTGCACGATGGAGAGGCCAAGGCCGAGACCCGATTCATTGTGACCCTGATTCAGTCTTTCGAATTCGTGGAACACAGATTCATGCTTGTCGTCCGGGATGCCAAATCCCGTATCGTGCACTTCGATGCGCACGTCATTGCCGCACCGGCGGCAGCCCATGAGTACGTGTCCGGATGGCGTGTACTTGACCGCGTTGGACAGGAGGTTCTGGAGCACGCGCCGCAACAGCTTGCGGTCAGTCTCGACGATGAGATTGCACTTTGTGAACCTGAATTTCAGGCCCTTCTCGCGCGCCATTGGCCCGAATTCGAGCGCCAGGGCCTGCATCAATTCACCCACGTCGAAGGCTGAGCGTTCGGGCTTCATCGCACCGGCATCGATGCGCGAAATATCGAGCAGGGCAGAGATGATGTCTTCAACGGCTTCAAGCGACAGGTCGATGCTGCGAACCAGGTCCTTGTCCTTCGATTTGGCATGGCGCTCGATAAGGCTGGCGGTGAACAGCCGCGCCGCATTGAGGGGCTGGAGAATGTCGTGGCTGGCTGCGGCTATGAACCGCGTCTTGTCCTGGCTGGCATCGTCCGAGCGGGCTCGTGCCCGCTCTAGCTGGGTATTGAGCTCGGTCAGTTCCGCAGTCCGTTCCTCAACCCGCCTTTCAAGTGTTTCGTTGACGCGCTGCAGGGCTTCCGCGCTTACGAAACTCTCCGTGATGTCGCTGAAGGTGAGTACGGATCCGCCGTCCGGCATCGCACCCGACCGCACCTCAATCACAGTTCCGCTACCCGGCATGCGTTCGGTGAACGTCTCGCGCGTATCGGTGATCTTGCGCACGTATTCTTCAATGATGGGTTCGTTGACAGACCCCTTCTGGCGGGATTGGGAGAGTATCCCTGCAACGACACTGGAAAGAGAAGCGCCGATCCGGCAGGCATCGGGCGGCAGATTGAGCAACCGCTCGAACTGGGTATTCCAGCAGATCAGGTTCAACTCGATGTCAAACACCGCGATGCCCTGCCTGACGTTGTCGATTGCCGATTGCAGAAGGTCACGATTGTATTGAATGGCCGCATTGGCGTCGTCGAGCAGATGCATGCCGCCACGCGCGTTCTTGGCATGCCCCTCCAGCAGGAGTTTCATGACCAGCCGCGATGAGGCCGTGCCGACAGCGCTGGCGAGCAGATGTTCGGCAAAGCGCAACATGCTGACATCCGCTTCCGCCGAGCGCGCATGGTCGGTGTGCCGCTCTTCCGCAAATCGGTGAAAGGCCTGCCGCGTGCGTTCCGCACCAAGATAGCGTGCCACCGTGTCATGCAATTCGCCGGCAGTCAGCGTGGTGCGCCACAGCCGGAACGCGGCACCTGCGATAGGCGTTTCACGTGTGACGAAGCTTTGTGCCTGAATGCGCTCCACCGTCGATGGCTTGCGCATCAGGGAAACGGCGATGAATGCCACGGTATTGGCCGCAAGACTCCACAACACGCCGTGGGTGAGGGGATCGAACTCAAGAAAAAACAGAACTCTTGGCCGCAACAGGCCGATGCCGAACGGTCCCTCGGTGATGAAGCTGCCTGAAAGCCACCCGCCATCGGCGAAGGAAGGCAGCAGCAGTGTGTAAAGCCAGAGGGCAAAACCAAGGATAATGCCGGCCCTTGCACCGCTGGCTGTGCCGCGCCGCCAGAACAGGCCGCCAAAGAACGCTGGAGAAAATTGGGCGACTGCGGCAAAGGACATCAAGCCGATCTGGGCCAGCGCCGCCGAAGTGCTGATCATCGAATAATAGCTGTAGGCAAGAGCGAGAATGACCACGATGGCCACACGCCGGATGCCGACCAGCGTTCCGCCCATGTCGTGGGAGGCTGCGGATGAAATCGCATTGCGCCGGAGCAGCACGGGTATCACGATGTTGTTGCAGACCATGATCGACAGCGCCACCGTTTCAACGATGACCATCGCCGTTGCGGCCGAAAGACCGCCCAGGAACGCGATGAGCGTCATGAGTTTATTCTGAGCCAGCACGGGCAGCGCCAGCACGAATGTATCTCCGTCCGCTCCGGCGGGAAGATACAGCAGTCCTGCAATTGCAATCGGCACGACGAAGATATTTATCGCAATGAGGTAGGCTGGAAAAAGCCAGGCGGCGCGGCCGATATCCTTGCGGCTCGAATTCTCCACGACCGCCATGTGAAACTGCCGGGGCAAAAGAATGATGGCGCACATCGACAGCAATGTCATGGTGATCCACCGCCCGCCGTCAAAGTCGCGCGTGAAAAGTTCCATGACCGCTGGCTTGGTTGCGGCCGCCGCAAGGAGATTTTGCGGTCCGCCTCCAATTGAAAGTGTCACGAATATGCCGACCGTGAGGAAGGCCAGAAGCTTGATGATCGACTCCACCGAGATGGCCAGCACAAGCCCGTCCTGATGTTCGGTCGTGTCGATATGGCGCGTGCCGAAGAGAATGGCGAATATTGCCATGGCCGCTGTCACCAGCAATGCCACGACATCGGCGCCGGGCGCATTCACCACCGGATGCCCGGGATCGGTCATCACCGTTTGCAGGGACAGCGCAACGGCTTTCAGTTGCAGCGAGATATAGGGAATCGTGCCGATCACGGCGATGGTTGCCACCAGCGCGCCGAGAGAATCGTTCTTCCCGTATCGGGCGGCGATAAAATCGGCAATTGAAGTGATATTCTGCCGCTTGGCCAGCTCTGCGATCGATTGAAGCAGTTTCCATCCCAGCGTGAACACAAGGATGGGGCCGAGATAGATTGGCAGAAAATCAAAGCCGCTCTTGGACGCGAGGCCGACACTGCCGAAGTAAGTCCAGGACGTGCAGTAGACACCGAGTGAAAGCGCATAGATGAATGGCCGTGGTGTGCCCGGCCGCGGTTTGTGGGCCGAACGATCGCCCCAGGTGGCCACGGCGAAGAGCAGTCCCACATAGACGAGACCTGCGATTATAAGGGCCGGACTGTTCAGCATGCCCCGATATCATAGCAGGCACTCGCCAGGAGGTTACAGGCCTACTCTCGGCCAATGTCAGATTGAAACTTCCCTTGCAACCGCCAATGGGTTATTTGTCGGGCCTTGCCGGACCAGAGGCTGGCCGGCTCCAAAACCTGAGGGGGACTATCTATGTGGGATGAATTCAAGAATTTTGCGTTCAAGGGAAACGCGTTTGATCTCGCCGTTGGCGTCATCATGGGCGGCGCTTTTGGCAAGATTGTCGACTCGGTCGTAAACCACCTGATCATGCCGGTCGTCGGCGCGGTTGTTGGTGGTGCGAACTTTGACAATTATTTCCTCGGCCTTTCGTCGGCGGTGACTGCCACCAATCTGGTGGATGCTCAAAAGCAGGGTGCAACCTTCGCTTATGGCGCCTTCATTACCGTGCTCATCAACTTCCTGATCCTGGCCTGGATTCTGTTTATGCTGGTTAGGGCTGCTTCCAAGATGCGCCGGGCTGAACCGGCAGCACCGCCCCCGGCGCCCACGCCTTCCGAGGCGCTTCTGGGTGAAATTCGCGATCTGCTCCGCAAGAAGTAATCGCCTGGCCCGCATGGCCATCATGAAGCCCGGGTGCTGGACACCCGGGCTTTCTTTTGGCTTATGAGCCGCATGAACGCCCAGACCCTGCTTGATTCCATCATCCCCAATGCGCGCGAAGAGCCTGATTCCGGCATTTTATCGGCCGTAAATCATGGGTTTGCCCGTCCCGGGATTATCCCGTTGTGGTCGGGAGAGGGAAATCTCCCAACGCCTGAGGAGTTTTGCCGCCCGGCGGTTGAAAGCTTGTTGCGGGGCGATACGTTCTACACCTTGCAGGGTGGCATTCCGCCGCTTCGTGAGGCGCTCGCGCGCTATCACACCCGCCATTTCGGCAGGCCATTCGATCCCGCCAACTTCTTTGTCACCGGCGGCGGCATGCAGGCCATCCAGACCGTCATCCAGATGGTTGCCGGCGAAGGTGATGAAATTATCATCCCAACACCGGCCTGGCCGAATTACGCCGGCCCCTTGCGTATTCAGGGTTCGAGGCCCGTCGAAGTGCCGATGCAGTTCGAAAATGGCCGCTGGCATCTCGATCTGGACCGGCTTTTTGCAGCAATTTCGCCCCGGACACGCGCGATTTGCATCAATTCCCCGTCCAATCCCGTCGGATGGACCGCGACGATCGACGAATTGACCGCCATACGCGATGCATGCCGCAAGCACGGCATCTGGATCGTCGGCGACGAGGTCTACAGCCGTTTCTATTATGGCGGTGGCGAGGGCGCCCGCGCGCCCTCCTTCCTGGATATTTGCGACGTAGAGGAAAGGCTGCTGCTTGCCAACACCTTCTCGAAGAACTGGGCCATGACGGGCTGGCGCGTCGGCTGGCTTCAGGCTCCCCGGGAATTGAACGCTGTGGTTGAGCGGATTATCCAGTACAACACCAGCGGGACGGCTACTTTTCTTCAGCATGGCTGCGCGGTGGCGCTCGATACCGGCGAGGAATTCGTCGGTTTGCAGGTCGCAAATGCGCGTAAAAACCGCGATTTGGTCGTGGATTCGTTGCGAAAACACGAGCAAATTCGCTTCGAAATACCGCTTGGCGCTTTCTATTTGTTCTTTCGCATCAAGGGCATGACCGATTCATTGGCAACCGTGAAGCGCATTATCGATGATATTGCAGTCGGCTTCGCCCCCGGCGGCACCTTTGGACCGGGTGGTGAAGGCCACTTGCGCATGTGTTTCCTGCGCGATCCGGTCAAGCTCGCCGAGGCGATGGATCGTTTCAGCGGCTGGCTGAAAATTCATCGCCCGGTCTGAACTGCCGCACAAAGCGGCATTGCACTGCACAACGAGCGATCAAGTATCCGGACGGCAATATTTCGTGAAGTTTCGTAATTCTTCACGTTTGTACTTGAATTACAATGATTTATTCGAATCCTTTCTGATTACTTAAGAATTGGCACGTGCCTTGCTAAGCATGTTGCATCGCAAACGTTGGTCTGGGGTTCCTCCCATTTTCCTCATTGCCGCGATGCGTAAACTTTCAGTGACGTTGGTGATCTCCGCTGATGTGTACTGTAAGGGGGGGTCGGACGTGGTGTTGGTTGCTGATGTCCACCCCCCATCTCTTTTTCGCTGTTCAAGGGCACCGGACCAGTCAAGAGCTTCGAGTTTTTATCGCCACAGTATGTCGGTCCTCCCAGACAGCCAACTGTGTCAACAGGAGGCGGGCCTCATCCCTTTTAAGGGTCCGCCTCCGCCCAATTCCATCACACTGCGTCCAAATGACTCAATCCAGGCGTCTCTGCGTCAAGAGAGCGCCAAGATTTGTACCGATATACCCGATCCATGGCGGCACGATGGGGCTGCTGACAGTGTGGAGAATGTACAAGTGTCGCTTGAAGAATTGGAACGATCGAGTGAAAATGCCGTTGTGGCGCGGCGCAACCTGATGCTCGGCGTGTGGGCCGGAAAATACCTCGGATATAGCGGCGAAAGGCTGGCCGACTACGCCAGCGACGTGATGCTGGCGGATTATCAGGTTCCGGGTCCTGACGATGTCATTGCCAAGGTGAGCGCCGATTTCGCCGCAGCTGGCGTGAACCTGTGCGCCAATGCCGTGAAAAGCGAAATGAGAACCCTTGAGCGCCGTGTGCGCTGCGAATTCATGACGACCGATTGATTTGTAGTCTGAAAGTTGCCGGCATTGGGGAGCCCTATTGAGAGCTCCCCGCCGCAATGTCGCAGATCACTTCACAGGGATCATCAGGTGCGCGTAGGGCGTCCCGGCCCACATGATATAGGGCTGCGATGTATCGGGATTGGGCGCCGTGGTGTAGCCGGCCATCATGTCCATGGCATTCATCACCATCACATGCGGTCCTGTTTCGATCCAGTTATTGCCCTCCGTGGGCTTTGCCGCATGTGGATCGGTATTGCTGGCGTCGGTGCCGCCCGCAAGCATGAACATGAAACCGACCTTGCCCTTCGGCGGCTCGGTCTTTCCGATCCAGGCCATCGCCCATTCCATGGAATTGGCATCCCCGCACATCGGATCGGGGCCTGGTGTCGCAGGGCTGTCCGGCATGCACCAGAAGCCGTTGCTGCCTTCCCGCAGCGTACGCATCTTGCCGCTGTCATCCATGGCATAGATGGTAGCCTTCGACGCCACGGCAGCAGGGGCGGCCGCCTCGGCGCTCTTGATCATCGCTGCATCATCATCGGCAAGAACCGGAATTGAAGCCATGACGAGGCAACTGGACGCCGCGAAGGCGCCCGCTAAAAGTTTCAAGCTCATGATTGTCTCCTGAAATTGCGATCCAAAAAATCAGAGATGCGCTGGGCTAGTTGTCCCACGCCTGCACGATCGTCTGTCTGGTGATTCCCATGGGGCCAAGCTCGGCCGTGCAGGAGGCAACCACCCGGGTTCCATCCGGGTAACGGCAGCCTTCCACGAATGCGAGGTGCGCATCGTCTACGACACCATCATCGAGGGTGTGCGTCATGTCCCGGCTGTAGACATCATCGAGAAAGTCTCCGATGTCTTTGGCACCCTGAATGGTCCGGGGCTTACTTGGCGGGTTGTCGGCGTCGATAATCTTCAACACCGCGTTGGGGGCATAAAATGCCTTGAGAGTCGTGGCATCGCGCGATTCAACGGCTTTGCGCAGACCGGCAATAGTTGGCACATTCTGGTTCATGGGGGTCTCCTGGTTCAACGGAAGGCAGAAAGCACTTCGCGGCACGTCTCGAAAAAAGCCGGGCAAAAGGAGAAACATAAATCGGGTCTTGATCCGATTTCTCAACTTACCAACCAGAAGGTAAATTGTCAACTAGTAGGTAGAATTTTTGATGGAAAGGCGTACAGTCATCTGTGAGGCGCCACGTTTGTCGCCTGCAATTGCTGACTTTCTAGCTTCATGAACACGCACGCAAACACGCCGCATGTCTCCCAGCAGATCCTGGATATTGCCCAGCAGCTTGTGCAAACGCGGGGTTTCAACGCTTTCAGCTATGCCGATATTGCGGAACAGCTTCATGTAACCAAGGCAAGCCTGCATTATCATTTTCCGTCGAAAGGCGCGCTTGGCGTCAGCCTGATCGAGCGTTACCGCGACAATTTTCAGCACGCGCTTGACGCGATCAGGGATACCTCCGGCACCGCTGCCGTAAAGCTCAGGAATTACGTTCAAATCTATTCGAGCGTGCTGGCAGATGAGCGCATGTGCATGTGCGGCATGCTTGCTGCCGAGTTCCAGACCTTGCCCAAGCCGATGCAGCAGGCGCTCGACCAGTATTTCCTGCGCAACGAAACGTGGCTGACTGCGCTTTTGGCACAGGGCCGGAACGACGGCTCGCTGTCGTTCAATGGCGCTCCCGCCGATGTTGCCCAATACCTGATTGGCTCGCTTGAAGGAACGATGATGCTGGCCCGCTCGCACGGCGGCATGGCACGTTTCGAAGCCGGGGCCCGCCGCATGCTTGCCGAACTGGGGGCGTAGATCCGAACGGCCATTTCGCGGTTGCCCTGATAATATCTTTCCGGGCATGAATCAGACCATCACAGGCCGGAGGATTTACATGCCGAGTCAGGCGCGCAGAAGTTGGATTCCATCAGACTGCGAAGATTACATTGAGGCGATTTCGAACTTTGCCGCTTCATCCAAAGCAGACCGGATCGCCGCGCGTCTGGATCAGTTGATCGCTGAAAATCGGACCATCCACGAACACGACTGCATTAACCTCAACCCCGCGACCAATGTCATGAACCCGAAAGCTGAGGCTGTATTGGCCCAGGGTCTCGGCTCGCGGCCTTCATTGGGTTATCCCGGTGACAAATACGAGATGGGCCTGGAGGCGATTGAACAGATCGAGGTGATCGCGGCTGAGTTGGCCTGCGAGATTTTTTCAGCCAGCCATGCTGAAATTCGCGTCGGCTCTGGGGCCCTCGCCAACCTCTATGCGTTCATGGCCACGTGCAAGCCAGGCGACCGCATCATAGTGCCTCCGCCGGCAATTGGCGGCCACGTCACCCATCACAATGCCGGCGCTGCTGGTCTTTATGGCCTGGAGATTCATCACGCGCCCGTAAACGCCGATGATTACACGATCGATGTCACAGGCCTTGAAGCAATGGCGCGACGGTTTTCGCCAAAACTGATTACGCTGGGTGGCAGCCTCAATCTGCTTCCTCATCCCGTAAAAGAGGCGCGCGCCATCGCCGACGCGGTAGGCGCCCACCTTCTCTTCGACGCCGCCCATCTTTGCGGCATGATCGCTGGCCGTGCCTGGGCCAATCCATTGTCAGAGGGCGCCCATCTCATGACGATGAGCACCTACAAGAGCCTCGGCGGCCCCGCCGGCGGGTTGGTGGTCACCAATGACGCAGCGCTCGCCGAACGTCTCGACCACATTGCCTATCCAGGCCTTACTGCAAATTTCGATGCGGCGAAATCGGCGGCTCTGGCCATAACCCTGCTGGATTGGAGAGAGCATGGCCGGGACTATGCCGCAATGATGATTTCGACGGCAAGGGCGCTGGCAGGCGCACTCGAGGCCGAAGGGGTTCGCGTATTTTCAACGCGCGATGGCACCACCACATCACACCAGTTCGCAATTGAAGCGGTACCCTATGGCGGCGGCCAGGCTGCGGCAAAGCGCTTGCGCCAGGCGAATATCCTCACTTGCGGCATAGGTCTTCCGGTAAAACAGATGGATGGCGACTTGAACGGATTGCGTTTCGGAACACCGGAGATCGTGCGCTGGGGCATGCGCCCGGAGCATATGCCGGAATTGGCCCGGTTCGTTGCCTCTGCACTCAAGGCCAACGATCCGGCAACCGTAGCGTCCGATGTCACGCGTTTCCGTGCTCAATTCCGCAATCTGCATTTCATCCGTGCATAAGCACCGTGACGCCGTCGATCACGAACTGGACTGCGAGTGCCGCAAGGATGATGCCCAGCAATCGGGTCAATACCGCGCGGCCGGTAATTCCCATCGTCTTGGAAATCCGCTCCGCGGCAAGAAAACACAAATAGCACGCCAGCATCACCAGCGCCGCGACAGCGAAGAGCGACAACAGATAGTTCATCCGTCCTTCCGCTCTTCCGGCTAGCAGGATCATTGCGGTAATGGCGCCGGGTCCCGCCATCAGCGGAATGGCGAGCGGAAATGCTGCGACGTTTTTCACGTGATCGACGCTGATCGCCTGGTCAGCCGTCGCCTGCAGACGCTGGCTGCGCCGGTCGAAGACCATTTCAGCAGCAGCCGAAAGCAGCAAGAGCCCGCCGGCAATTCGGAAGGCCGAAAGTGAAATTCCGAGAAGGTCAAGGACCTTTGCGCCGCCAAGTCCCGCCGCAAGCAGGATGCAGAAGGCGATGATCGATGCCCTGATCGCGACCTCCCGCCGCTGCGCATCTCCCATACCCTGGGTAACACCGAGAAACAGCGCACTCAGGAACACCGGATCGGCGACGACCAGAAGCGTCGCGAGGGCGGAAGTGATATAATCCACGAGCATCGTGCATCTCTAACACTGCGCCGATGCGCATGCCATCGCTAACCGCCGCTAGGAAGCGACGACGATAATTTCCGGGCTTTCCGGCGTCCACGCTGAGCGGTCCCAGTTTCCGTACCATGCAACGTCGCAGAATCCGCATCGGGAAAGGAAGGCGGCGAGTTCGCTCTTTTCCATGAACCGGAGGGTTGCCGGCTCGGTGCGCCTCTCGCCATTGGCAAAGTGGAAATGCGTCATGTAGGTCACGAATGGTAACTCTGCAGACGCGATGGAGCTAAACACCTCAATCCGGCCGATTGAGGGGATGTCGAGAGTTTCCGTCGAGTTCCCGGGCGTCCATTCCTCCCACTCACGTGCCAGCGGATTGCGCGTCTCAAACGCCAGGCGCCCGCCATCGGCCAGATGCCGGCGGAGATTGACGAGTGAGTTCACGACAGCATCATCCGTGCGGAGAATCTGGAACGCATGTCCGGTCATGATGATGAGATCGAACCGCGACCTGAGGGACAACGTTGCAGCGTCGCTTTGCACCCATGTGACGGTATCGCTGCGAGGCCGCGTTCGCGCCACTTGCAACATGCCTTTGGCCGGATCGGCCCCGGTAACATGGTGTTCAAGCGTGGCTAAGTCTGCCGCGAGACGGCCCGTTCCACAACCCATGTCGAGGATCCGAAGCGGCGTAGTTCCTGCAAGCGCGAGATAGTACTCTTCATCCTGCCCCGGCGGATTGAGAGTTTCATAGATCGCCGCAAGCTGGAGATCGTCGTAGATTGCATCTGGCATCCTGGTGCTCTGCCATATCTCTCAGCCGCTGAAAATATGAATTGGGCGTCCCTGCTTCAGGCGGTGGTGGAGTTGCGGATTTGCCGGGCGGCTTCCCTGTCCGCCTCGAAATTGGCACACCGCTTCTTGATCTCCTCGGGCGAGAGCCGGTCAATATTGCTATAGTCAAGCTTCCAGGACGGATCGTCGCTCCACCGTAACGGAGATTGCAACGTCGTTCGCGGTGATCTGGCATGCTCCAGCAGGCCAATCGCAAGATCGAGCGTCAGGGTTTGCGAAGCGGGATCGTCCGGCTTTCCAGCAGCATTGCCCAATGGAAAATCCGAAAACAGAAACCGCGGCACTCCCACATATTCAACAATATCTTTGGCACATCCCATGACAACCGTGGCGATACCCTGTTCCTCGAGAACCCGTGCAGCCAGGCTGACACTCTGGTGGCAAATCGGGCAATTGGCGGCGAACAGGATGGCATCGACGCCGTCTGACTTGCATTGCGCCAGCAACGCCTTGCAATCCACATCAAGCGTGATGCGCTGGCTGCGATTGGTCGGAAGACCGTAAAACTTCCGCCCCAGTCTCAACCGGCCTCGTGCTGCAGCCACGCGCAGCGCTTCAAGCGGAAAGTAGCTGCGCTGATCTTTTGCGGTGGTATGGACGCGATCGATCGCAATATGCGAGATGCGCAGGTCGTGATCCTCATCCACGTCACCGGAATAGACCGAATAGAATTTTGCCGCGGCATTGTACGGAGCGCCCGGCCCCTGGTCGCCCTTCCCGTCTTGGTAAGGCGCTGCAGTGGTAACAATGCTCACCACACAATCTGTCAGGGGTTTCGCCAGTATGGTGAAGGGGACATCTTCAAAGTGCGCCCACACATAAGGCGAATGGCCCAGCGCCGAGTAATAGGTGCGTGTTCGTTCCAGATAGGGGATCGGCCCGTCGCCAGCCGCGTCAGAATTTGAGATGGTCGCGGTCATCGCTACTCCATCAGCTTACTGTGTTAGGCAATTCCGTTTCCCGCTTCGCGATGAACGCCTCAAGTGCCTCCGCGACGCTTTCATCGAGCTTGGGTTCCTCATAGGCTTCCAGCATCGCCTTTGCCTTTTCCCGGCCACGTGTGTCGTGATCCTTTGAGCCCTCCGCCGACCATTGTTCGAAGGGGTTGAAATCCATGAGCGAAGGCATGAAGAATGCGCTTTCGAAGTGATCCAGCGTGTGCTGCGTGCCGAGAAAATGTCCTGCTGGCCCCACTTCACGCACAGCCGCCATTGCGTCCTTGAAATCCTCGAACGACACGCCCTGCGCATATTTGTACCAGCCCACCAGCTGCTCGGCATCGGTGACAAACTTGGAATATCCGCAGGCAAGTCCTGCCTCCAGCCAGCCGGCCACATGCCAGATATAATTTGCCCCTGAGAGGATCGCCGCATGCATCAGCATGTTGGCCTCATAGCCGGCCTGCGCGTCGTTGATCTTTGAACCCACGTGAAAACCCGAGGTGCGCCACGGCAAATTGTATTTACGCGCCAGCGCTCCCATCAGATACATCATTTGCGCAGCTTCCGGTGTTCCGCCCATGGGAGCACCGGTCTTCATGTCAACCGCGACCATGAACTGCCCGTAAATCTGTGGACTGCCCGGCTTCACAAGCTGCGTGAAGGCGCAGCCGGCCAGCGCTTCGGCATTGACCTGCGCCACCGCGCCAACCGATGAGGCGGAGGTCGATGCGCCGCACAGCGCAAAGGGTGCGAGAATGACCGGCTGATTGTGACGCGCGTAGACTTTCATGGCGTCCAGCATCGTCGCGTCCCACACCAGCGGCGAATTGCAATTTGTGATCGATACCAGAACCGTGTTGTTTTTCACGTAGTCGTCGCCAAACACGATCCCGGCCATCTTCATCACGTCTTCGGCGCGCTCCTTCGAGGTGACGATCCCCATGAACGGCTTGTCGGAATACTTGAGCGCTGAGTGAATGATATGCAGATGCCGCTTTGGCACCGGCACTTCCATGGGTTCGCAGCAGATCGAACTCGATGAATGCAGCGCCGGCAGCATGTAGGCAAGTTTGTGGAAGTTGTTCAGGTCCTTGAGCGATCCATAGCGCCGGTTGTTGTCGAGATCGCGCACATAGGGTGCGCCGTACATCGGCACGAACACTTGGTTGCGGCCGCCCACCTTGACCGTGCGCTCGGGATTGCGCGCATTGAGAGTGAATTCGGGCGGGATCTTGGCAACCAGCTCCGTGAGCAGCGCCCGGTCGATGCGGACCCGGTAGCCCTTGACGTCTGCTCCCGCCGCCTTCCACATGGCGGCGGCTTCATCATCGCGGAACTCGATGCCGATTTCCTCGAGAATCTTCATGGATTCGTCGTGGATCAGTTCGATTGCCTCGTCCGGCACGATTTCATAAACCGGAATATTGCGCACCAGTCCGGGAAGTGAAGGCACCGCCTTCGCCCGCATGGCGCGCCGCCCGTCGCGTCCGCCCGCCCGCCGGCCGTGCGATGAAACCTGTTGTGAAAGTTCCTTGATATTGACCATCTGCGACCCGCCTGAAATGAAGCAATCAGGAAACGCCCTGCCGCTACAATGCGCAACCCGATAAAGACGCAAAATTTGCTTGAGAAAATCTCAATCAGAGTTTTGGGCCTCGGCAACCAGCCAGTCGCGCAGGATTTTCACCTCCGGGCTGAGTGCCCGTCTGAGGCTCCAGGTGACATAGAAAGCTTCAGGTGCTGCGATTTCCGCAGGCAGGATCTGCACGAGTTTCCTGCTTTCGATGAGCGGCTTGACCAGTTGCATCCAGCCAAGTGCAACACCCTGGCCATCCTGCGCTGCCTGCAACGCAATGACATAGCTGTTGAACCGGCGAAGCGTCAGCCGTTTGGCAGAATGGCCATTGCCAGCGAGCCAGTCCTCCCAGTTCGTCCAAACCCAGTCCACACCTTCGACCGACAGGAGAGTGAGCCCTGCCAGGTCCTTGACGGTAGAAACCTTGGCCCGTTCCGCCAGCGCTGGGCTGGCGACGGCGGCGATGCGGTCGTCAAACAGCCGGATGGCGCCCTCATCGGTCCATTGCCCGCCGCCGTAGCGCACCCGCAGATCGGCCTCTGCTGCCCGCAAGTCCTGCATGCGGTCGGAAATCACATGATCGATGACGATATCCTGGTTGGCGAGCCAGAATCGCCCGAGCCGGGGCATGAGCCAAAGTTGCGCAAAGGCATTGGTGGTGCCGATTGTCACCGTGCGCACGGTGGAATCCCGGCGAATGGCGGAAAGTGTGTCCGACAGTTTGGCAAAGCTCTCGGCCAGCGCCCGGTACAGGCGCTCTCCGTCGAAGGTGAGTTTGACGGCACGGTGGGTGCGCAGGAACAGGGCAATCCCCAATTCGCCTTCCAGCGCCTTGATCTGCTTCGATACTGCACCCGGAGTGACGTTGAGTTCGGCGGCGGCGACAGTCAGGCTTTGGTGACGTGCCGTGGCCTCGAATGCGGCAAGCGCATTGAGCGAAGGCAGCAGATAGTGGCGGCGAACCATGGACGCGCTCTTATCACAACTGCGGCGTTTGAGAAATTCTCAATCGCTCGTGCATTCCCCGATTGACTCAACTGCAAAATCCTCGGAGTTTGTCGCCCGTGTCATGACGTCCGCCCCGGTTATTGAATTTCGCAAGGTCAGCAAAAGGTTCGGCGATGTCCTCGCCGTTGCGGAGAATGACCTTGCCGTGCGTGAAGGCGAATTTCTCTCCATTCTTGGACCTTCGGGCTGTGGCAAGACCACCAGCCTTCGCATGATGGCCGGATTTGACCAGCCAAGCGAAGGCGATGTCCTGCTCCAGGGAAAGAACGTCAACGGTGTCCCCGCCTATCGCCGCCCCGTGAACATGGTTTTCCAGCATTATGCGCTGTTTCCTCATCTGAGCGTCGAAGACAATGTCTCCTATGGACTTCGCCAGCGCACACCGAAGCTGCCGCGCGAGGAGATTGCCATGGCGGTGGGCGAAGCTCTCTCAATGGTGCGTCTGGCCGGCTATCAAAGCCGCAAGACCTGGGAACTGTCGGGTGGGCAGCAGCAGCGCGTAGCACTGGCCCGCGCCCTGATAAATCGCCCCGCTGTGCTTCTGCTGGACGAACCTTTGGCGGCACTCGATCGCAAGCTCAGGGGTGAGATGCAGATCGAATTGCAGAATCTCCAGCGCAATGTCGGCATCACCTTCCTTTTGGTCACGCACGACCAGGAAGAAGCACTCTCCATGTCCGACCGGGTCTGCATCATGCGGGAAGGCCGCATCGTTCAGATCGGCACGCCGCGCGAACTTTATGACCAGCCATTGAATCGCTATGTCGCCGATTTCGTCGGCAAGTCGAACTTCTTTGAGGGCAGGGCGGGCGCGACCACGCGGAATTTGACTGCGATTACCTTTGCCGCCGGAGAAACTGCTGGACGATCCCTGGCGCCCTGCCTTGCCGGGGATAGTATTGTTTTGAGCATCCGGCCGGAGAACATGCAGCTTGCGGCCTCGCGCAAGGCTCTTTCGCCCGATGCTGCCGTCAAAGTCGAGGCACGTGTTCTCAACCGTATTTTTCTTGGTGAACGTACCGAATATGTCGTCGAAAATGACAGGCTCGGTGCCTTTACCGTTCTCAGTCCGCATCACATGGGGTCGGGCGAGATATACGAAATCGGCGATAGCGTCGCCGTTGGCTGGCATGAGGAATCCGCGCTGGTTCTGGCCAGAACCTAGATCTGTATAGGCAATCAACAGGGAGAAGCATCATGAAGGACGACAGCATCATCACACCACAGAAATTCCTCGACGAATTGCGCCGCTACAAGAATGGATCGGTATCCCGCCGCCACTTTTTGGGCGTGACAGGGCTTGGACTTGCCACTGCCGTCTTGGGTTCCGCGGTTCCTGGCCTCAGGCCGCGCAAGGCATACGCCGCGCTTTCGGGT
The DNA here is from genome assembly GCA_031373255.1 of Hyphomicrobiales bacterium. Classification (GTDB taxonomy): domain Bacteria; phylum Pseudomonadota; class Alphaproteobacteria; order Rhizobiales; family Aestuariivirgaceae; genus JANMMJ01. Next base: position 32,127 of record JANMMJ010000158.1, read on the forward strand.
ACGGTGAATTTTACAACCTGGCCAAGCTATTTCGCCCAGGAGAATCTTGACAATTTCACCAAGAACACCGGCGTGAAGATTAATGTCGCGGTGTTTGGCTCAAATGAAGAAATGCTGGCCAAATTGCAGGCGGGCTCGACTGGCTGGGACGTGTTTGTGCCAACCAACTACACCATCTCGACCTACAAGGAGTTGGGCCTCGTCGAAGCCCTCGATCTCAAGCGCTTACCCAACTACGATCCAACCACGCAGGAACAGCGCTTCACCGCCGAAGGCGTCATCGATGGCAACGTATATGCGGTACCGAAGGATTGGGGCACCACGGGCTTTGTTTACAATTCAAAATCGGTGACCCAGAAGCCAGCGAGCTGGAAGGAATTCTGGGATCTGACACAAGGGGCGCTCACTGGCCGAGTCATGGTGCACGACTACCAGCTCACCACTATTGGCAATGCCCTCAAGTACTTTGGCTATTCGTTCAACTCGAACGACGAGAAGCAACTGGCCGAGGCCGAGAAGCTTCTGATCGCTTGCAAACCGCATTTGTTCGGCATCAATTCCGATTACAAACCTTCGCTCGCCAGTGGCGACGCTTGGATGAGCGTGTGCTGGACCGGCGATGCCGTGCAGCTCAAGCGCGATATGCCGGAAATGGAGTATATGCTTGGCAAGGAAGGTGGCGAAATCTGGAGCGATTTCTATGCCATCCCGAAGAGCGCACCAAATCCGGATGCGGCATACGCGCTGGTCGATTTTCTCCTGACCCCGGCAATCAATGCCATCGAGGTTCAGGCCCACGGCTATCCTTCGACGGATTCGCGCTGCAACGCGCTGGTGCCAAAGGAAATGCTGGAGAATCCGATCCTCTACCCTGCCTCGGAAGCACTGTCGCCGCTTGAGTTTGGCGCCGCCGCAACCTTGGTCAATCCGCTGCGTGCTGAAATCATGGCGCGCTTCAAATCGGCCTGATTACACTTGGCCGACAAGCGAAACTCCCGTGCGGTGACAGCCCTCTTGCTGGCCCCCGCGGGAGTATTCTTTTTGTTTTTGCTCATCGTGCCGCTCGCCGTCGTGCTGGTTTATTCCGTTGGCGAGAGAGCGCCCGCCGGCGGTTACGCGCCCGGCTTCACCTTCGACAATTATCTGAATCTGCCGGCGCGTGGAAAAGCCTTCTTCAACACCCTGACGCTGGCGCCTTTCGGCACTTTTCTTACAGCGCTTTTTGCATTCCCCATGGCTTACTTCCTGGCCGTGAAGGTTTCTCCGAAATGGCGGGTGATGCTTCTCGTGCTTGTGATGGCGCCGTTCTGGACCAGCCAGCTCTTGCGCTATTACGCCTGGATCATGATCCTGGGCTCAAAGGGCATTCCATCCTGGCTGACTTGGCTTGGCCTGGCCGATATCCGAATTATCAACACGCCCTGGGCGGTATTGATTGGCGCTGTGTATGGCTACTTGCCGCTCATGATTCCACCGATCTATGTCAGCCTTGAAAAACTCGACAAGCGCCTGCTTGAAGCATCGGCCGATCTCGGCTCAACGCCGTGGCGAACCTTCATGCAGGTAACGTTGCCGCTGGCTCTGCCCGGCGTTGCAACCGGTTCCATGCTCGTCTTCATACTTTTGATGGGCGACTACATTCTTCCGCAATATCTGGGAGGCGGAAAAGTCTTCTTCATCGGCAACGCGCTTGTCGATCTTTTCCTGCAGTCGCGTAACTGGCCGTTCGGTGCAGCGGTCTCGGTCGCACTGGTGGCGATCATGTTTGTCACCATCGTATTTTACATGCGCTTCGTGCTTGGCAAGACGGGCACCCGGCGTGTGGCCCTGGTGTAGCTATGCGCATATACGCAATTCTGGTGTATATCTTCCTCTATGCCCCGATTGCCCTGATCGTCGGACTCTCGTTTAACTCCGGCAAACAGGCCATGGTCTGGCAAGGCTTCTCGCTGGAATGGTATGGCAGGGCCTTCTCCAATCCGCTGATCACCGAAGCTCTCATGACGAGTCTTACCGTGGCATTTTCGACCGGAGTTCTGTCGGCTGTCATTGGTACGCTAGCTGCCTTGGGGCTCGAGCGCGCGGCCGGTTGGATCAAGATATTGTTTGAGACGCTCGTTTACATCGCCATCATGGTGCCCGGCATTGTGATTGGCATCTCGACCTTGATTGCCTTCGTGTCGCTGTTCGATCTGGTCAATCCCTTTCTGATGGCGGCATGGCAACTGAAAATCGAGATGGGCGTGTGGACCGTCATTGCCGCGCATGTCCTCTTTAATATTGCCGTCGTTGCGCTCCTGATCCGCGCCCGGCTTCAGGGCATGGACCGGAGCCTGGTCGAAGCCTCGGAGGATCTGTACGCCACGCCGATGGGAACCTTTCGGCAAGTTGTCTTGCCGCTGCTCGCCCCCTCGATCCTCGCAGGATTTCTGCTGGCGTTCACGCTGTCGTTCGAGGATTTCATTATCGCCTATTTCGTCGCCGGACCGAATATTACGCTGCCGATCTATGTGTTTTCATCAATCCGCCGCGGTGTAACACCGGAGATCAACGCAATCGGCACTGTCGTTCTGCTGACATCGCTGGCCCTGCTGATCATCTCGCAGATTTTGATGCGCGATCGCCAGCCAAAGCCGCGCCGCGCCGCTTAAAGGGAAACGGACAGTCCCCCGTCGACGGCCAGCACATGGCCGTTCACATAGCTGGCGGCATTGGACGCAATGAAGACTGCGGCACCACCAAGCTCCTCGGGCTTGGCCCAGCGGCCGGCCGGTGTGCGGGCCTCGACCCAGGACGTGAACACCTTGTCTTCGAGCAAAGCCGTGTTGAGTTCGGTCGCGAAATAGCCCGGCGCCAGTGCATTGACCGTAATACCGCTCTTGCCCAGTTCCGCTGCCATCGAGCGGGTAAGACCATGAAGCCCGGCTTTTGCAGCGACATAGGCGTGAATGGTGGGACGGCCGAGTATGGCCGCCACCGAGCCAGTATTGATGATACGGCCAAATTTCTGCGGCAACATGAGCCTTGCGGCATCGCGTGACAGCCTGAAACACGCAGAGAGATTGGTGGCGAGCACCCGCTCGAAATCGTCGTCTTCCCATTCGGTCAGCGGCTTGCGATGCTGGATTCCGGCATTGTTGATCAGGATATCGAGGTGGCCGTGGTCGCGCGCGATTTGCTCAAGTGCTGACCGTGAAGCCTTGGCGTCGGCCACATCGAACACGCATGGCAAGCCGCCGCATTTTTGCGCTGCTTCGCCAAGTGTTTTTGCGTCGCGTCCATTGATCAGGACCTTGGCGCCATGATCTGCCAATGCTTTTGCCATGGCGAAACCGAGGCCGCGTGAAGCGCCGGTGACGAGGGCTACGCGGCCCTCAAGTGAAAATAAATTGCTCATGCCCCATCATGGCCGCACCCGCGGGATTCTGACAAGGGCTATTCGAGAAGCCGGGGGACGAGTTGGTGTTCCGTCCCCCTTCGACGGCAACGTGTTAGTTCGTGACGGTCAAGGGCGTGTACATGCCCAATTCGAAATGTTCCTTATGGTTGCAAAGAAGGAGATAATCTCCTGCGGCCAGTTTCACCTTGAGCGCACCCGAGTCACCCGGCTTCAGTCCGGCGACTTCGCCCATGGACTTGAGTTTCTTCTCGTCGATGCGGTGCGATTTGGAATCGGATGCGATTTTCTGGCTCTTGGTTTTCAGTTTTACGAGTACGACTTCGTGATCCGTACCGATGGCGTCATTCTTGACGTCGAACTCCACCATCCCGGCCTTGATGCTGTTGTGGTCGAGATTGATGGTCATATGCTGGCCGGCTTCCCCACCCAGCGAAACATTGACGATTTGGGTGCTCGATTTTGCAAAGGCTGCGGTATTCAGTGCAAGCAAGGTGGTTGAGGCAACAATCATGCTGCCCACAAATTTGAATTTCATGGTTCTTGATCCTCGAAAGTTGAACGAGATAGACCGAGGCCCCGGTTATCGCGGATTGTATATGGCCTCCAGCCTGACAGTGCGCTGACAACGCCGGATTGACGTGGAGCCCGCAATATTAAGTTTCTGCAATGTAACGTGGGTGTGGCACCACTGCTATGAACGTGCCAATAAAAAAGGCGGGAGTTTCCTCCCGCCCTCTGATCGGCCTATAGAACTTACTTGGCGATGCAGGTGTCGGCTGTTTCGGGCGTGCACACATCCAGACCCGTATAGGTCGGATCTGCCGGTGCTGCCTTGCCATCCGCCATGTCCTTCAGGGCCATCATCGTCATATAGCCCATTTCAAACGGACGCTGGCCAACCTGGCCGAGTGACAGGCCTTCCTTCATCTGGTCGATCTGCACAGGCAGTGTATCGGCAACGACGAGGGCCAGCGACTTTGATGCAATCTTGTCCTTGTACTTGCCAACAGCAGCGCGGTTTGCATCCGGAATGAACTGCGGGAAGCCGCCTGTTGGGATGAAGGCGTCAAGGTCAGGCGTCTTGGCCATGATGTCTTCAAACTGCTGCACCGAACGTGGGAAGTCGTCGTCGGTGTAGAGTGGGCAGCCCTCAAGTTCAGTCCAGCCGTTTTCGCCAGCGAGTGCATCGCCGGGTGAAGCAGCCGACTTCTTGCCTGACAGCGTGTCGCGGATGCCCTGCATGCGTTCATTGTGGTTGGCAGCAGCCGCGCCACCGGACTGGATACAGACCTTGCCGCCCTTTGGCTTGATCTGCATGGCGATCTTGGCAAGGTTCACGCCGATCTCGTAGTTGTGCGTGCCGATATAGGCAACGCGGAGATCCTTGTTTTCAGGCAGAACGTCCGAATCCCATGTCAGAACGGGAATGCCGGCTTCCTTGGCGGCCTGAAGTGCGACAGCCATGGCCGCGGCATTCGATGGCGCCACCGCGATGCCGTTCACCTTCTTGGCTACGAGATCCTGCACGATGGCAACCTGTTCGTCACCGCCGCCATGTTCGCCTGGGCCGATATACATGCATTCAAATGCGCCGTTTGCTTCAGCTTCGGCCTTCTTGCAGCCGTCGCGGGCCTGGTCGAAGAAGGGGTTGTTCATGTTTTTCGGCACAAGGGCGAAGATCTTCTTGTCTTGCGCCATGGCCTCGATCGCAGTCAGTGCACTGAATGCGACAGCGGCTCCCAACAGATATTTTAACATCGTAGTCCTCCCATTTTACAACCGCCGGAAACCGCCGGCAGACCGGTCTTCTGCTTTACTTCCTTGCAAACAGTCTGTCCCAACTTGAGGCCAATACAGACTTGCCGCCTGACTGCATGCCAAGGAGTACGGCGAGAATAATGAAGGCGCCAACGAAGGCCCCCTGCCAATTGGAATCGATACCCGCCATGAGGAGCGCGTTGCGGATCACTTCGAGCAACGCCGAGCCAATGACGGCGCCAAATGCAGAGCCTGCGCCACCCATGAGGTCTGCTCCGCCGATCACAGTCGCGGCAATCACCCGCAACTCATAGCCAGCACCCATCGCGTTGATGGCCGAGCCATTGTAGCCAAGCAGCAACAGCGCCGCGACCGCTGCGCAGAAGGAACAAAACACATAGGACTGAAACTTGATGCGATCGACAGGGACGCCTGTCAGGCGGGCAGCGTGTTCATTACCGCCGATGGCATAGAGATGCCTCGCCCAGGCCGTGAAATTGAACACAAACCCCATGATGATTCCAAGCAATACCATGATCCAGAACTGTGACGACAATTCCGGCATCCAGTCCGGCGCCCAACCCCCTTTTGTAGCGCGCAGCGGCCACTTCCATTGTCCGATGGCTTTCACGATATGCGCGTCAGGACCAAACTTGTAGAGCATCTGGTTTTGCGAGAAGACCACGGCGAGTGACCGCGCAATCGCCAGCATGCCGAGTGTCACGACGAAGGACTGCATGCCGACAAAGGCAACGAAGAAGCCGTTGAACGCCCCGCAGATGAGGCCGGTTAGGAGGCCCATGGAGAAGGCCACGTACCAGGGATATTCCCAGGTCAGAAACAGGCCCGCCACGATGGAGACGATGCCCATGACGGAGCCAACCGAAAGATCGATGCCACCTGTGATGATCACCACCATCATGCCGAGCGCCATGATGCCAAATGGCGCGAAGTTGCGCGTCATGTTGGAAATATTGTCGGCCGTGCCGAAGCTCGGCTCATAGAAGGACATGATGACGACAAGTATGAGCAGCGCAATTGTCACCCAGAATGGCTGACTTGAAAAGACACTCTGGAGGGCCGTCTTTTCCTTGTTCTGTACGACATCGGAAATCGCAGCGTGACCGGCTTCAACAGTTGTTTTGGCTTCAAGCTGCACGGATCGCTCCTGTAATGAGGCCAGTGATTTCCTCCGGCGAAGTTGAGACGGTGTGCTTGTCGGCCACCTTGCTGCCGCGCCGCATGACAATGATGCGGTCGCAGACTGCGAAGACGTCGGGCATGCGATGGCTGATCAGCATCACGGATACTCCCTGCGCCTTCATGCGCCGGATGAGTTCGAGAACTTCGGCCACCTGGCGCACGGAAATGGCGGCAGTTGGCTCGTCCATGAGCACGAGCTTTGCATTCGAGAGCCGCGTCCGTGCAATGGCCACGGCCTGACGCTGGCCGCCCGACATCTTTTTGACGAGGTCACGCGGCCGTGTCTCTGATTTCAATTCGGCAAAGAGTTCCGCCGACTTGTCGATCATCGCCTGCTTGTCGAGGATGCGAAAGGGCCACACACCCTTCTTGATTTCTCTTCCCAGAAAGACGTTTTGTGCTGCTGTCAGGTTGTCCGCGATTGCCAGATCCTGATAGACGACCTCTATGCCTTTGGCCCGCGCTTCGATGGGCTTGTGAAAATGGCAAACCTGGCCTTCAACGGTTACTTCGCCTTCGCTGGGTGGAAAATTCCCGGCGATCAGTTTCACCATCGTCGACTTGCCGGCGCCGTTATCGCCCATCAGCCCGACGACTTCACCGGAATCGACGGAAAAGCTGACATCGGTCAAGGCCCGGATCGCGCCAAAGCTCTTTGAAACATGACTAACGTCAAGCAACGCCATCCGTGGTTCCTCCCATGATGCCGGTAGCAATATGGCTCTTCATGGCCATTGTTGCTTCAGGCAAATTTAGTATAAACGGCCCGTTCTGGTTGGCTAGTGAAAACGATGCGTTGGAAGCTCAATCAAGCGCCGGTGGCGGCGCAGGACTGTTGCCGGATCCAAGAACCTGCTGGTCGAAATCTATGATTGCGCCAGACATCATGCCCGATTCATCGGTAGAAAGATAAGCAGCCGCGCGTGCCACTTCGTCAGGCTTGAGCAGCCGTCCCCAGGGGCGATCGGCCTCGGCTTTCTTGAGCCAGCCATCCTCGGCGTCGTGATATGTTTTCATGATGCGATCTTCGCCAGGCGTATCCATCCATCCGATCGTCAGGCCGTTGACCCGGATGTGATGCCGCATGATCGAATAGGCAACGTTCTTGGTGAGAGTGATAAGTGCGCCCTTGGACGCGCAATAGGCCGTGATGAAGCTTTGCCCGCCATGACCTGACATTGATATGATGTTGACGACGGTGCCTTTGGTTTTTTCGCGCTTCATCAGATGAATGGCGTCCTGTGTGAGAAAAAACGGCGCGCGGACATTGACCGCCATCATTGAATCAAAGAGTTCAGGCTTCGTGTCCCAGATCGTTCCGCGGTCGGTAATGCCGGCCGAATTCACCAATGCATCCACGCGGCCAAATTCCTTATCCGCAGCCGCGATCACTTTGCGTGTATCGTCCATCTTGCCGAGATCGGCATCTACAAAAACCGTCCTGACGCCTTTCTTCTCAAGGTCCGCCTTCACCCGCGCACCATTCTTTGCGTTGCGCCCGGTAATCACCAGACCCTTGGCACCCCGATCTGCGAAAAGATGGGCAATGGCTTCACCCAACCCCTGGGTCGAACCGGTAACAACGGCGATTTTTCCGTCCATGCTGAGTCTATCGAAAGTCCGAGTATCCAATGGGTCCATCCAGTCTTTGGAATGAATATTCTATATTTAAGAATTAAGAATAAAAATTGCACAGATCGCCGTCTCGCGCAACCCAAAACATTTTAAAAATATGAGACCGGGAATGCGTTTTGACGAAAGCAATAAATCCCCTGGCACTCCGGGGGCAGCCTCATTCCGCGCCGGTCAGAATTCCGGCGATGGCGAGGCCCTTGACATATGTTCCTATGTTGTTCTATTTGTCGCAATTATATACTTAAGAAAAGTGTTAGCTGTTCTCTGATTCGTTATAATGTGATTCAGCAGTCTCGTAAGAGACGGCTAAACCACTCGTCGAAATGTTTTGTCGAACTATTGGAGTGGTCGGGGATCGAACCCGAGGGAGAGGGTCGGAAGCCGCCTCCGGGACACCAGCCCCACCACCCCAAAACGGGAACCCAATGGACGGTTCCCGCTGCACCCGCAGCAATGCGGGGTGCGCCAGCCTCCGGGCCGCGTGGGCGGGGTGGTCAGCTTGACCGGCGAATCACCCCTCCATCGCGGAGGCGACGCAACATAACCGCTGTAGAGGCGTGGCGGGCACGCCGAATCATATTGTGCGCACTATCCACAGACGCGCCAAAATAAGGATTGCTATGAACGGGTAGGCCAAAGAGACCGATTCTGATCTGGATAAGACCAAGCGCGACATGGGCAAGCTGGCTTCCATGCCGCACAAGACTCATAAGCGTCAAGAAGAAGCAAAGTTGACCAAGATTTCGAAAACGCGGACTAAGCAATCGCCTACTAGTTGACGCTAGATAAGATACGATCCTACTATTAGAGATAGTTCAATCATCTAGGTAGGGTTATGAAAATCCATTCGTATCGGCTGTTCCAACAAGGGCAGGTAAATCTTGATCAGGTGCTCACGCATATCAACAGCTTGAGCCTTGATCAGCGACTTTTGGAAATATCTGGATCACAACTTCGACTTGAGGACGCAAACAAGTCTGGCAATGAGTGGTATCTTGATTTTGGCGCAATCCGACGTGAAGGGCCGGGGCGGGCGTCCGCAAACGCCCCTATAGCGGATTTTGACCTCGAAGATCACGAAGGCTTTGGCCACGAAACGGCTGCATGTTTTGATGGTCAGTTTCTGGTTCTGCAATATAATCATTTCGGTCCAAGGATTTCACGAATACGAGCATATCTGTC
>JANMMJ010000212.1:0-3772 GCA_031373255.1 Hyphomicrobiales bacterium
GACTCCGATGGCGGCAAGGCCTTGCACGGCCTCTGCCGCTCTTGTCGTGTGGAAAACGAAGTGGTTGATTTCAGGGCCAGAGTTCATATCTGCCGGAAGTCAAATAGGGGTATAGCTCAGTTGGTAGAGCGGCGGTCTCCAAAACCGCAGGTCGAGGGTTCGAGCCCTTCTGCCCCTGCCAATTAGAAGGAAGATTGATGGCCAAGACCAACCCGTTCGAATTCATGCAGCAGGTGCGCGAGGAAGCCCGCAAGGTTACCTGGCCGTCGCGCCGCGAGACGCTGATTTCGACCGCCATGGTTCTGGTCATGGTGGCAATGGCGTCGGTGTTCTTTCTGATCGTTGACGCAATCATCAAATGGGGCGTCGACAAAGCGCTCTTCGGTCTATAGGCGGCGGACAGGCAGCAGGCATAATAATGGCGAAACGCTGGTATATCGTTCACGCTTACTCGAATTTCGAGAAGAAGGTGGCGGAATCGATCAAGGAACAGTCCGTGCAGAAGGGTCTCGGCGACTTTTTTGAGCAAGTGCTTGTTCCGACCGAAGAAGTCGTGGAAGTACGCCGTGGGCGCAAGATCAAGAGCGAGCGCCGGTTCTTCCCGGGTTACGTGCTCGTCAAGATGGAGATGACCGACCAGGCGTTCCATCTGATCAAGAATACCCCGAAGGTGACGGGCTTTCTGGGCTCCGACAACAAGCCCATTCCGATCACCGACGCCGAAGCGTCCCGCATCCTCAATCAGGTGGCGGAAGGCGTCGAGCGCCCCAAGGCCTCGATCAGTTTCGAAATCGGCGAGCAGGTGCGCGTGGCCGATGGGCCTTTTGCTTCCTTCTCCGGCCAGGTGGAGGAAGTCGACGAAGAACGCTCGCGGCTGAAGGTGGCCGTGTCGATCTTCGGCCGGCCAACGCCGGTCGAACTGGAGTACGGCCAGGTCGAAAAGATCCGGTAGTGCTCAAACTTCTCCCACTCGCGGGAGAAGACGAAAACCCAACCCGTGGGAGGCATAACCGCCGCACCACTAACCTCAGGAAGAGGGAACATAGATGGCTAAAAAAGTCGTCGGCTACATCAAGCTGCAAGTGCCGGCTGGACAGGCAAACCCGTCGCCGCCCATCGGCCCCGCTCTCGGTCAGCGTGGCCTCAACATCATGGAATTCTGCAAGGCGTTCAATGCCGCCACCCCAAAGGTGGAACCGGGCACGCCGGTGCCGGTGGTGATCACCGCCTTCCAGGACAAGTCCTTCACCTTCGAAATGAAGACCGCACCCGCGTCGTTCTATTTGAAGAAGGCCGCCAAGATCAACGCCGGTTCCAAGGAGCCGGGGAAGACCATTGTCGGCCAGGTGACCATGGCCCAGTGCCGTGAGATCGCCGAGCAGAAGCTCAAGGGCATGAACGCCCGTGACGTCGACGCCGCCGCCCGCGAAATCGCCGGTTCGGCGCGTTCGATGGGCCTGCAGGTTGTGGAGTAAGATGATGGCCAAGCGTATTGTGAAGAACATGGAAGGCGTCGACCGCGTGAAGTTCTACGCCCTCGACGAAGCCGTGAAGCTGGTGAAGGCCCGGGCCAACGCCAAGTTCAACGAAACCATCGAAATTGCCATGAATTTGGGCGTCGATCCGCGCCATTCCGACCAGATGGTGCGCGGCGTCGTCAACCTGCCGAACGGCACCGGGCGCAACTTGCGCGTCGGTGTGTTCGCCAAGGGTGCCAAGGCCGAGGAAGCCAAAAAGGCCGGAGCCGAAGTGGTGGGCGCCGAGGATCTGTTCGAGATCGTCAGCAAGGGCACGATCGATTTCGACCGCTGCATCGCCACGCCCGACATGATGGGCCTCGTCGGCCGTCTCGGCAAGGTGCTCGGTCCCCGTGGCATGATGCCGAACCCCAAGGTCGGCACGGTCACCATGGATGTGACCGCCGCCATCAAGGCCGCCAAGGGCGGGGCTGTGGAATTCCGCGTCGAAAAGGCTGGCATTGTGCAGGCCGGTGTTGGCAAGGCGAGCTTCTCGGAAGAGCAGATCGCCGGCAACATCAAGGCCTTCGTCGACGCCGTGATCAAGGCGAAGCCGTCGGCTTCGAAGGGCACCTATGTCAAGAAATTGTCGATTTCTTCGAGCATGGGTCCCGGCCTGAAGCTCGATCTGGCCTCTGTCACGGCCTGATCGAATACGTGTTTCCGATTGAAGAAGTGAAAGCTTCTTCAATCGGTTAGCCAAGGTCCTCAAGACTTTGGTTCTACCTGTCCGAGATTGCAGGCGTGAGGGAAATCCTCGCTTAAACCGCCAAGCCTGCATGAGATGGGTGTCAAAACGGAATTTGGAACCCCATATAGCGGTGTTCCCAAGTCGGTTTGGACCTCAGGACCCCTGTGTGAAAGCCCCGGGGGGACAGGCAAGTGAGCGCCGTTCGGCCTCATTCGCCTTCTGGTGATGAGTTTGAGCGGTTGGTCCAACGGTGCCCCAAAAGGCACCATTTAGGAGAGAGCAAGTGGAAAGAGCTGAAAAGAAAGAGCTCGTCGCATCGCTCAACCAGGTGTTCAAAACCACCGGGGTGATCGTGGTGGCCCACAACTAGGGCTTGACTGTGAACCAGGTCAACGACCTGCGTAACAAGATGGCCCAGGCGGGGGCGACCGTGAAGGTCGCCAAGAACCGTCTCGCCAAGCTTGCTCTGGACGGCACTGACGCAATCGGGATCAAGGACCTCTTCGTGGGTCCAACCATGGTGGCTTATGCCGCCGATCCCGTTTCGGCTCCGAAGGTCGCCGCAGCCTTCGCCAAAGGCAACGAAAAGTTCGTTGTACTTGGCGGTGTGCTCGGCAAGACCGTGATGGATGCCGCCGCAGTCAAGGCGCTCGCGGAACTTCCCTCGCTCGACCAGCTGAGGGGCAAGTTGATCGGCCTTATCCAGGCTCCGGCCACCCGCATCGCGGGCGTGCTGGCAGCCCCTGGTGGGCAGATCGCCCGCGTCATCAATGCCTATGCCACCAAAGAGCAAGCCGCCTGACGGCTCCGCCCAACGTTGTAACCAAACCGACTGATAAAAGTGAGAAACACAAATGGCTGATCTCAGCAAAATCGTAGACGACCTGTCGAGCCTCACGGTGCTCCAAGCCGCTGAACTCTCCAAGATGCTGGAAGAGAAGTGGGGCGTATCGGCTGCCGCGCCGGTGGCTGTTGCCGCCGCAGGCGCTGCTGCCGCTGCTCCGGTTGAAGAGAAGACCGAGTTCACGGTCATGCTCATGGCCGCCGGCGAGAAGAAGATCGAAGTGATCAAGGAAGTCCGTGCCATCACCGGCCTCGGCCTCAAGGAAGCCAAAGACCTGGTCGAAGGCGCTCCCAAGGCCGTCAAGGAAGGCGTCAACAAGAAGGACTCCGAGGACATGAAGAAGAAGCTCGAGGCGGTTGGCGCCAAGGTCGAGCTGAAGTAGTTGCGTTCAGGCGGCGTCCGTTCGCGGACGCCGCCAGACCCGTTTGTTGCCCTGTACGGCGGCTTTCGTGAATTCCGGGAAACCGGAAGTCGTGAAAACTGTCGACATTGCCCGTTCAAGAACCCGCGAAGGAACCCACATGGCCGAGACCCACACCGTCGCTAGCCGCAAACGCATCCGCAAATTCTTCGGAAAGGGAATTGAAGTCGCCGAAATGCCGAACCTGATCGAGGTTCAGCGCGAAAGCTACGACCAGTTCCTGCAGATGAAGGAACCGGCGGGCGGGCGCATCAGTGACGGTTTGCAGGCGGTGTTCAAGTCGGTGTTTCCGATCACCG
>JANMMJ010000215.1:0-7278 GCA_031373255.1 Hyphomicrobiales bacterium
AGGGAGGAGGCTCGCACTCTGAAGCAAGCCATCGGCAGAGGTGACGATCCGATGGGCGATCTCAGCGCGAGCCGAGACGCCCCTTCAGTCGATGACCTCTGCTCGCGGTTCATTGACGACTACCTTCCCAAGAAGCGGCCGGCAACGGCGGTCAACTATCGCAGTCTGATTGAGCGATACATCCGCAAGGAGATCGGCAGCAGGAGAGTTTCCGAAGTCACGTTTTCGGAGATAGACGCTCTGCATCGTAAAGTAACGAAAGCCGCACCGTACCAAGCCAATCGCGCGGTTGCTGTCCTAAGCAGGATGTTCAGCATGGCCATGAAATGGGGCTGGCGGTCTGACAACCCGGTCAAGGGCATCGAACGCAATCAGGAGCATAAGCGACAGCGGTATCTGGGTAAGGCAGAGCTTGTCGCACTGACGACTGCGCTTGCCGAAACGAAGCACGCCCAGGCTTCCGATATCGTCCGCCTACTTCTCCTGACCGGCGCGAGAAAGGGCGAGTTGCTTGCCGCCCGCTGGGACAGCATCGACCTCGTCGAAGGCACCTGGACCAAGCCCGGCGCGACAACGAAGCAAAAAACCGAGCATCGCGTTCCTCTTTCGGAGGCGGCAAGAGCTTTGCTGACCGAGATGCGACGCAATTCCGCCATCGACGCTGAGTTTTTGTTTCCCAGCCGGCAAGGCGGCCACCGCGTTGAGATCAAGAAGGAATGGTTAGCAATCTGCAAGGCGGCAGGCATCACCGCACGTATTCATGATCTCCGGCATACCTACGCATCGTTGCTGGCTAGCGCGGGACTGAGCCTGCCCATCATTGGCGCCCTGCTGGGGCACACTCAGGCGCAGACCACGGCAAGATACGCGCATCTCATGGATGATCCGCTGCGTAAGGCGACGGAGAGAGTAGGCGAAATCATTGCCGGAGACCCAGCTAGCAATGTTCTTGAAATCAAAGGGCGGCGATGAGTTTTGCTGGATTGCCAATTCGAAGCGAGGACATTCCTAATGTACGCGCGAGGCTTGCTCGATTATTTAGGTCACGAAGTGATTGGGCTGGGCCAACGAGCGGTAAGGGGGTCTTTGAGGATTATTGTGCTCACCTAATGAAGGGTCTTTTGCGCGGAAACTGGGGGGCTCAATATCTCGGTCTTGAGGTGATTGATCACTTCATTGCTTGCGCGGAAAATGCAAGCCCCTCTCACAATGATGCGCTCCGCCGTTTAGGTAGAATTCTCATATCTGATGGCGACTACATTCCCTCCAAACTGCGCCCCTTTCTTGTGGAAGCACTTAGTGCGACTGAAATCAATGTCAGCAAGGCGCGTCGTGGGAGGAGGAGCGAGGATGTTACACTGCGAAACATTCTGATCGTGCAGGCGGTTAAATCTCTGGTCGATATTGGATTTACCGTTGCTAGAAATGAAGCCAGTTATGAACGTGAAGGTATGACCGCCAGCGAGATTGTGGCAGAAGCACTTCACGAGTCAGGCACATCTTTGAGCTCAGATTCGGTGACGGACATCTGGCAGAAATCTAAAAGAGCGGGCCGAACCTCCTTCCCACCACTACAATCGATAATGTGGGATATGTACCCGCCAAAAATTCCCGATAAAACTGAGGAAGATTTCGAAACTAGGAATGAATGGAATTCGCACAAAAGGCTCGAACTGGAGAGGTCGTGGAGACTCCACCGAGAAATTGACGATATGAACGAATTTCGCCGGAACTTGCGTGATGAGTGGGCGATAGCTGCGATAGCGAAGGCGAATGTTGAGGGTTGACAATTCACCGATTTGATCCCCCACGACAACATCGATGAGAAATGCAGAGTGCATCCGTTTCCAATGTAAGGAAAGGGATTGCACACAATGAATGCGAAGTTTCTTGATGATTACTTGAGCCGCGCCGAGCTGGCATCGCAGCTCGGGATCACGCCGCGAACAATCGCAAATTACGAAAACCTTCCGGATGGGCTTCCCTCCATGCTTCTGGGAGGCAAGAAAATGTATCGCATCGACTCGGTGCGAAAGTGGATTTCGGATCGCGAGCAACGCCGCAACCCGCGACGCAGGGCAGCGTGAGTCCGGGCACTGAATTCAAAATGGAAAAACCCCAGCCATAGGGCCGGGGCTTCCGACGTCATTCGCGCTGGGCAGCCGAATGCGACGGAAGATAGCAATGATCCCCGTGCAGTTCAAGCACGCCTGATCGGCTGGACAGTCTCACCTAATCTGACTGTCGAAGTGGTTCTCGCATGACGCGCATTCGGATTCCGAACCGCCGCCAGGCAGAAGCGTTCGACATCGAGCACGATGGCATCCGCTACAGGGCTTCCATTTCACGCAATGAGGACGGTGAGGTGCTCGCTGCCCTTCTCGACGCCGGGAAGCCTGGCTCTGCCTTGCAGGCCATGGCGCGGGACGCGGCTGTGCTTACCTCTCTCGCATTGCAGTTCGGCGCGCCGATTCACACATTGCGCCATGCCGTGACGCGGCTTGATGATGGGAAAGCCGCCGGCCCGCTTGGCTCATTGCTCGACGCATTGGCGGGGATGGGACCATGACGACACTAGTCCCGCTCAAACAGCCGATGATCGATTGGTTGCTGTCGAAATCGGTATCGCCCGACGCGATCATCAAGCCAACGCCGATCATGACGGCGAAGGGCAGCAAGGCCCATGACGGCATTTTCGAAGAGGCTTTCGATGGTCTGCCATGGCTGGCGTTCGAAGAGGATGCCGATCTCGTCTACTGGCGTCCGAAGACCGGCGAACTCGCGACCGAATGCGGCCGGACATTTGCCTTGGGCCAGGACCTAGCCAGCAACCCGTACATTTGTGGCATGGGCACGTGGTTGAACATCTATGCCGACCCAATCAGTTGGCTTCGCAATGACCGCTCCGGCCTCGTTATCCTGCGCTGGGAGTGGTGCTTCGAATTCCTCCGGGATGTCGCCCGGATCGCTGTTGAAGAGCCCCTGCTGGCAAAATATCGCAAGCACATGCGGCCGCCTCACCTTCCTGAGCTTGCGGTCTTGCCTTCAGAGAGAAGGGCAGCGGCATGATTGATCCAATACCCATTGATCAGTTTGAGCGTCAGAAGCGTCGGCACATTGAACTTGATGAAGCAGCGGATCCGCGGCCGCCGCAGTATACTGACGAAGCTTTGGCATTGCGGTTCGCCGAACGCCACGCCAGTGACCTGCGCTACGTGTCGCCTTGGGGGCGTTGGTTGTTTTGGGACGCGAACCGCTGGCGTATTGATGATTCTCTACTCGCCTTTGACCATGCGCGCACGATTTGTCGCGAAACATCGGCGGAGTGCAATGAACCACGCGTTGCCAGCAATATCGCCAGCGCCAAGACAGTCGCAGCGGTTGAGCGGCTGGCAAAGGCGGACCGACGCCTTGCTGCCACCGTCGATCAATGGGACGTCGATATCTGGGCGCTGAACACACCGCAAGGCGTTGTCGACCTGAGAACGGGGATACTTCGCCCTCATGAGACCACCGACTTCATGACCCGGAGAACAATGGTATCGCCAGCGGGGGAATGGGAGAACTGGTACAAGTTTCTGGACCGGATCACCGACGGTAACGAAACCCTACAATCTTTCCTTCAGCGAATTGCCGGCTATTGCCTCACCGGAGCCACAAGTGCGCATGCCTTGTTCTTTCTCTTCGGCATGGGATCGAATGGCAAATCGGTTTTCCTCGACACGTTGGCTGGTATCCTGGGTGACTACGCCAAGACGGCGCCTATCGAAACATTCACCGCCTCGACTGGTGACAAGCACCCGACTGACCTGGCTATGCTTCGCGGCGCGCGGCTGGTTACTGCTGTAGAGACTGAAGCGGGTCGGAGATGGGCTGAAGCACGCATCAAGTCTCTGACCGGCGGTGACAAGGTGTCAGCACGGTTCATGCGGCAAGACTTCTTCGAATACACTCCCAATTTTAAACTCATCATCGCGGGAAACCACAAACCTGGACTTCGGTCGGTGGATGAAGCGATCCGGCGCCGGTTTAACCTGCTGCCCTTCACGGTCACGATCCCGCCAGATGAACGTGACCTCACACTGAAGGAGAAGCTCAAGGATGAATGGCCCGGCATCCTGGCATGGGCCGTTGTGGGTTGCCTCGAATGGCAGCGCATAGGTCTTGCCCCGCCACCAACCGTCACTGAAGCGACCAACGCATACCTTGATGCCGAAGATGCGGTGGCAGCCTGGTTGGAGGACAGATGTGTCCCGGAGCCTGATTGTTGGGAGCGTTCAACAACCCTGTTCTCATCTTGGCGCGCATGGGCCGATCAATCGGGCGAGCCCGCAGGTACCTCAAAGGCCTTTGCAGCGGAATTGGAGAAACGGGGATTTCGCTCGTACCGCAAGAACTATGGACGCGGCTACTTCGGTTTCCGACTCCGTGAGTCAGACGTAGGACGCGGATCGTGACGCGTGTGACACAACATTCCATATCCACCGTTACGCGTGCGCGCGCGTGTGACGTATCAAACCCTGGGAAGCGTCACATGCGTCACGAGCTGCCGTGCATGCGTGAATACGTGCCGGTTTTTTTCAACCCACAACAGGAGAACTGAAGAATGCGCGACGTAATTCAATTGCATCCTCGCAACCAAATCATCGTGTCGTCTGACGAGCATGGTTGGCACGTACGAAAAGGTCCGACGGAAAAGACATTCTGGAAAGGCCATCTTGCAAGCTCTTACGTTGACTATTTGATTGAGCGCGATCCCTCAGCTCAAGTCGTCATGAAAGGCCATGTTGCCCTTGACTGAGCTAGTCCAGTCTACCGCGGGTTCAAAGGAACGTACCGCCAAACCTTGTATGCGGGGCGGCACAGTGCGGGTGTTGAGGATATTCGGACTCGCGATTTTCAAAGGTCCGGACCGGATCGGCGGCAATGACTGACGCTGCGCCACTTTATCGACTTATCCGACTCGCTGCCCTTCTCGACGCCGGAACGATGGGCCAGGACGGCCAAATTCTTGCCGCCCAGCTTAGCGCCTGGCTCGCCGGTAATGCGCCTACGCTCGACGCCGCGCTCGATGTCGCCAATCGGCCGGGGCAGTCAAGCATCCGCGTTCGCGTGGCCCTTGTTGAGCGCGACAGGCTTGTCCGGCAGGCCGCCTCACATTTCAAAAAGCCGGTGGCCGACAACATGCATCGCGCCTGGACGCGCTACGCCGCAAGCGCCTGGCGCCGGGACCGTCTCGCGTCGGAATGCCCGGAGGGATACCGGAATCGGTCCGAGGCCGTCTTTTTCCAAATCATGACGCTTAGAGCCGACGTGCTGTCGCGCCGGCGCATCCGCGCGATTTTGGCCGTGAGCTCGGGGTTTTCATGGCCAGAGCAAGGTAGCAATTTGCAGGCAACAGGAAAGAACGATGTCACAATTTAGTTTTGATGCCCCCAACATCCGCCCAGAGAATCTCAGGCTTCGTCCGCCCAATTACAGGGACCCGCTGAAGCCCGATCCCCATAAAAAAAATTGCCACCGGCGGCATATCTGATGTTGCAGGGGTTGCGGGATGAGCAGGATGCGCTGTGGTTTGCCTTGATCTCTCTCAGGCAAGATCGCGGCGATGCCCGAGATCAACGGGAGCTTGCCGAAGCCCATTTAGTGGAACTCAACGGAAAGCGGCCGTCGTACAAAGACGAACCTGCGCACGTCGTGGCACAGCGCGAGCACATCGAAAGGTTAAAGAAACACATCGGCGGAATAGATCAAAAAATTGCGCACAAAGACTCTGCGCATGCGGCCATTACCGGGCTTCTCCAGCAAACCGTTTACCCCTGGCTCGAAAAAATCACCGGCCTGGCGCCCGTCTCAAACGATCCGCCGCCCCGGCTTCCCAGCGCGATATCGCCAGCGACGCTCGATGACATTCGCAATGTCATCGCCGAATTGCGGGCCGATCTCCACGACGTGTTGAGCGCGCCGCGTGATGCCGCAGAAGTCAAAAAACTGGCATCCGAACTCATCACCGGCATGTCGGCACGCGGTGCGCCGAACATCAACAGCCTTCTCGACGGCATTCCGGAAATTCAATTCCCGATGCAGTACAAAAGCGAACTTACAAATACCAAGAGCATGATGGTGCATGTCGAACAGCCGATGGTGAAGGAAATTTTATGCTGGCTTCACCACGATGCGATGATCGCGCGACTCAACGAGGAAATCGACGCAAGTGTCGATCCCGAAACGACGATCACCGAGAAGGAAAGGCAGGAGAAAGTCACGGCCCTGTCGGCGTCGCTGCTCGAGCAGGAACGCCTGGAAGAGGCGATTATCGAAGCCCTCCCGGCCGGCACACTCCGCCGTCCCGACGCTGATCCGCGCGCCGTGTTCGGCTTGTCGTCGAAACTGCCGGCGCCGGAAAGGAACTGAGCCCATGACGTTTCAACACTTCAAGGGCGTGCCACGTTCTCCCTCATCTCATCCGGCAAAGGCAGCGTGGCGCAAGTCGAGAGTTCAAACTCACAAAACCAAGAAATTCACCGGGTCTTTGACTCCATTTCCCCCGGTGGAGAGTGGCGGCCGGTTTGCCGTTCCGACCGGCTCCATGCGGCCGGTCGCCACAATTCTTCTGAACGCGCTTGAGGAGAAATAACCCATGGCATCTGCGCCTCGCGGCACCAACACGATTTCCCAGCGCCTGTCGCTGGAAGGCGATGCCGAGATCAATGCACGGCTGGAAAAGCTGAAGCAGATCGGCGAGTCCGTGTTCGCTGCGATCAAGACTGCCGCCGACAAGGCGGGGTCAGGTCTTGGCGCCAAGTTCGATGCCTCGCTGAACAGGCTGCGCACCAACTTCGCAACGTTACAGGCGGCAAGCGTCCGGGTGTCGGCAGCCTGGGGCAACCTCCAGGGTGCGGGGGTCAGGCTCGCGGTTTCACTGACCACGGTGGCGCGCCGGTTCGGCCTCGTCACGGCAGGAGCGCTTGGTGCCATCGGTGCGTTCACCCGCCTCGCCGCCAATCAGGCCGCTGCGGCTGAGAACATTCTTGGCCAGGCCGCTGCCCTTGGCCTCTCAACGGACGAATATCAGAAACTTTCCGCCGCTGTTGAAGCCGCTGGCGGCAGCACCGAAGGCTTCGACGCGCTGGTCAGCAAGTTCATCTCAAAGCAGGGCGCCAATGCCGATGCCACCGGCAAGTCAGCGGACGCCACGAAATCGCTCGCCGACAACATCCGCAGCCTCAAGGGCGAGGCGTCCGGGCTGATCGATACCAGCATCGGCGTCACTCACGG
>JANMMJ010000249.1:0-16364 GCA_031373255.1 Hyphomicrobiales bacterium
AATCCTGCTACACGCGCGATCCGCTCATCATGGTCAATGGCGGGGCCATTGTCTGCCGGATGGGAGCCCGCATCCGCCGCGGAGAAGAACTGGCGATTACGCGCACGCTGGCCAGGCTCGGCATCCCGATCCTGCGCACGCTGTCGGGCAGTGCGCTCATGGAGGGCGGCAGTTTCGCCTGGATCAATCCAAGTACCGCGGTGATCGGCTGCGGCATCAGGGTCAATCGCGAAGGCGCTGAACAGATCGGCGAAGTGCTGCGGCGGCAAGGCGTTGAACTCATCATAATGGATCTGGTGGGCTACGACATTCACATCGATGGCTCGTTCCTGATGATCGATCACGACCTTGCCCTCGTCGATCCTTCCGGCCTGCCGTTCTCATTTCTCGAACGGCTCAAGGAACTGAAAGTGCGGGTGATCGAGATCACGCCGGCCGACAATAAGTGGATCGTGAATTCGCTGGCCGTTGCACCGGGCGAACTCATCATGCCGGAAGGGGCAACGAACTTCACCCTGGACAAGCTTGCGGCCCATGGCGTCCGCTGGACCGTGCTGCCCTATGACCGGATGCAGCTCAATGGTGGCGGCATCCATTGCTCGACGACACCCCTCATCCGCGATTCCGTTTAGGAACACCCAGGGCATGACCATCCTCCAGCTTTCCGAAGCCGATCTCGACGCGCTCAATATTTCCACACAGGACGTGATCGCCAGCGTCGAAGCGGTGATCCGCAGCCGGGCAGAAGGGCGGACATGGTGCGCGCCCAAGGCCGTGATGCTGCCGCCCGACGGGCGCTACATGATGGCCGCACTGGCAGCCACCGACGATCCGCCGCTGCTGGCCGTCAAGACGGTGATCCTCAATCCCGCGAACGCCGGCAAAGGCCTGCCGCTGATCAACGGCATTGTCACGATGCTCGACAGCCAGACCGGCGCTCCGGTCGCGGTGGTCGATGGCAACTGGGTGACGGCGGTCAGGACGGCCGGCCTCAGCGCTGTGGCCGCCAAGACGTTGGCACGGCCCGACTCGGCGGTCGCCGCCTTCATCGGCAGCGGGGTGCAGGCACAGAGCCATCTTCGGGCCTTCGCCTCGATGTTTCCGCTGCGTGGCATCCGCATTTTTGGCCGCGGCCGGCCCAACATCGATGCGCTTGCGACGGTGGCAACGGCACTCGGGCTTGCAGCAGAAGTTTGCGACAGCGCGGAGCTTGCCATGGCGGAGGCCGACATCATCGTCAGTTCCCTGACACGTGCGCCGGGCCGGCCGCCGTTCCTTGATGCAGCCACACTCAGGCCCGGCAGCTTCACGTCGGTTGTCGACCTGGCCGAGCCGTGGATCCCCGACTCGCTTGCCGCGTTCGACCGGATCGTCATCGACGACCTTGAGCAGGAGGCAGCGATGCCCACCAAGCTGGTTCGCCCGGATCTGGTCACCGGCGATCTTTCCGGCCTGGTGCTCGGCACGATCACGGGCCGGACCACGCCCCAGGAACGCACCGCTTTCATCTTCCGCGGACATGCGCTGGGCGATCTGGCGCTCTCGGTCCTCGCCTACCGCAGGGCAACTGGCCGGTGAGCCCCTGGCCATCCTGAAGGCGCTGCCGCAGCAATCTGCGTCGCTTCGTCCAGTCTTTTCCGATTGTCGTTTTCAGGCTATCTGCCGCTTTTGATCCGGTCCATAAGGCATCCCGACATGGCCAATCTCATCATCACCTACTGGCGCGACATTCCTTCCGCTCTCTCGGTCAAGGCCGGGCGCAAGGAAGAGAAACGGATGCTGAGCGAGCGTTTCCAGGAAGCGATCGACATGGCGGCGATGCGGGGCGATGCCACCGATACCGACAGCTACCTCGCCGACTGGCGGCGGGCCGAGCCGGTGGCAGTCGGCGACGATCTTGCCGCGGAAGTTGAAAAAGCCAGGGCCGAACTCGAAGCAAGCTACGACAAGGAGCGGCTCAAGACGCTCATTGCCAATGGAGGAAAGACCGCCACATGACCCACACCCTTGTTGCCTCCGCCACGCGCCAGCACATTATCGGCTTCGACCGGCCCTTCACGGTAATCGGCGAGCGCATCAATCCCACCGGCCGCAAGAAGCTGGCAGCCGAGATGCAGGCCGGCAATTTCGAAACCGTCATCAGGGATGCCCTGGCCCAGGTCGAAGCGGGTGCTCACATTCTCGACGTGAACGCCGGCGTCACCGCGGTGAA
Source organism: Hyphomicrobiales bacterium (assembly GCA_031373255.1). Taxonomy (GTDB): domain Bacteria; phylum Pseudomonadota; class Alphaproteobacteria; order Rhizobiales; family Aestuariivirgaceae; genus JANMMJ01. The sequence continues at coordinate 2,213 of JANMMJ010000249.1, forward strand.
CCCGAACGAGTCGGAGCCGCCGCTGATGCGCCAGACGCTGGAGATCGTGCAATCGATCACCGACATTCCGCTGTGCATCGATTCCTCGGTCACCTCGGCATTGAAGGCGGGGCTCGAAACGGCGAAGGGCCGGCCGCTGGTCAATTCGGTCACTGGCGAGGAAGAGAAGCTCGAGGCCATCCTGCCGCTCATCGCCAAATACAATGTGGCGGTGATCGCCATCTCCAATGACGAGACTGGCATTTCCGAAGACCCGGATGTGCGTTTCGCGGTGGCCAAGAAGATCGTCGAGCGGGCCGCCGACCATGGCATCAAGCCGCATGACATCGTGGTCGATCCCTTGGTCATGCCGATCGGTGCGATGGGGACGGCCGGCCAGCAGGTTTTCCGCCTGGTCCGGCGCCTGCGGGAAGAACTCAAGGTCAACACAAGCTGCGGTGCCTCGAACATTTCCTTCGGCATGCCGAACCGGCGCGCACTCACCGGCTACTTCCTCGCCATGGCGGCCAGCCACGGCATGACGTCGGCCATCATGAACCCGCTGCACGACGAAGACATGCACGCCATCTACGGCGCCAACGTGCTGAACGGCACCGACGCGCACTGCAAGTTCTGGACGAACCGATTCCGCGAGATGACGACAGCCCCTTCGGCTGCAGCACAGGCGGCCGGCGAAATCTCGTCGAACGCCGAAATCGAAGCACGCCGTGCGGCGCGGGAAACCCGGCGGAGAAGGTGACAGAAAGTGCCCTCACCCGCCCTTTGGGCACCCTCTCCCATGCGAAGCCGCACGGGAGAGGGCGATACAGAGGTAGCGGTTTGCCTTCTCCCGCCGAAGGTGGGAGAAGGTGGCCGAAGGCCGGATGAGGGCTTGGCGCGCGCGGCAGCGGGTGTAGTGGAAGCGATATGACCGAAACCAACCCCCTCATCGTCTTCACGCCCTCGGGAAAGCGCGGGCATTTTGCTGTTGGAACGCCGGTGCTGCAGGCGGCGCGGGCCCTCGGCGTCGATATCGATTCGGTGTGCGGCGGGCGGGCCATTTGCGGACGCTGCCAGATCATCGTGGGCGAAGGCGAATTCGCCAAGCACGGCATCACGTCGCGCGCCTCGCATGTGTCGGAGTTCTCCAAGGTCGAAGAGCGTTATGACCGGCTGCGGGGTCTCGCCTCCGACCGCCGCCTGTCGTGCCAGACGCAAATCCTCGGCGATCTCGTCATCGACGTGCCGCCTGAATCGCAGGTGCACAAGCAGGTGGTGCGCAAGGAAGCCGACACGCGCGTCATCGAACTCGATCCGGTCACCAGGCTCTGCTTCATCGAAGTGGAAGAGCCGGACATGCACAAGCCCTCCTCCGATCTCGAGCGCGTCTACAAAGCGCTGAAGGAGCAGTGGGATATCGACCACCTCACCTGCGATCTGCCGATCATTGCTGAACTGCAGAAGGTGCTGCGGAAGGGCGAGTGGAAGATCACGGCAGCCGTCTACAGCCGGGCACCCGGCGGCGGCAACCGCCTCACCGCCATCTGGCCGGGCTTCCATGACAGGGTCTTCGGCATCGCCATCGATGTCGGCTCCACCACCATCGCCGCCCATCTCACCAATCTTTCGACCGGAGAGGTTGCGGCATCGGCCGGGCTGATGAACCCGCAGATCCGCTTCGGCGAAGACCTGATGAGCCGTGTCTCCTATGTGATGATGAATCCGGGTGGCGAAAAGGAAATGACCGCCGCGGTGCGCGAGGCTTTGAACACGCTGAGCCAGCAGGTGGCGGCGCGAGCCGGGATCGCACTCAGCGACATCATGGAAGTGGTGCTGGTCGGCAATCCGGTGATGCATCATTTGTTCCTCGGCATCGATCCGGTCGAGCTTGGCGGAGCGCCGTTTGCGCTCGCCACCGGGCTTCCCATTACCATTCCAGCGCGCGAACTGGACCTGAAGCTCAACCCGGGGGCGTGGGCCTATATCCTACCGTGCATCGCGGGCCATGTGGGGGCCGATACGGCTGGCGTCGTTCTCTCGGAAGCGCCGCATGTTTCGGGCCAGGTGATGCTCGCCGTCGATGTCGGCACCAATGCCGAAATCGTGCTGGGCTCCAAGGCGCGGCTGCTCGCCTGTTCATCGCCCACCGGGCCTGCCTTCGAGGGCGCACAGATTTCTTGCGGCCAGCGCGCCGCCCCCGGCGCCATCGAGCGCATCCGCATCGATCCGGAAACGCTGGAGCCACGCTACCGCGTCATCGGCTGCGACAAGTGGTCGGATGAAGAAGGTTTCGAGGCGGCCATCGCGCAAACCGGCGTCACCGGCATTTGCGGTTCCGGGATCATCGAAGTGATCGCGGAGATGTATCTCGCCGGCATCATCAACCAGGATGGCCAGGTGGATGGTGCACTGGCGGCGCGAAGCCCGCGCATCGAGCCGGCCAAGCGCACTTTCAACTATCTGATCCGCGACGGCGAGCCGCGCCTTGCCATCACCCAGAACGACGTGCGCGCCATCCAGCTTGCCAAGGCGGCGCTTTATGCCGGTATCCGGCTGCTGATGGACAAGCTCGGGCTCGAAACCGTCGACAAGATCCGCCTCGCCGGCGCTTTCGGCAGCCATATCGACGTCAAGTATGCAATGATTCTTGGGCTCATTCCGGACTGCGATCTGAAAAACGTACAGTCGGCGGGAAACGCGGCGGGCACGGGGGCGCGCATTGCGCTGCTCAATTCGGCGGCGCGCGATGAGATCGAAGCGGTGGTGCGGAGGATCGAGAAGATCGAAACGGCGGTCGAGCCAAAATTCCAGCAGCACTTCGTCGAGGCCATGGCCATCCCGCACAAGACGGCGCCGTTTGCGGAACTGTCAAAGGTGGTGAAGCTGCCGCCTGTGAAAGAAGTGCAGACGCTGGGCGACGACGGCGGGGAGCGGCGAAAACGTCGGCGGGGGTGAAGAGACCTCATCCGGCGCTGCGCGCCACCTTCTCCAGGGGAGAAGGGACAGGTCTATCGTCCCCTCTCCTCTGGAGAGGGAGGACCATCGCCGCAGGCGATGGTGGGTGAGGTCCCTTGCTTCACCCGCTCCGCCATCACGGCGCAGATGCCGTCGAGAACTCCACCCAAATTACGAAACAGGTCACCATTGTCGATACGATGCACGATGAGTCCGCGCTTCGCGAGATAGGCCGCACGCCTTTCATCATGGGCGATGGCTGCGTCGTCGCTGTGAGTTGCGCCGTCCACCTCAATGACAACACCATGCTGGTGATTGATGAAGTCGACGATGAATAGCCCCACCGGCACCTGGCGATAGAACTTGTAACCTGCCAGTGAACGATTCCTGAGCGCGCCCCAAAGCTTTGTTTCGCCAGCGGTTGGTTCGCGGCGCATGCGCTTGGCGCGGGCATAGGTGAGTGGCGAAGATGGCCGCATGATGGGAAGACGGATCGGCGGATGATTCCCGTCGGCGAGACTGAAGGGACCTCATCCGGCGCTGCGCGCCACCTTCTCCAGGGGAGAAGGGACAGGTCTATCGTCCCCCCTCCTTTGGAGAGGGAGGACCATCGCCGCAGGCGATGGTGGGTGAGGTCTCTTCACACGCGCGCCAGCTTCGCCGCGATCCGCTCCCACTCCTCGGCGATTGACGCAGCGCGGGTGTCGCCCACGCGGCGGTACCAGTAGGCGGCGTTGCCGCTGTCGCCTTCGATCCAGTGGGCGAGCGCGTGGACGAGGTCATAGGCGGGATCGCCTTCACGCGTCTGGCAGATGTCATGCGCCATTTTCCACTCGGCGCCCATGGCCAGTCCGCCCTTCCTCAGCCACCACAAGGCCTGCAACGGCGGCGAAAGGCTCCCGCTGAGTTCAGTTGCTTCAAGCAAGTCACGGCCGGTTTTGGTCACTGGTGCAATGCTCCCCTGTGGATTGAGCAACTTATCCGAAACTTGCCATGGAACAAATGCGCGTGGCGTGGTGTATTCTTTAGTGGGGGCAAAGAATGCAGCTCACAGGAGGAACCTTTCATGAAGAAACTATTCCTTGCCGCCGTCATTGCTCTTGGACTTTCAACGCCGGCTCTGGCGCATCAATGCCCTTCGCTGATGGGCAAGATCGATGAAGCGATGAAAGCAAGCACGGCCGACGAGGCCACCAAGGCCAAGGTCACCGAGCTTTACAACAAGGGCAAGACGGAACACGACGCGGGCGATCACGATGCCTCCGTCGCATCGCTCAACGAAGCCCTGGCGCTGCTCGGCATGTAAGTCGCGGGCAAGCTGCGCAATGAGATGACGGGCCTTCGGCCCGGCTGATCTGCTGGATTCCGGATGCGCCCATGTCCCGGCACAGGGCCGGGTCAGGACGCTCCGGAATGACGATGGGTCGGTGGGTCCGACGAGCGGGGTGCTGAATTGCGGACCGCCGGAGCACAGCGCAAATTCACATTTGCCGTTTCGCCGTGGTAGAAGGTGCGAAAGCACCTCCTGCCAAGGATCCCGCATGACGACCTCCCTGCTCGCCCCCATCCACCGCGTTCTCGAAAAGACCGATCTCGATGCCATCGTGCTGGTTCCCGGCGCTAATTTCAGGCGGGTGTTTGCAACGGATTTTCACCAGATGGAGCGGCCGCTGCAGGTGATCGTGCCGCGCACCGGCGAGGCCGTGGCCATCGTGCCCAATCTCGAACTGGGCTCATTCACGCCAATTGACTTTCCCGGCAGAATCTTCGACTGGCGCGATGAGGTTGGCTACATGGACGCCTTTGCCGAGGCCGGAGAAGCGCTGCCGCAACTCGGAACCGGTGCTCGCGTCGGGGTCGAAGGCCAGCGCATGCGGGTGTTTGACCTGCTGGCTCTGCAACAGGTGCTGCCGGCGGCCACCTTCACCGATGCCCATGCCGCGATATCGGCGATGCGCCTGCACAAGACAGACGCTGAAATCGCCCTTCAGCGTGAAGCGATCCGCATTTCGGAAGCAGCCCTTGAGGCGACGCTGACCAAGGTGCGAGTCGGCATGACGGAAACTGAAATCGAGTCGCTCCTGCTGCAAAACCTGTTTGCCCACGGCGCCGATGGACTGGCCTTCGCCCCCATCGTGGCGGCGGGCGACAATTCGGCCAAGCCCCATGCCCATGCGCGGCCCGATTACCGCATCAAGCCGGGCGATGCCCTGCTGTTCGATTTCGGCGGCATGCATCAGGGTTATTCGGCCGACATCACCCGCACGGTTTTCGTGGAGCATGTTTCGGACTTTGACCGGGCCTTTTATGAAACGGTGCTGGCCGCCAACGCGAAAGGCCGCGCTATGTCACGCGCCGGCGTCACTGCGTCCGATGTCGACGATGCGGTGCAAAAGGTTCTGGAGAACTCGCAATTCGCCCAGTTCCGCCAGCACAAGACCGGCCACGGCCTTGGCCTTGACGTGCACGAAGCGCCGCAGATCATGCGCGGCAATGTGGAAGTGCTTGAGCCTGGAATGGTATTCACGATTGAGCCCGGGCTCTACCGTGCGGGTGAAGCGGGGGTGCGCATCGAAGACGACGTGGTGGTCACGCCATCCGGCATCGAGTGCCTGACCTCGTTCCCGCGCGAGCTGCGAATTGTGGGGTAGATGCCGTTAGGACAACCCAAGCGATACGCCCAGAGGGTGGAACCGGGTTGGACGGTCGGATTTCGGCTTTCGTCCGGCCTTGAGTCGCGACGGGTCGCAGCAATCCTGCGACATGCGCCGCCGGGCGACGCGGAGCATGTGTGAAGCAAGCCCCGGCACCGGCCCTGTCAGATCGAATTCGCTGCTAAATCATTCGAAATACTGCACATAATTTAATCTTCGTTTCCTCACGGATTCTTGATTGATTTGTGAGATTGATTAACTTACCGTTCAAGGACATCGCAAAGGGGGCTGTATTGAAGCATTGCCTTTTTGTCACGATGGCGGGTGTTGCCATCGCCGCAGGATTTGTCACTCCCGGTGTCGCTCAACCTAAAATGAGCACCAGCTACAGCTATTATTCAGTGTCCGGCGGATCACTGGCAGAAATCCATCGCTCCATCGTCAGCCAGGGCCCGATGTTGAATGGCACCCGCAGCTACGGCATCACCATGGCGTCGCCCGGCAAGCAGATGAGTGTCGCCAGTTGCAAGGCCAGCGGACGCTATCGCCTCGCCGTCAATATCTCGATCAAGCTGCCCAGGATCGCCAGTTCAGGCCAACTCTCGGCGGCCGAAGTCGGTCAATGGAACCGATTCTCGTCCTTCGTGCGCAAGCATGAAGAAAAGCATCGCGCCATCTGGGGCAGTTGCGCCGCCGACTATGAGCGGAAGTTCATGGCGGGCGAGACCGGCAATTGCGAAAACGCGCACTCCCGCGCCATGAGCCTGTGGCACCAGATGGTCGCCTCGTGCATGCCGCGCCAGATTGCCTTTGACGCAGCCCAGCGCAATGCCCTCAAGTCGCATCCGTTCATGAAATACGCGAGCCGGTAAGCAATTCGCCGTATTCACTCAGGTCGGGAACGGGTTGCGCTCGACGAATTCGACCTGATGCCAGTAGGGATAGGTCTTGGTTGTCTCACTTGCCGCATCGAGCCTGGCAATTTGCGCCGGTGTCAGTTTCCAGCCCATAGCCCCAAGATTGTCCTGCAACTGGGCTTCATTCCTCGCACCGATAATCACATTGGCGACGGTCGGGCGCTGCAATAGCCAGTTCAATGCGATCTGCGGCACGGTCTTGCCGGTTTCCTTCGCGACCTCGTCGATGGCATCCACCACGCGGTAGAGGTGCTCATCCGGCACCGGCGGACCATTCTCGGCGGTCTTGTGCAGGCGGCTCACTTTAGGCAACCCACCGCCGCGCCGGATCTTGCCGGTGAGCCTGCCCCAGCCCAACGGGCTCCAGACCACGGTACCAACACCCTGATCCAGCGCCAAAGGCATGAGTTCCCACTCATAGTCGCGCCCGATCAGCGAATAATAGGCCTGGTGCGCGACGTGGCGGGCGAGACCATGTTTTTCCGAAATCGCCAATGATTTCATCAAGTGCCAGCCGGAGAAATTGGAGCACCCGAGGTAGCGGATCTTGCCTTCCCGGACAAAACCATCAAGCGTTTGCAAGGTCTCCTCGATGGGCGTTTTGGCATCAAACCCATGAAGCTGGAACAGGTCTATATGATCGGTGCCGAGGCGCTTCAGGGCGCCATTTACTGCCTCGGTCAGGTGATATCGCGAGGAGCCCACGTCATTCGGTGCGTCGCTGAAGCGGAATGTGGCCTTGGTGGAAATGAGCACCTTGTTGCGGCGGCCCTTGATCGCGGCGCCGAGAACTTCCTCTGCCAGGCCCTTGGAATAGACATCGGCCGAATCAAAGAAATTGAGGCCATTGTCGAGGCAAATATCAATGAGCCGTGTCGCCCCCTTGGCGTCTGTATCCCCCCATGCCTTGAAGAAATCGCCCGCACCGCCGAATGTGCCCGTGCCAAGGCTCAAGACCGGCACCATGAAGCCCGAACGGCCCAGTTGTCGCATTTCCATCGCATTACTCCCCGTTGTTGCCGGTGTTATCCCGTGTTTTTAGGCAGGGGGGAAGTGTTCCGGCGCTTCCACGGCATGCGCTTGGCACATAACAAAAAAAGCCCCGGAAAACCGGGGCTGGGAAGTTAGAGCGGTGAGTATGCAGGGGATCAGGGGAGCACCGCCCGGGGGATGGGGATAAAAAAGAATATCAACTTGGTGTGTCGGAGCAGTCCTCGACAGTGCAGGTCTCGATGATCAGTTCTTCTGGATATGGGAAAGCCTGGTTCTTCTCGATCACCGTGACATTGGCGCTTTCGATGGCGACATCCTGGGTTACCGGACCTACCGCGGCGATCGCTGTGGCGACCGAGCCGGTGACGGTAAGAACGAAGAGCATGTAGCGGAGCATGGGAGTGTTCCTGATTTGATGATGCTACATTAGCGTCAATTTGTTTCAGGACCTTGTCGATCAAGCTATTAACGTGTTTCAATTGTTATCGGGGCACGATATTAGCTGCTAACCTTGTTGGGACAGCCGGTCAGGCCAGCGCCGCATCCCAGAGCAGCTTGATCGATACAAGCAAAAGCGCCCAGGTGACGAGCTTGAAGAAAAGCTCCTCGGGAATGATCCTGACAAGCTTCAATCCGGCAAATACGGCCAGCAAGCCGGGAACCAGCAGAGCGGCGGCCGTCTTGAGGTTGCTGGCTGAAAGCTGACCCAGAGCATAATAGGGGATCAGCTTGATGGCGTTGACAAAGGCGAACAGGATCGTGGTGGTGCCTACGAAGATTGTTTTTTCCAGGCGCAGGGGCATGACGTAGACCTGAAACGGCGGCGCTCCGGCGTGGCTGACAAAGCTGGTAAAACCGATCAGGGTTCCCCAGAACGCGCCTGGCGCAATGGCGGCCATCTTTGGGGGCGCGGCCTGGCCCTTCCGGAACAACAGGTTGAGGGAAAAACTCAAGCCGATCAGGCCCACCAGCGCGGTGACCAGGCGGTCCGAAACCATGGCGGCGGTCGCCCAGCCGATCCCCACACCAATGGTTGCGGCCGGTATTAGGATGGCGAGCACGCGCGGGCTGTAGGCGTGGCGATAAGCCCATAGACCGAACATGTCGGACACAACATAGACTGGCAGCAGCAGACCTGCCGCGGTAACAGGGGGAAGAAAAAGGGCGAGCACGGGCGTTGCCAGCATGCCCACCACCGGCAATCCCCCCTTTGACAGGCCAACCAGCACCGCTGCAATCACGGCCGCAAACCAAAACCAAATTTCACCCCATCCCATGACCTTAGGTTATCCTTTTTTCATTTTTCAATTCACGCTGGTTTCACGCTAAGCGGGTAATTTCGACTGAATTAGATTTCATGGAGATTGACGATGCGCGTCGAAGATTATTTGCCTCTTCATGAAAACAGCGTCCATGCCATTTCGGTCGCGTCCCGCACCGCCGACCTTGCGGAAGAAGCCCGCCAGCAGGGCTGCGAACTGTCGGCGGACCGGCTGGAGAGTTGCTTCATTGATCTGCTTACCGCGATGCCCAAAAGGGAAAGAGCCGCTGCCCTGATGCGGTCGTACGACAACCTCATGAAGTATGCGCCGCCAGAAACGCCAGAAACGCCAGAATTGCGTTTGGTGCATAGCAGCGACTGGACTTAGAAATCGGTCGGTTCTCCACCTTCCTCAGTGCGCCGCGCAATAAACGCGTCGATTTCTTCCGCAATAGCCGGGTCCAGGGACGGCGGAACGTAGTCTGCCAAGGCCTGCTTCCAGATCAGATTGGCCTTTTTCATCGCATCCGGGCTGCCGGAGGCCTGCCACAGCTGGAAATTTCTCCAATCGGAGATGATCGGCGCGTAAAAAGCATCGGAGTAGCGCGCGAGCGTATGCTGGGCGCCAAAGAAATGTCCTCCCGGGCCTACTTCCCTGATGGCTTCGAGACCCAGGGATTCCTCGTCCATGGCCAGCGGCTTCAGGAACTCCACGACCATTTGCAAAAGATCGACGTCGAGCGCGAATTTTTCGTAGGACGCGGTCAATCCGCCTTCCATCCAGCCAGCGGCGTGCTGAATGAGGTTTCCGCCTCCCATGATGGCGCCCCATAGCGAGAAGACGCTTTCGTAGGCCGCCTGGGCGTCGACGGTATTGGCTGCATTGGTGCTCGACGTCCTATATGGCAGGCGATAGCGCCGCGCGAGCTGGCCGCCGACAATGCAGCCCTTCATGTACTCGGGTGTGCCAAAGGCTGGCGCTCCCGACTTCATGTCAACGTTGGACGTAAAGCCGCCATAGACAAAGGGGGCGCCTGGTTTGGCCAATTGCGAAAGCGTGAGGCCGGCCAATGCTTCGGCATTCTGTTCCACCAGCGCCCCGGCCAGGGTGATCGGGGCCATGGCGCCAGCCAAGGTGAAAGGTGTGCAAACACAGATCTGATTATGGCGAGCCATTTCGATGATGCCCATTGCCATGGGGTTGTCGAGCTTGAGCGGCGAATTGGTGTTGATGACAGTGTAGGACGATGGTTCCTGCAGAAACTGTTCGCGACTGATGCCACGCGACATGCGGGCAATCTCCATGCCATCAAAGAGGCGGGCACGGCCGGTCGATACGACAAACAGGACCTTGTCGGAGAAATGCACCTTGTTCCGCATGATATGGAGATGGCGGATTGAGGCATGGACATCGAGGGCGTCGACGGATCCGCCACCGGCGGTGTGGATGCAATTGAAGAACTGGGCCAGCTTGACGAAATTGCCATTGTCTTCAAGCGATCCCGGGCGCCGGCCACGATCTGCATCGGAACAGTTGGGCGGACCGCCAACGGGCGCAAATGCGATCCATTTGCCGCCAATCCGGATCGTGTGTTCGGGATTGCGGGCATGAAAGCTGAACTCGGACGGTGGAGTCTTGAGCGCTTCGGCCACGATCTCGCGGCCAATACGCACCCGTTCGCCCTGCACGTTTGCGCCAGCCTTCGCGTAAATCTCGCGCGCTTCGGGGAGCAGCACGTCCATGCCGATTTCCTCGAGAACATCCATCGATTTGAGATGGATGGCCTCGAGATGATCGTCGGACAAAATCCGCGAAGGTTCGAGAGTTAGCTGCGGTTGCGACCAGGGAAGCTGCTGTATGGGGCGCGGGCCAATCGTTTTGCGCCGCCCATGCCGTTCATTCATCTGGCTTCTCTCCTGGCGTAGGCGACGGCGATCCTCGCTGCCACCGCGGCATTGTTTTCAACAAGTGCAATATTGGCTGCGAGGGAGCGGCCACCGGTCAACTCCGCCAGACGTGCCAGAAGGAACGGCGTCACTTCTTTTCCAGACACGCCCTTCTCTTTGGCCTCAGCCACGGCAGCATTGATCACAGGTGAGATCTCGGCATTCGGAATTTCGAAGGCTTCAGGGATCGGGTTGGCGACGATCACGCCGCCGGCCAATCCCATCGACCATTTTGCGTCCATCATCGCCGCTATTTCATCCACCGTGTCGAGACGCATCGGAACAGCGAGGCCGCTGTCGCGCGAATAGAACGCCGGAAAGGCACTCGTGGCAAAGCCAACGACCGGAACGCCCATGGTCTCCAGCGTTTCAAGTGTCAAAGCAAGGTCGAGAATGGCTTTTGCACCGGCCGTCACCACGGCCACATTGCTCTGGGCGAGTTCGGGCAGATCGGCGGACATATCGAACGTTTTCTCCGCCCCGCGATGAACTCCGCCAATGCCACCGGTGGCAAAGACTGAAATGCCGCAAATCGCTGCGATCCTTGCGGTCGATGCCACGGTCGTCGCACCGTCAATCTTCATTGCCAGCGCAAAGGGAATGTCACGCGTCGAACATTTGAGAATGCCGTGTCCTCTTTTGCCAACATGCTCGATCTGAGCCTTCGTCAGACCCGCAACCGGCACACCTTCGATGATGGCAATTGTGCAAGGCTCGGCGCCATTTTTCCTGACGATGTCTTCGACCGCGAGCGCCGTTTCAACATTCTTCGGATAGCTCATGCCGTGCGCAATGATCGTCGACTCGAGCGCTACTACAGGCTTGCCGGATTCCAGTGCCAATCGAACGCCCGGGCCCAGCTCGATCAAGTTCTTCAACTTGCCGCCACCTTGATGCGGGTACCGGCCATCGCAAGAAGCGTCTTGCCATCAAGCTTGGTGGAAACGGATTCCTCCGCCGCAATGGCAAGGCTGGCCGCCGCCTGGCCGATATGTGCGGCCTCTACCGGCGACATGCCTTCCACCAGACCGAAAATCAAGCCCGCCGTCATGGCATCGCCAGCGCCCGTCACCTCGATTTGTCCCGGCGTCTCGAAGGGCGGAATATGCACCGAATCCTCGGGCGAGTGCACGTAGACGCCCTGCTCACCGAGGGTAATAACCACGAGTTCGACACCCATCGCGGCAATCGCCTTGGCAGCTTGAAAGGCATCGGAAGCGCGGTTGATGATCACACCCGTCAGTGACTGAGCCTGCAGCAGATTAGGGGTGGCGGCATAGAGCCTGCGGCCTCCCTTGAGCAATTCCTTGATCTTGCCGGTCTTGGGAACCGATACAGCCTCAACCATAAGGCGCTGACCGGTATCGCTTGCAAAATCTGCCAGCCAGTTCAAAGTTTCCTGTGGAACATTGCAATCGACAACAATGAAAGCCGCCTTGCGCAATCGCTGTGCGTGACCGGAGACAGCCTCGGGCGTCAGGACTTCCATGATCGCCATGCTGTTTACCGCGATGGCCAGTTCGCCCTGGCTATCGAGAACGGCGCAATAGATTCCAGTCGTGTGCTTGCTGCGCATCGTGAGTGACATGTCGACACCGGCAGCGGTGGTTTCGCGAAACAGCCTGTCGCCTTCATCGTCCTCGCCCAGGCTGGTCATCAAAGTAGAGCGGCAACCTGCCAAAGCCAGATTGTGGGCGATATTGCGGCCCACGCCGCCCGCCGTAATCGTAACGGCTCCCGGATTGGATGTGGCGGACTTCATCACGCCGTCGGGGCGCGCCTTGATATCGATATTGGCGCCGCCAATGATGATTGTTTCCTTGCTTTTCATGCAGTTCCTAGAAGTCGGTTGGCGCGCCGCCTTCCGCTGTGCGGCGGGCTACAAATTCGTCGAGTTCATCGCGGATTGCAAGATCCATCGGCGGCTCCCGATACTCGCTCAGCGCCTGTTTGTAGACAACGTTGGCGCGCTGCCAGGCCTCGGGCTTTCCTGCGGCCAGCCACTGCTGATTGTTGCGCCAGTCCGACACGATCGGCGCGTAGAAGGCCGTTTCGTAGCGCGCCAGTGTATGAGCGGTTCCGAAGAAATGGCCGCCCGGCCCCACATCACGGATGGCATCGACGGCCAGGGCATCCCTGCTCGTATCGAGCGGCTGAAGGAACTCGGAAACCATCTGAATGAGATCGACGTCAAGAACAAATTTTTCGAAACTGGCGACAAGGCCGCCTTCCAGCCAGCCGGCTCCATGCATGACGAGATTGCCGCCTCCCATGGTGACGCCCCACAGCGAAAACACACTTTCATATGCCGCCTGTGCGTCGACGGCATTGGCGGCACAGGTGTTCGAGGTCCGATAGGGCACATTGTAGCGCCGGGCCAGTTGGCCTCCGAGCAGGACTGCTTTCATGTATTCGGGTGTGCCAAATGCCGGTGCGCCTGACTTCATGTCGACATTTGAGGTGAAACCGCCGTAGATCACCGGCGACCCCTTCCGCACAATCTGGGTGAAGACCATTCCGGCGAGCGCTTCGGCATTCTGCTGGACCACCGCGCCTGCCATGGTGACGGGCGCCATGGCGCCTGCCAGTGTGAATGGCGTGATGCAGATCGCCTGATTGCGGGCCGACATCTCCATGATGCCGATGAGCATGGGCGTATCGAGCTTCAACGGCGAGTTGGTATTGATGATGGAGAACAGCGATGGCTCGCTTTCAAGCTGTTCAGCGGAAATGCCGCGGGCAATGCGCGCGATTTCAATGCCGTCGGTAATTCTTTCCTTGCCTAGAGAATAAGCGTGAAACGGCTTGTCGGTCATTACCGCCATGTCGCGGAGCGCCACCAGATGGCGCAGCGAGGCATGAACATCAATCGGCTCGACCGGATAGCCGGAAAGGAAATTGATGGCATTGAAGTATTGTGCAAGGCGGAGAAAATTGCGGAAATCGGCAAGATTGCCAGTACGGCGGCCACCTTCATTATCAGCAGAGTTGGGCGGACTGGCCACCGTGCCGAAATTCATGATGTTGCCGCCGATTTCGATGGAATTTTCAGGATTGCGCGCATGCAAGGTGAAAGCGGACGGCACGCTCTGCATGTATTCGCCGATCATGGCGGCGTCAAAACGCACTCTTTCGCCATCGACACTGGCCCCGGCCGCACTCAGCAATTTCCTTGCTTCTGGCAGCGTAAAATCCATGCCGATTTCCTGCAACACATCAAGGGAAGCGCGATGGATTGCCTCCAGTTCGTCCGCCGAGACCACGTTCATCGCGGGAAAACGCTGGATGACCTTGGACCGGGGACGCTGGAGGAGCGCGCCGGGGGTGCGCACGGCTGACTCACGGCCCCTGCGTCTTTCGCGTTTCGCCAACACGGGATTATCGGCCGGAATAGTGTTCATGATTCTGCTTTCGTCGTAATTCGGTAATCTGCAAGATCGGGATCA
>JANMMJ010000042.1:0-4769 GCA_031373255.1 Hyphomicrobiales bacterium
TGCGTTGCTGCATGAGCCTCCGCCCCCGGAAAGTTCTTTGTCAGCCGCATCGCGCCGGCACCGCTTTCAAACATGTAGTTCAGCAGGCTGCCTGCGAGGCCAATACCGGTTCGCTTTTCCGCGACAAGATAGTGATGGTGAATGCCCGGCGTCGTATTGATCTCCCCGATGCATCCGCCATTGTCGGCAAATCGCACCGAAATATCCCTGGAGATGATGTCAATGCCGGCAAACTGCACGCCGATATCCTTGACCAATTGCGCACATGCCGCCATCGTCTCCGGGTGTACTTCGGCGGTTACAGTGTGGTTGAGGCTTGAGTTGTTCTGGTTGATAGCCTTCTTGACGATGACGCGCTGGCCTTTTTGCAGCACTGTCGAGAAATTGAACTTCTGCACCGACAGCGTGTTCGAGGCCTCCCTGTCGAGCCGCAGGGGCGAAAGGGCAGTCACCGGATTGCCCTTCAGCCGGCGCAGGGTTTCCTTGCGCGCCATGGCTTTCAGCGAGCTTTTCCCGTCACCCGTAAGGGTGGGGGGATCGCGCCTCACCGCGTGCAGCAATTCCCCGTTGAGGTAGACCAGCCGGTAGGAATGGCCCTCAAGTTCTTCCTCAATCAGGAGATTGGTATCAAACCGGGAAGCGTATTTCGCTGCCGCTTTAAGACCGGCAAGATCGCGAATGCCCGTGGTAACGCCATTGCCGCCGCCTGTGCCGCTCACCGGCTTCACAACCACCGGTCGGTTCAGCTTGGTCATGAATGCGTTGGCGGATGCTAGATGTTTCGCATCGAACAGCAAATGTGCCGGAATGGGACAGCCTTTCTGAAGCAGAAGATCATAGGTGATCGCCTTGTTGCCCATAAGATTGAGCATCAGGCTGCTGTCAAGCATCACCCGGTCCTGCTTCACGAAAGTGCACAGGTCGCCCTTGCTGATCTTGATGTAGCCAAACTTGCCGGGCTCGGCCACCGCACCAATTTCCAGCGCCGCTTCACGCCAAAGCGCGTCATAGTATTTCCGGCGAAGCTCCCTGAACTTCAGGAGTTCGACAACCGCCGGCACGTCTGCCATGCGGCGCGCACGGTAATACAATCGCCAGAACTGGCTGCTGATATTCATTCCCGATTCCCAGCCGCTATTCGATACGGCATTGATCCTGGCTTAACAATGCGTCGACCCAGTCATTGGAAAAGTTCCCCGCTTTTACATCGCGAATGTATTGGTCCATGCGCGCCTGATGGGTCTTCAGGCGTGCGAGCGTGTCTTCGGCAAAATCCTTGCGCACAACAGCAATGCCGCTCTTGTCGGCCACAACGATATCGCCGGGATTAACCACGATTCCGCCGCAACTGATCGCATAGTTCAATTCACCGGGACCCCGGTGTAGGGGCCCGAATGGTGTAATGCCGCGCGCAAAAACCGGCAACCCTGCTTCCTGCAGTCCAGGGAGGTCACGCACCAGTCCGTCGACGATGAAGCCCGCGATGCCCCGGTGCTTGGCCTTGTTGGTGACGAGGTCGCCCAGCACGGCGTTTCGCTGGCTGCCGCTCGTATCGACAACGACGACATCTCCAGGCTTCGCGGCATCCAGCGCCTTGTGAACCATCAAGTTATCGCCCGGGAAAACCTTGACCGTGCAGGCGGGACCGATGAGCGTTGCTTCATTCACAACGTTCCGGATTTCCGGACTCATTGTGTACATGCGGTTGAGAATGTCGGAGATGTCCGGGGTTTCGAAATTGCGAAACATTTCGATCAGTGCCGGACTGGGCCTTTCGAATGAGAGCTTGACCCTGAAGCCGGGCCCCGGCGTCATTTCAGATGATTTGGGGCGGGCATTTGCACCGGCCTTTGGGGGCGCAGCCACGGTCTTGCGTTCGGGAAGGTCGGTCAGTGTCATGATGGGTGCCTCGGGCCGGTACAACGATGAAGTTGCGCCGTAGGCAAGCATATGCCATGCCAAACCACAGGTTGAAAACTCAAAAATCAAACGGCGCCTTGCAGGGTTGTTCTGCAAGGCGCCGTCCGTTTTCACCCGGGATGCGAGGGGGGCGGGTATGTAGCCCCGGGACGAAATCGATTCAGTCTGGGCTAACGACGTAAAGCGGCACCCGTATAAGCAGTGAGGAACCGGGTCCGACGACATATGCCAGCGTTGATTCAGCAGTCTCAGTCTTGCCGGCCGAAACTTCCAGCCGGTTGGACTTTGGGGAAATCGCAGACAATTCCAGCCTTTCGGCTTTGGCAGCGCCGTTGCTGGTGACCACCAGCGTCTGGTCTGGCGTGGCTGCCGCTGCCTGAAACGAAGCAACTGCGATGGCCTGTGCCACAAGGATGAACGCGGGGAGAATTTTCATCTTTGCCTCAAGAGGAACTGTCTGCATGTAACTTGCAGCCGAACCTATGCCCCGATTGTTTCGTGAGTTTTTCATGACCGGCCCGATTCTGTTTCAATTGTTTCCCGAAAGCGCCAACCCATTTTCACCGGGCAGGGATGAATTCGCCGTCGGCACTTGCGCGGCTCAAGCCAAGAACAATTGAAACACTAATTTCGTTTTGTTGCCATTTTGCAGAAACCGAACCAATTCAAAACCCCCGTCACCCAACACGAAGTGCCGCGAAGCAGGCGGCGGAGGAAATAAGATGATGTCGAACAATTCCCTGAAGCGGAACCTGCGCCAGCTCGGTGCTGCCAGCTTCCTTGCAACTGTGATGCTCGCCGGTGGTTTCTCGTTTGGCGACGCAAGGGCGTCGCTCTTGCCGCCAGAGGGCCAAGGCGTGGTGCTCGTGCCATTGGGCACGGAGGCAACGCCCAGCAAGCCGGCGAAGGCGCCAGTGGGATTCAAGCGCGGCAAGATCATCGATTTCAACTCCGGCAAGCCCGCCGGTACGATCATCGTGAGGGCGCGCAGCAACACCCTGTTGCTCGTGCTTGGCGGCGGCAAGGCGGTGCAGTACCGGGTTGCCACGGCAAAGAAGGGCTTCGAATGGTCGGGAAGTCACAAGGTCAGCGCCAAGGTGAAGTGGCCGGACTGGCGCCCGCCGCAGGAAATGCGCCAGCGCCGGCCTGAACTGCCGGAATTCATGGCTGGTGGACCCGAGAACCCGCTTGGCGCGCGCGCCATCTATCTCGGATCGTCGATCTACCGCATTCACGGCACCAATGATCCAGCTTCGATTGGCAAGGCGGCATCGTCTGGCTGCATCCGGATGTTGAACGCTGATGTCGAAGAACTCTACCGGAACGTGAAGGTAGGTGCCACAGTCATCGTGCTTTAAGCGGTGGCGCCTTGCCAATGTGTCGGCTGCATCGTTTTTGTTGCAGTGCTTTTTGACTTGCCCGCTCGGTTTCAATCCTTATTCTGAGCGCCGGGTATGTAGGTAGAGCGCTCCCGATGGAGCATGCGCACGTCGTCGTCGTAGATGACGAGCAGGAAGTTCGCGAATTGATTCGCGACTATCTTGCCCGTCACGGTTTTGCCGTCTCGATTGCTGACGGCGGCCCCGCCATGCGCGCCATTCTGGCGGAACGCCCTGCCAATCTCGTGATCCTTGATTTGCGCATGCCGGGCGAAGATGGCCTGACGCTCGCCCGTTACCTACGCGCCCAGGGGCCCGTGGGGATCATCATGGTCACGGCGTCGAGCGATACCATCGACAAGGTGGTGGGCCTCGAAATGGGGGCGGATGACTATATTTCCAAGCCTTTCGACCCGCGCGAACTGCTTGCCCGGGTGCGCAGTGTCTTGCGCCGCATGGAGCTGAGTGCGCAGCCTGGCGACGTAACCGCTACCATGGGACACGAGGTCCGCATGGGCAAATGCATACTCAATCTCGATTCCGGCAAGCTTTACGATCTGACAGGCGATGAAGTGACGCTCACCGCCATGGAACTGGACTTGCTTCGCGCCTTCGCCGAGCGTCCGAACCGTATTCTTTCGCGCGATATGCTGCTCGATCTGGCGCATAACAAGGATATGGAAGCCTTTGACCGTTCGATCGATATTCGCATCATGCGCCTCCGCCGCAAGCTTGAGGAAGATCCCGGCAAGCCCCAGGTTTTGAAGACCGTGCGCGGCCAGGGCTATATCTTCACCGCCGGCCAGCACCGCGGCCAGGCCAGATGAGCGAAACGCCACTTTCCCACGCGGAAATAATCGCCCAGGCGGCGATGCTCTTCCGCACGACGCGGGACTGGCGCGATCATATGCTGCAGATCTTCGAAGTGCTCGGCACGCGCATGCAACTCGGCCGGGTATTTCTCTTCCAGGTTCACGAACTCTCGACCGGCGGTCTCGGCCAGACCTGCCTCTACGACTGGGCGGCCCCAGGTCTCGACGCACTTTCCACTGATTTTCGCAATGTCGGTGAACGTATCCTGGATACCGATGAAACGGTGATGCTGTGGGCGCAAAAGCGCCATCGCGGCGAGATGATCGAAGGTCACACCCGCGACCTCGTCGGCTACTTGCGCCAGGACTTCGAGCACCAGCGCATCAAATCCTTCATTTCGTTTCCCATCTGGGTGAACAATCAATGGTGGGGACACATTGGTTTTGACGACTGCGAAACCGAGCGCACCTGGACGACGTCCGAAAAGGCCGTTCTGCGCGCCCTGTGTTACATGCTGGGCGACGCCATAGAACTGTCCACGTCGTCCCTGATCATGAGCGAGGCGACCCGCATCGCCATGCTGCAAACAGCACCAGACGCGATCATCGTCGTCGATGAGAGCGGCGCGATCCTGGAGTTCAACCCGGCCGCCGAACA
>JANMMJ010000065.1:0-5015 GCA_031373255.1 Hyphomicrobiales bacterium
CCCACAATCCTCGAGCCGCCGCCTCGTCGAATCGCTGGGCAATCTCCTTGAGGGCTGCGGGATTGTTTTCGGCGATGAATTGCTGTGTTTTTTCATCAGCAAGAAACGCATCGAAGGCTAGATCGAAATGGTGGGTTTTGACAGCCCCCGTCGTGGCGGCAAATGCGAACATGTAATCGACAGTAGCAGCAATTTCGAATGCGCCCTTGTAGCCATGGCGCTTGACCCCCGCGATCCATTTGGGATTGACCACGCGCGAACGCACCACGCGCCCGATTTCCTCGTCGAGGGTGCGGATCACCGGCCGTTCCGGCCTCGAGTGGTCGTTGTGGTAGATGCGTGGCCTCCGGCCTGAAGCCTCTTCGACGGCAGCACTCATACCGCCCTCAAACTGGTAGTAATCATCACTGTCGAGAACATCGTGTTCACGATTGTCCTGGTTGTGGACCACGGCTTCGATGCGGGCGAGCCTCTGCCGGAAAGTTTCTTCCGAGTTGAGGCCGTGCGTTCGTGCACCATAGGCGTAAGCACCCCAGGTGACGTAGGCGGCGGCGAGATCGGCGCGGCCATCCCATATCTTCTCATCGATCAACGTTTGCAGTCCGGCACCATAGGCGCCGGGCTGTGACCCAAACACCCGCATTCCTGCCAGCAGTTCCGCTTGGGCAGCGGGGATACCGCTGGCAATAAGCTGCATTGTTTCGTCTCTCATGCGCGCTGCGATGGGATTCCAGTCAGTGTCCTCGTCGAGACTACCAACCAGCCTTATCGCCTTGTCGACCAGTTCGATCTGGCCGGGGAAGGCATCCCGGAAGAAACCCGAAATACGAAGTGTGACGTCAACGCGGGGCCTTCCAAGCTGTGCCAGGGGGATGGTTTCGAAGCCGGTCACCCGCCAGCTCGCACTATCCCACACAGGCTTGACGCCGATGAACGCCAGGGCTTGCGCGATATCATCGCCGCCGGTCCGCATGTTGGAAGTTCCCCAGGCGGAGAGTCCAAGAGCTTTGGGATAGGAGCCAAAATCCTGAAAGTGCCGGGCCAGCAGATCTTCCGCAGATGTTCGTCCCAACGTCCAGGCAGTGGGTGTTGGAACACTACGATTGTCCAGCGAGTAGAAATTGCGTCCCGTCGGAAGGACATCGAGCCGGCCCCGTGTAGGGGCCCCGGAAGGTCCCGGCTCGACCCGGCAGCCATCAAGAGCCGCAAGCAACGACGATAGCTCGTTTTGTCCGCAGGATTTGAGCGTTGGGCGTAGATCCTCGTCGATGTAGTTAAGAACCTCCATTAGCTGTGGCGATGCGTCTCCTTTGAGATTGCTGTCTCCCTTGACCAATTGCGAAGCAAGAAGTTCAAGCCGCTCCACCGTATCGCCACACGTGCGCCAGGGATCCGGGCTTGCCTTGTTGAGAATGTCTGGTCTCGGGCCAACCCACGGCTCCGCCGGGTGACATATAAGAGGGTCGAAATTCTGGAAATCGAAATGGCCGGCGAGCGCGCGAATGATCGACTCATCCTTGCCTTCGCCAAGTCCGCGAGGCACGCGCGTAAGTGCAACAAGCGTATCATTTTGCAGCCGTCCCTCGGGTGATGATCCGAGAACATGAAGGCCGTCACGGATTTGCGCTTCCTTAAGGTCGCACAGATAGCCGTCGAGCTTTTGCAGGTCGCTATCCTCCTCGCCGGTAAACGCGGCATCGATGTCGATCCGATGACTCTGGCTGAGTTCGAGGATCTGTTTCCTGAGTGTTTCAAGCCGCCGCCGGTCGAGTCCCGAGGCGAGATAGTATTCATCTACAAGGGCTTCGAGATCGCGGAGCGGGCCATAGGTCTCGGCGCGAGTGAGTGGTGGCGTAAGGTGGTCGATGATGACGGCACTTGTCCGTCTTTTGGCCTGTGTCCCTTCACCGGGATCATTGACAATAAACGGATAGACTTGGGGCAAGGGGCCGAATACGGCTTCCGGATAGCAGGTTTCGGAGAGCGATGTCGCCTTTCCGGGAAGCCATTCGAGGTTACCGTGCTTGCCGTTGTGCACGATCGCATGCGCCCCGAACCTATGTCTAACCCAGAAATAGAACGCGAAATATCCATGTGGCGGAACCAATGCCGGATCGTGATAGCTCGCCTTCGGATCGATGTTGTATCCGCGTGCGGGTTGAATGCCCACGGCCACGTTCCCGTAGAGCTTGATCGCAAGCTGAAACGCATCCTCGCGGAGTGAAGGATCGTCCTCGGCAGTTCCCCATTTTGACACCACCTCGGCTCGCAGGCGCTCTGGAAGACGGGAAAAATGTCGGGTGTATTCCTGCAAAGTGAGCCTGCAATTTGACAATGCAGTCGATGGTGCATTGGTCGGCCCCTGCTTCAAATCGGAAATCAGGTGATTTCCATCGTCAGGAGCGCCGCTCACCTCGTATCCGTTGTGTGCCAATGCATTCAGGATCGCTATCGTGCTGGCAGGTGTGTCATATCCAACACCATTTGCCAGCCGGCCGTCCTTGTTAGGATAGTTGGCGAGGATGATTGCTATCTTGCGGGTCGCAGTCTCAGCGCGCCGTAGCCTCATCCAGTTCAGTGCAAGATCCGCCACAAACGCAACTCTGTCCGGCACGGAGCGATAGGTGACGATCCGGCATTGCGTGGCTGCGTCCAGCAAGTCATCGGTCTTGAAGGAAATGGCGCGGGACAGGATGCGGCCGTCCATCTCCGGCAAAACAACATTCATGGCAAGGTCGCGTGGCCCAAATCCTTGCGATGAGGCCCGCCAGCTTTCCTCCGTCGAACCTGAAAGCACCGCCTGAAGCACTGGGCATTCATAGACCTTGAGCGGGTCTCCCTTGTCTCCCGATGTGGCTGTGAACGATGTCATGTTGATGATGACATCTGGCCTCTGAGAGGAAAATGCGTTGGTCACCACCTCTATGCTTACTGCATCCTTTAGGCTCGCCAGGTAGATTGCCACGCACCCCAGGCCGCGCACCATCAGCGCATCGAAGAGATGATCGACCGGCTCGGTCTGCGCCCCTTCAAGGACAGAGCCATAGAAGATGATCCCCACGAGTGGTTGGGTCTTGAAGCATTCTTGCCGATAGATGCCAGCCTTTGGAAGTGGGGAGGCTGCGGCTGGTTCTTCTCGGCTTCCGAGCAGATGCCCACACATGGCAAGAAAGCGTTCGGCATTTTCTTGCCCGCCCGCAACCAGATACCGCCGCAGCCTTTCGCACTGGCTGGCTGGGAGTGTCGAATGAGCCGTCAACTCACTGTCGGGATGAGCATCGCCCGGCAACACTGAGAGAAGTGCCTTGTTGTGCCTCGCCAGCGCTTTGATTTCCGAAAGTCCGTAACTCCAGTAGGATTCACCGCCAAGCAGGCGCAGGACGATGAGGCGGGCATTCACAAGTGTTTTCTGGATATAAAGGTCGACCGAGAAATTGTGCTGCAGTTGCAGGATATTCGCCAATCGCAATGTCGGCCGTGGCTGCTCCATGCGAGCGTAGGCCCGCGCCAGCATTGAAAGTTCGCTGTCCGCTGCAGAAAGTATCACAATATCTGCAGGATCCTGTCGGAGGTCCACCGCTTCGGCAGCCCCGTCAATCACGCCCGTCGTCGTGTTGAGGAGATGCATCAGCCCTTGAGGGACGTTTCGATAGCGGCGTGATCCATGCCCTTCTGGCCGATCACGACGATGTCCGTGCTGCGCACTTCATCAGGCTTCCACGGCCGATCGAAATAGCTGGTAAGGCGCGGCCCCACGGCTTGAATGAGCAGGCGCCCGGGCGCTCCCTTGATATCGGCAAATCCCTTCAGGCGAAGAACATCGTGGTCACGCAGCAATCGCTCAATCCGTTCGAGGAGTTGCGATTTTTCCGCAACTTCGCCAACTGAAACACTGAAGGTCACGAAATCATCGTGGTCGTGTTGCACTTCGCCTTCCATTTCATGGTGCGAAAGGCGATTGGCCATGTCGTCCTCGGCAGACGCGCGAATCCCCAAAAGGACCGCAATGTCGATGTTGCCGTGAGATGCATGAACAAGTCCCGCTCCGGGCCGGGCCATTGATTTGAGGTCTTCTGAAAGCGATTCCAGTTCGCCCATAGCGAGGAGATCTGTTTTGTTCAGGATCACCATGTCCGCGCAGTTCAACTGATCCTCAAACAGCTCCTCGATCGGATTTTCATGCTCGAGATTGGGGTCAGCCTCGCGCTGCGCCTTGAGCGCTTGTTCATTGTCGGCAAACCGGCCCTCGGAAAGGGCTTTGGCATCCACCAGCGTGATGACACCGTCCACGGTGACCTTTGAGCGGATTTCCGGCCAGTTGAAGGCGCGAACCAGCGGTTGAGGCAGGGCGAGCCCCGAGGTTTCGATGACAATATGCTCGGGCGGTAGCGGCCGGTCGAGCAAGGTCTTCATTGTCGGTATGAAATCTTCGGCAACAGTGCAGCAAATGCATCCGTTGGCGAGTTCGATGATGTCCTCATCCTTGCAAGCCTCGTTCCCGCAACCTTTAAGAATATCGGCATCCACGCCAATATCGCCGAACTCGTTGATAATCAGGGCAATCCTGCGCCCACCTGCGTTTGCAAGCATGTGCCTGATGAGTGTGGTCTTGCCTGCTCCCAGGAACCCCGTGATTACCGTTGCCGGAATTTTTTGCGTGTTCATGTGGCGTGGATCTCGTGTGATAGTTTCTGCAGCGCAAAGCCAAGAAACACCCCGAGCACGCACCAGAAAGCCGCTCCTGCTGCGATCGCATTGGCAGCAAAGGAAGCCGAGAGGCCGGCGGGAACGGTCGTCTCATGGCTGAGCGGTTGTGGCGCGCCAATCAGATGCGGCAGTGCAATCAGAACGACAGCTCCGGTAATA
Source organism: Hyphomicrobiales bacterium (assembly GCA_031373255.1). GTDB lineage: Bacteria > Pseudomonadota > Alphaproteobacteria > Rhizobiales > Aestuariivirgaceae > JANMMJ01. The sequence goes on from JANMMJ010000065.1 coordinate 4,867, forward strand.
GGCCACAACTGTCGACGGGTTGCGATTAGGTAAATACCTGCCGCTGTGGCAGCAATGCACCCCACCCACCACAATTGCCGCATCTCCAGGTCGCCTGCGGGCATCCCTGGAAGCTCGGGTGGCAGTCCGGCTGCTGGTGCCAGCGTCGC
>JANMMJ010000067.1:0-7644 GCA_031373255.1 Hyphomicrobiales bacterium
TTGGTGATGCCGTGCTTCCGGGCGAAATAGCTCACTTCATAGCCTTCGCTCTTCGATACTTTCTTGCGGTCCGCCGCACCGCGCTTTGCTTTGTTGTCTGCCATTCTGGCCTCCCTCGTTCACGGCGAGAGTCCTATCCGATTCTGTTTACCCTGGGTAGCGGCCATGGCGTGCAAATCCTGTTTGACGCTGCCGGGGCGAGGTGAGAGCATCGCCGCCGCAACGGAGAAGCCGCATGGGAATCATCGAAAAGGAAGACGGGCTGCGCGAGATATTCGGTCATGCCGAAGGACTGGCGGTGACCAAATCGCTGTCCCGCATCGACAAATATGCCCGCCAGTTCATCGAAATGTCGCCCTTCCTGGTGCTCTCCACCGCCAATGCCAAAGGCAAGGCCGATGTGAGCCCGCGCGGCGATCCGCCGGGCTTCGTGCAGGTGATCGACGAGACGACCCTGCTGATCCCCGACCGGCCCGGCAACAACCGCCTCGACACGATGGTGAACATCACCGAGAACCCCAACGTGGCGGCCCTGTTTTTCATTCCGGGCTTCGAAGACACGCTCAGGCTTTCAGGCCGCGCCCGGATCACTAGCGATAAGGAATTGCTGTCGCGCTGCGTGGTCAATGGCAAGGCGCCGAAGGCCGGCATTCTCATCGCCGTCGAGGAGGTCTTCCTGCACTGCGCCAAGGCGCTGAAGCGCTCGAAGCTGTGGCAGGACGATTACCGGCAGGACCGCAGCATCATGCCGTCCATCGCCCGCGTCATCCTCGAGCAGACCTGCGAAAGCCAGGTCGACGAGGACCTTGCCAAAAAGAAGGACGCCGACGTCGAGGATGCCTACCGCAACAAGCTTTACTGATCCCGGCGTGGAGCCCGTGCCGGAAATCGACAGCCCGCTCGCTGCCATCCGCCATGTGGCAGGGACCATCGCCAGCCGGCGCATCCTTGATGTTGGCTGCGGCGAGGGCAGGCTGGTGCATCAGATGGTTGAGGCAGGTGCGGTGGTTTCCGGGATCGATCCGCTGGAACCTGCCATCACGCGGGCGCGCTCTGCCATCGCAGGCGCCAGGTTCTTCGTGGGCGGGGCCGAGAACCTGCCTTTCGAGAACGCAAGCTTCGATGTGGTCGTCATGGTGAATGCGCTGCATCACGTGCCGCTCGCGTTGATGGCGCGCGCGCTGGGGGAGGCGGTCCGCGTGGTGGCTCCGCAAGGCATGCTGATTGTGCTGGAGCCGCTTGCCACGGGAAGCATGTTCGCCGCTGTCAGGCCCATCGATGATGAAACCCTGGTGCGGCAGGCGGCACAGGACGCACTGCGTCAGGCGATGACGGATCGCCTGTTCGTTCCTCACGCGAGTTTCACTTATGTGCGGCGCGAAGTCTTCGGCGATGCCGCGCAGGTGATCGCACGGATTGTTGCCGTTGATCCGGACCGGCAGAAAGTTGTCGACGCGCAGCGCCGCCTGATACTGGATACGATCGAGACGGCCGCCCAGCGTCTTGACGGCGGCCGTCTGGCCCTCGATCAACCCACCAAGGTGGACGCCTTCCGGCGTTAACGCCTTTCCACCGGCGCCAAGTAGCGTTCGCGCATCTCGCCGCGGCGCAGCAGCGTCACCCTGACATCGCGCCCGACCTTGTCATGATTGAGAAGCCGCAGCAGGTCGTCGATGCCCTGGGCCGGCTCGCCGTCGATGGCAATCAGAAGATCGCCCGGCTTGATATCGGCCTCGGCCGCCGGTCCGCCTTCAAGCACCTTCATGATGCGTACACCCGAAGCCTGTTCGATGCCGGCGTGGCGGGCGATGTGGCGCGGGATCGGCGTATACTGGCCCTCGATGCCGAGGCTGGCGCGGCGCACCCGGCCATGCTGGAGGATCTGGGTGAGCACGTGGAGAGCGGTATTGCTGGCCACCGAGAAGCAGATGCCCTGCGCGCCCCGGATCACCGCCGTGTTGACGCCGATGACCCGGCCCCTCGAATCGACCAGTGGCCCGCCCGAGTTGCCGGGATTGAGCGCCGCATCGGTCTGGATCACGTCGTCGATGAGCCGTCCCGTCTGCGCCCGGAGACTGCGGCCCGTGGCGCTCACCACGCCGGTTGTGACAGTTTGCGCAAAGCCGAGCGGATTGCCGATGGCGATTGCCAATTGGCCCACACGGATCGCCTTTGAATCGGCAAGGGTGAGAGCCGGGGCCTTCAGGTCGCCATCGGTGCGCAGCACGGCGATATCGGTATGCGGGTCCTCGCCGATGATGCGGGCCGTGGCTGGCTGTCCATCGGTCAGCCCCACCTCGATTGATTTGGCACCCTGCACCACATGGCTGTTGGTGAAGATCAGCCCATCGGCGGCAACAATGAAGCCCGATCCCGAGCCGGCCTGGCCATCGCCCCGGCGCACCGCGATGTGGACCACGGCCGGACCCGCAAGGTCCACCGCACCCATCACCGCGGTGGAATAGGCATCGAGCAATTCGCCGTCGGATTGGCCGGCGGCGCGGATTTCTGGCGCATCGGTATCGTACATCTCAAGTCTCCTGCCCCCGCCGGAAAGCCAGATATGGGGAGCACGGGCAGGCGAGAAAAGGGGGAGGGGTCAGCCCATCTGGCCGCGATGCCTGAGGAAGTGGTCGGCCAGCACGATCGCCATCATGGCCTCGCCCACCGGCACGGCGCGGATGCCGACGCAGGGGTCATGGCGGCCGGTGGTCGAGATGTCCGTCTCCTCGCCTTGCGCGGTGATGGTATTACGCGGCTGCAGGATGGAGGAGGTCGGCTTCACCGCGAAACGCACCACCACATCCTGACCCGACGAAATGCCGCCGAGGATTCCACCGGCATGATTGCTGAGGAATTCCGGCTTGCCGTGGCGCATGCGGATCTGGTCGGCGTTGTCTTCGCCCGACAGTTCCGCCGCGCCGAAGCCCGCACCGATTTCCACACCCTTGACCGCATTGATGCTCATCATCGCGGCGGCGAGATCCTGGTCGAGCTTGCCGTAGACGGGTGCACCCCAGCCTGCCGGAACGCCGGACGCAATCACCTCGATGACAGCGCCACACGACGATCCGCGCTTCCGCACGCCATCCAGGTAGTCTTCCCAGAGGGCCGCCGCCTTCGCGTCAGGCGTGAAGAACGGATTGCGGTCGACTTCCGACCAGTCCCACTTCTTGTAGTCGATCTTGTGCGGGCCGATCTGTACGAGCGCGCCGCGGATGGAAACACCTGGAATGATTTTGCGCGCCACCGCACCCGCGGCAACCCGGGCGGCCGTCTCGCGCGCCGATGACCTGCCGCCGCCCCGGTAATCGCGCACACCGTATTTCGCCTGATAGGTGTAATCGGCATGGCCGGGACGGAACTTGTCGCGGATGTCGCTGTAGTCCTTGGAGCGGTGGTCGACATTGTCGATCGTCAGCGCAATCGGCGTGCCGGTGGTGACCTGGCCGCCGGTGCGCTCGTCTTCGAAAACCCCGGAAAGAATTTTCACTTCATCGGGTTCGCGGCGCTGCGTGGTGAAGCGTGATTGCCCGGGCTTGCGCTTGTCGAGATAGACCTGGATGTCCTCCGCCTTCAGCGCGATGCCGGGCGGGCAGCCATCGACGATGCAGCCGATGGCAACGCCGTGGCTTTCGCCAAAGGTGGTCATGCGGAACATGTGGCCGAAGCTGTTGTAGGACATGGCCGATGATTAGGCCCGGTTCCCGTCCGCGTCAAACCAGTCGATCATGCCGTTCTGCAGGCGGCAGAAATAGCCTTGCGGTGTATTGGCGGTGATCATCCGGCTGACCGGGATATCTGAGACAAGCCCGATCAGGCAGCGCCCGATCGCGCCATGCGCGACGATGACGGTTGGCCCGTCGATGCGCCCGATCCATTGCTTGAGCCGCTCGTGGCCATCGGCATAGCTTTCGCCGCGCTCGGGCCGCCACCTGTAGCGCTCCACAAGGTCGGCTGGATATGATTTGTGGTTTTTCAATTCTCCGAAGTGCCGACCTTCCCAGACACCGAAACCGAGTTCGATCATCGGCGGCTGAATATCGACGCGGGCTTCGGGCAGGTCGAAGGCGCGCGCCACGTAGCCCATGGTCTGGCGCGCACGGGTGAGCGGACTGACGATGAAGCGGTCGATCCGGGTATTGCCGAGAAAATCCTTGAGGCCGCGCGCGATGTTCCGCGCCTGGTCATGGCCGAGATCGTTGAGCGGAATGTCGGTGTGGCCCTGGATGCGGTGTTCGCGATTCCAGTCGGTCTCGCCATGACGTACGAAATAGATCGGCGGATTGGGCTCAATCACCGGTCGAATTGTCGCCGCTGCTGGTGACGGTGATGTCGGGCGCATCCGGGTTCTTCATGCCGACGATATGATAGCCGGCATCGACATGCAGGATTTCTCCGGTCACGGCGCGGCCCAGGTCCGAGAGCAGGTAAAGTCCGCTGTCGCCAACCTCATCGGTGGTGACAGTGCGGCGCAACGGCGAGTTATACTCGTTCCACTTGAGGATATAGCGGAAGTCGCCGATGCCCGAGGCGGCCAGCGTCTTGATCGGGCCGGCCGAGATGGCATTGACCCGAATGTTGCGGGGGCCAAGATCGGCCGCCATGTAGCGCACCGAGGCTTCGAGTGCCGCCTTGGCAACGCCCATGACATTGTAGTGCGGCATCCATTTCTCGGCGCCGTAGTAGGTGAGGGTGAGCAGCGAACCGCCATTGTTCATCAGTTTTTCGGCGCGCTGTGCCACGGCGGTGAAGCTGAAGCACGAGATGTTGAGCGTCTTGTTGAAATTGTCGGACGTGGTGTCGACATAGCGCCCGGTGAGCTGGTCCTTGTCCGAGAATGCGATGGCGTGCACCACGAAATCGAGTCCGCCCCAGGTTTTTTCGATTGCGGCGAAGGCTGCATCGAGCGATCCCGCATCGGTGACATCGCAGGGAACCACGATCTTCGAGCCCAGGCTGGCGGCGAGCGGCTCCACCCGTTTCTTCAGCGCATCGCCCTGGTAGGTGAAGGCGAGTTCGGCCCCGTGCCGGTGGCAGGCCTGCGAAATCCCCCAGGCAATCGAGCGGTTATTTGCCACGCCCATGATAAGCCCGCGCTTGCCTGCCATTAAGGCTTTGGTATCGCTCATAATTTTCCTTGAGACTTCGGGTGCTGGTTTGCGTTGCTGGGCGCTTTCTGGCACAATCCGGGGTGCAAGGAAAGAGGCGGACAGAATGGCGCGCAGCGATCTCGGGACATTGACGGCATCGATCGGTTTCACCGAACGCGACGATCCGTTTTCACTTTTCGCCGATTGGCTGAAGGACGCGGAAAAATCCGAACCCAACGATCCCAATGCCATGGCGCTGGCGACGGTTGACGAGGAAGGCCTGCCCAACATCCGCATGGTGCTGCTCAAGGGTTTCGACCAGCGCGGCTTTGTTTTCTACACCAACTATGAAAGCCAGAAGGGCCAGGAGATCCTCGGCACGAAGAAGGCCGCCCTGTGTTTTCACTGGAAGAGCTTGCGCCGCCAGGTGCGGGTGCGGGGACCGGTCGAAAGCGTCACCGAAGGGGAAGCAGATGCCTATTTCAGTTCGCGCCCGAGGGACAGCCGCATCGGCGCCTGGGCTTCGCAGCAGTCACGCCCGTTGCAGGGCCGCTTCGAACTTGAGGCGGCGGTAGCGGGGTATGCGCTCAAATATGCCATAGGCGAGGTGCCGCGGCCGCCGCAATGGTCGGGCTTTCGCATCCTCCCGGTGAGCATCGAGTTCTGGCACGACCGCCCGTTCCGCTTGCACGATCGCGTCGTGTTCCGCCGCCCTTCGCAGGACGCCGGATGGAGCAAGGCCAGACTCTACCCTTGAGTAGCGGCTTCTGCCGCGCCTGGATTATTGCGTCGTGTTGGTCGTCGTTCCTGCCGCTGGCGGCTGTGTTTCACCGGTCGTACCCGTGGCGGCCGGTGGTTCGGTCGTACCGGTCGTCGCCGGCTGACCTGTTGTAGCTCCAGATCCCTCGGTAGCGGTTTGCGGCATGTTCGTTCCGCCAAACCAGCCGGCCATCCAGCCGACGACGGCAAGCACAACCACGATGCCGCCAATCCATACCCCTGCCATGCCTGCCTTGGTGCTTGAATTTGCCATGGATCGCTCCTTTCTTGAGACGCCGTCCCAACGCTCAAACCATGACGCAGCAGCAAGGCGGAAGTATGGACGAGGGGGCCGTCATGTGCCTCCCGCACTTTCTTGTTGGGCGGCAATCGCCTATAGCCATGGGCCATGACGCAGACTCAGGATTCAGAACGGAAAACCCTCATTCTCACCGGCGCTTCGCGTGGCATCGGCCATGCGACGGTGAAGCGTTTCTCGACAGCGGGTTGGCGCGTGATCACCTGTTCCAGGCACCCCTTTCCGGAGGATTGCCCGTGGGACGCGGGGCCCGAGGATCATATCGTCGTCGATCTTGCATCCTGGGAGGACACCACCGCCGCCATTGCCCTGATGCGCGAAAAGCTGAAAGCCCAGGGCTCGAAGCTGCATGCCCTGGTCAACAACGCGGCCATCAGTCCCAAGAAGCCGGATGGCGGGCGGCTCAATTCCATTGAGACGGACCACGTCGATTGGCAGAAGGTGTTCCAGATCAATTTTTTCGCGCCCGTGATGCTGGCGCGCGGCCTCATGGCGGAACTCGAAGCAGCCAAGGGGGCTGTGGTGAACGTGACTTCGATTGCCGGATCGCGGGTTCATCCCTTCGCCGGCACGGCGTACTCGACATCGAAGGCGGCCCTCGCCGCCCTCACCCGCGAGATGGCGGCGGATTTCGGCCCGCGCGATGTCCGGGTGAACGCGATTTCACCGGGCGAGATCGAAACCTCGATCCTCTCGCCCGGCACCGAGAAGATCATTCCGCAGATCCCGCAGAGAAGGCTCGGCCAGCCGGAGGAAGTGGCGCGCGCCATCTATTTCCTCTGCACCGAAGCCTCGAGCTATGTGAACGGTGCCGAACTTCATATCAACGGCGGGCAGCATGTCTAACAGCAGTCTTCGCCCCGAGACCATCGCGGCCCACGCATTGAGGAGCACCGACGAGGCAACCGGTGCAGTGGTCCCGCCGATCTATATGTCCACGACCTATGCGCGCGATGAATCCTACCAGCCGAAGCTGAAGGAGAATTACCAGCGCAATGGCGGCCCGACCTTGTGGCATGCCGAGAATGCCGTGGCCGCACTGGAGCAGGGCGAGGCGGCCCTGCTGTTCGCATCCGGCATGGCGGCGATCACCACGCTGTTCGAAACGGTGCCGCACGGCGCCCATGTGGTGGCGCCCACGGTCATGTATTATGGCACGCGCGACTGGCTGCAGCGTCTGGCCTCGCTCGGCCGCATCGCGCTGACACTGTTCGATCCGGTGGTGGCGGGAAGCCTTGCGGCGGCGCTGTGTCCCGAAACCGACATTGTCTGGATAGAGACCCCGCTCAATCCGACATGGGATGTGATCGACATCGCTGCGGCGGCGCAGGCCACGCACGCAGTCGGCGCCATCCTCGCTGTCGATGCCACGGCTACGGCGGCGGTCACTACGAGGCCGCTGCTGCTCGGCGCCGATATCGTGTTCCATTCCGCCACCAAATATCTCAACGGCCATTCCGATGTGCTGGCGGG